>NZ_NGFP01000149.1 GCF_002149035.1 Streptosporangium minutum
GTGGCGTAGGCGTCGGTGACCTTCTTGATGACGTGCTGCGCGGCCTGAGCCGCCAGCCCGTAGTTGTCCTTGATCTGCCCGTAGGCGTGCTTGCGCAGGTCGTAATTGCGAAATACCCGCTGGCTGTGGGCGAGCGCCGCCACCCAGGTGGCCGCGTCGTTGACCGCGCGCAGGGTCGCCTCCAGCGCCGCCGCCTGCTCAGGCGTCGGCAGGAGTCTCACCCGCACCGCCAGCTTCACATCGCCCACACTATCCTTTGGTCTATGTCATCGTGATGGGAACCCGACTCCGACCTCCGCCGGGGCCGAACCGTTGTCCACACGCTGCACGCGCATTCGGTCGTCACCTCCAGGTATCGGTGCGGGGCCTTCACCGACGAGATTCTGCGTCGCTGCGCAGACATCATGATCGAGGTGTGCGGCAGCCTCGGCGCCCAGCTGGTCGAGTTCAACGGCGAGGAGGATCACGTGCACCTGCTCGTGCACTACCCACCCAAAGTCGCCCTCTCGACGCTGGTGAACAGCCTCAAGGGCGTGTCTGCCCGGCTACTGCGCAAGGAGTACCCGCTCACGTCCGCACGTACCTGTGGGGCGGCCATTTCTGGTCACCGTCCTATTTCGCCGCCTCCTGCGGCGGCGCACCCTTGAGCATCATCAAGGAGTACATCGAAAACCAGAAATGCCCGGGCTGACGACCGGACGTTCACACCCCCAGGGCCGGGAAGCGATTCCTCCCGGGCGTGAACGCCTGGGGTTCCTCGCTAAACAACGCTGAAATGAGCCACGGCTCGACCCAAGGTACTGCTGCACCTGATGACGTCCGGACCGCCCAACACTTCTGGGTTCACCGTGCTGTTCGGCGATCAGCTCTGTGGCGCGAGGGGGCCGAGATCGCGGACGACCTCGGCCAGGGCGCGGATGGGCTCGTTCTCCGTCTCGCTGCGCCACACCAGCGCGTACGGCAGCGTCCCCATGTCGGTGACCGGCAGGTAGGTGATGTCCGGCCGTATCCAGTAACGGGTCATGTGGGCGGGGAAGAGCACAACGATCTCGGCCATGCTGGCGAGGGTGATGGCGCCTTCCGTGTCATGCACCAGCGGGCCACGCTCGATCGTGCGGCCGCGGCGGGTCTCGCGCGGAATGGCGGCGTCGTACCAGTAGTCGGGCCGGGTGTCGGACTGCGGGTGCTGGAAGTCGGCGGCCATCTCCAAGGAGACTGACGTGTGGCGGGTGAGCTCGTGACCGGTGGAGACGGCCAGCACCCGGGGCTCGGCGAACAGGCCCGGTCCCACGGTGAGGTCGGGCTCGTCGATGGGCAGCCAAGCGATCAGGACGTCGATGTCCCCGCGGCGCAGCGCGGCGAAGGCGTCGCTGAACTGGCTCTTCTGGACGCGCAGCTTCCACCGTGGGTGCCGCAGGCGGAAGACATCCCAGTAAGGGCGCAGGTCGTAGGCGTTGGCGGGCAACATACCGACGCGCAGGGTGCCGATGATGCCCTGGCCGGCGAGTTGGGCGCGCTCCATGCTGTCCTTCAGCCCGGCGTAAAGAGGCCGGAGGTCGTCGCGCAGCTGCCGCCCGACCGGCGACAGCCGTACGGTATGGCTGTTGCGCTCGAACAACGGCGCGCCGATGTGCCGCTCCTGCTTCTGGATCGCCTGGGAGATGCGGGCGGGTGATACATGCAGGCGGGCGGCGGTGCGTCCGAAGTGCAGTTCCTCGGCCAGGGTCAGGAAGATCTCGATGTCTCGCAGTTCCACGCCTGGCCTGCCCCGTCTACTCCCACTGAAGATGATTTTTCAGGATTCATCGTTTTTCGGGTGTTCACCGTATTGGATTCCTCGACACACAAATCGGGACATCCGCACCACGAGCGCAAACCGGTGTGGTAACGCAAACTGCCTCGACGACCCACCCGCGGGGTGGCCGCCTACGGGGCGAACTGGTTGCTGGTGCCGGTCAATATCGCGCGTGCGGCGGCGAGGATGTCTTCGGACAGCGGGTTGCCTGTGGTGGCGCGGGCGAGGACGAGGGCGCCGACCATGGTGCACAGCCGGGCGATGCCGTCATGGCCTTCGGTGGCGAGCCAGGCGGCGGTGTCGCCGACCTGCTCGGTGAAGACGCGGCGAGCCTCGGTGTCGCCGTGACCGCGGGCGATGTCGACGGCAAGCCCGGCGACAGGGCAGCCGTCCGCGGCGTTGTCGCGGTGCCCGATTGAGAGGTAGGCGTCGATGAACGCCCGCTGGGCGGTGTCATGGTCCCCGGCGTGCCGTTCGAGTGCGGTGGCGCGCAGACGGGCGTTTTCATCGAAGGCGTGCGCGGTCGCCTCGCCGATAAGCGCTTCCTTGGAGGCGAACTGCTTGTAGAACCCGCCGTGGGTCAGTCCGGCCGCTTTCATCAGGTCGGCGACGCTGACCTCGGTGCCCTGCTCGCGGAAGAGCCGGGACGCCGTGTCGACGACACGCTCGCGGTTCTGCTGCGCCTGCGCCTGTGATCTGCGCCCCATTCGCTCCCCCTCGTTGGATGTTGGACATCATCTATTCTACGCTCCTGCTATAGATTATATACATAATCTATTTTGAGGTCCGAGGCCGGGCCCACGCTCAAGGAGGCAGACATGGAACTGAACGGCGCGATCGCGGTCATCACCGGCGCGAACCGGGGTCTGGGACGTCACCTGGCGACCCAGCTGCTGGAGCGCGGAGCATCGGTCTATGCGGCAGTACGCCGCCCTGACGAGCTGGACCTGCCAGGCATCACCCCGCTCCGGCTCGACGTCACCGACCACGAATCAATCCGGGCCGCCGCTCAGATCGCCACCGACGCGAACCTTCTTGTCAACAACGCCGGGATCTCCACCGGTACGCCGCTGATCGCCGGCAACATCGACACGGTGCGCCGGGAACTGGAGACGAACTTCTACGGCCCCCTTGCCGTCACACGGGCGTTCGCGCCGGTCATCGAGGCCAACGGCGGCGGCGCGATCCTGAACATCCTGTCGGTGATCTCGTGGATGCACCCGGCACGGGCCGGGGCGTACGCGGCAGCCAAGGCCGCCGCATGGGCCCTGACCGACGCAGCCCGCGAGGAACTCCAGCCCCGAGGAATCAGCGTCTCGGCGCTCCACGTCGGCTTCATGGACACCGACATGACCGCCGGGATGCCCGGCGTCCCGAAGGCCGACCCCGCCGACGTCGCCGCCCAAGCACTCGACGGTCTCGCCAAGAGCCAGCCGGAAATCCTGGCCGACGATCTCACCCGCCAGGTCCGCCAGGGCCTGGCACAGGGCCCCGTTCTGGCTCGCCTCGCCTGACCGGGTGTGCCGTTCGCGCCTGTGGGGGCCGCTGGGGGGGCGGTTGACGCGTGGCGGCGCTGGCCGAGATACCAGTCACCGGCGCCGCCGGTGTCGATCACCGCGCGCAGCACGGCGGGTTCCCCGCCGGCCGTCTCGGCGACGACCTCGCCTCTCGGGGAGACGATCATCGTCGGGCAGTGGGTGACCGGATCGGCGACGTTGGCCGACAGCACCCATCGCTGGTTCTCGGCCGCCCGGCTGATCAGGTGGCTGCGCCAACCCCGTACGGCTCGGCGGGGTTGGCGGCATTCGTCAGATACACGAGCATCTGCGCGCCGCAGCGGGCGAGGTGCTGCCACTGCTCGGGGAAGCGAATCTCCCGGCAGATCTGCGTCCCGACGGTGACCTCTCCCGCGGGAAGCGCGAGCCGGTGCACGGGAAGGGCGGAGCCGGCAGCCAGCACGCCGCGCTCGTTCATCGCCAGGTTGATCTTCCGATAGGTGTGTCGCTCACCTTCGGGGGCGAAGACGAGGGAGGCGTTCCACCACTGTCCGGCGTCGGGGATCAGTGATCCGCAGATCACGTGCTTCCGGGATTCCGCCTCCCTGGGCAGCGGAGAAGCCCCGACCCATTTCCGAGATCACGAACATGATCGGTTGGTGGCCGCCGCTGGCCGTACCTCGGCTGGACCCGGGGGCCGGCACCGACGCGATCGAGCGCCTGTACCGGACCGGGGTGGCCGCCTGACGGCGACCGGCGGGGCACCCGCCCGTTGGCTCACCCCCTGAGTGGACGCAGGGCGGAGCCCCAGGCGAGGACCTGGTCGAGGACGCGGTTCAGCCGGTCCTCGTGGGCGGCGGCGGGCTTGAAGCCGTCCGCGAAGTCGGTGTGGATCGACAGCCCGACCTGGTCCGACACGGTGGCCACGCTGAGCAGGCCCAGGACGTGCCGCAGGTGCGAGATCGCCCGGGGTGCGCCGTCCACGCCGTAGCCGACGAAACCGGCCGCCTTGTTGTTCCATTCCGCGTACAGGAAGTCGAGGGCGTTCTTGAGCGCGCCGGGGTATGAGTTGTTGTACTCGGGGGTCACGATCACGAACGCGTCCAGGGACGAGATCTTGGCCGACCAGCGCTTGGTGTGCTCGTGCCGGTAGTCGCCCATGGCGGGGTGCTCGGGCTCGTCCAGGTTGCCCAGGTTGTAGTCCTTCAGATCGACGAGCTCGTACTCGGCATCGCCTCGTTTGACCGCCAGATCGCGGGCCCAGTGCGCCACCGCCTCGCCGTTGCGGCCGGGACGGGTGCTGCCCAGGATGATGCCTATCTTCAGCATGTCAATGCTCCCTCGATTGGTTACGCGAACCACCCTAGGGAGACTTACTGAGATGTTGAATGCTCTGCTGTCCAACATTTATACGCCAGCGTCTCATGCCATAGACTCGCCACATGGATATGCTGAGCGACGTAGTGGCCTTCATGCGGTGCGGGCGCCCCACCTCCGCCCGTGTCTCCTGGCGGGCGCCCTGGGGCGTGTCGTTCCGCTCGGCGCCCGGGTCCGCCGGTTTCCAGGTGATGCTGCGCGGGTCCTGCTGGCTCATTCCCCCGGATGGCGAGCCCGTTCCGCTGAGCATGGGCGACCTGGTGTTCCTGCCGCACGGCGACCCGTTCGGGCTGGCCGACGATCCCGCGAGGCCGCTGGTCGAGTCGGACTGCGATCCGCATTCCGAGCTGTTCGCCTCGGCCGATTTCGGTGGCGCCGGGGCCGAGACCGTGATCCTGTCCTGCGGCTACCGGCTCAACCTCGACAGGACGCACCCGATCCTGGGCTCGCTGCCCGGCGTGATCCACCTGCCCGCGACGCTCGGCAGCCATCCGGAGCTGAGGGCCGCCGTCGAACTGCTGGCCGCTGAGATCGACACCCCGCGCCCCGGCACGGACACCGTCGTGTCGTCCCTGCTCGACATGTTGCAGCTGTACGTCCTGCGAGCCTACTTCGAGACCCAGGACGAGCTCTGCACGCTGTCCGGCTGGGCCGCCGCGCTGGCCGACCCCGCCATCGGCCGCGCGCTCGACGCCATCCACCGCGACCCGGTCCGCCGCTGGACGGTCGAGTCGCTCGGCGCCCATGCGGGCATGTCGCGCGCCGGCTTCGCCCGCCGCTTCACGGGGCTGGTCGGGCAGCCGCCGCTGGCGTACCTGACCTGGTGGCGGCTGGCGAGCGGGGCGCGCATGCTGCGCGAGTCCGACGCGTCGGTGGCGGAGGTGGCCGAGCGAGTGGGGTACGGGTCGGAGTTCGCCTTCGGCAACGCCTTCAAGCGGGAGTTCGGCGTGGCGCCCGGCCGGTACCGCCGCCGAGTCGCAGTGGCCTAGGCCCGGTTCGGGTCCAGCCGAGGTAGGGCCAGCGGCGGCCACCAGCCGATCATGTTCGTAATCTCGGAAATGGGTCGGGGCTTCTCCGCTGCCCGGGGAGGCGGAATCCCGGAAGTCCGATCTCAAAGCAGATCCGGAGATCGGTGCCTCTCGGAATCCGAGGCCGTGTTTGGCTGTCCCGGTGCCGCGTTCTTTCCCAGGTGAGCGCCTTCAAGATCAACCCATGGCCGGTATCGGCCGCATCTCGGCTGGACCCGAAGCAAGGGCGCCGTATACATGCGATCTACGCATATTTGCGTGGCTCGCATATTTGCGTGGTTCGCAAATTTAGGTAGAGTGTGCGCATGGGGCTGAGAGAGCGCAAGAAGGAAGAAACCCGGATTGCGCTGAGCTGGGCGGCGATCAAGCTGACCGTCGAGCGTGGCTTCGACAACGTCAAGGTGGAGGACATCGCCGCCGAGGCGGGTGTCTCGCACCGCACATTTAACAACTACTTCTCCAGCAAGGGCGAGGCGATCGCGGCCAGGCACTTCGACCGGGCGGTCCAGATCGCCGACGAGCTGAGGTCCAGGCCGGACGACGAACCCCTGTGGGAGGCCATCACCAACGCCGTGTTCGCCCGGTTCGCGCTTGGCATGCAGGAGGCCGAGCGCCCGGCCGACGAGCGCTGGAGCGCCGGGGTCAAACTGATGACCCAGCATCCGGAGCAGCGGGGCGAGTTCCTCAAAGCCCACACGGCCGCGCTGGATGTGCTGGCCGCGGCGGTCGCCGAGCGCACCGGCACCCATGCCGATCGTGATCTGTATCCGCACCTGGTCGCCGGCGCGGTCGGCGCCACCATACTCGCGGCCATCCATCTGTGGCTCCACGGCGATGCGCCGGCGCCGTTCGAGGAACTGCTGCGCGACGCTCTCGGCCAGGTCGCCGCCGGCCTGCCCACGCCCTGACCCTTCCCAGACCTTTCCCGTCTTCCCTGTAGAGGATCAGCCGGCCTGCCGCCGGTCGATTCGTCATGCCCACAAGGAGCACCATGATCGCCGATGTCGTCATAGCCGGAGCCGGGCCCAACGGCCTGATGCTGGCCTGCGAGCTCAGCCTGGCCGGAGTCCGCCCCCTGGTCCTGGAGCGCCTGCCGGAGCGCACCCAGGAGAACCGTGCCAACGGCCTGGTCGGCCAGGTGGTACGGATGCTCGACCGGCGAGGCCTGTACGAGCGGCTCACCGGAAATCAGGACCCACCCCTGCCCGCCCCCGGATTCGTCTTCGGCGCGCTGCCCCTGGACCTGAGTGTGCTGGACGACAACCCCCTCTACCTCCTTCCGGTCCCGCAGCTCAGGATCGAGCGGATGCTGGAAGAACGGGCCGTCGAACTCCATGTCGAGATCCGGCGCGGTCACGAGCTCACCGGATTCACCCAGGACGCGGATGGCGTGACCCTCCAGGTCAGCGGGCCGGCCGGGCCGTACACGATCGAAACCCGCTACCTGATCGGCGCCGACGGCGGGCACAGCATCGTACGCAAGCTGGCCGGGATCGCCTTCCCCGGCGTGACGACCGACGAGACGATCGCGCGCACCGCGCATGCCGTCGTGCCGGCCGACCTCGTCGATCCGGTCACCGGCGGCCTCGACATTCCGGGGTACGGACCCATCCCGCCATTCCTGCACCACCGGACCGAACACGGGTTGTTCGTGTACGCGCCCCTGCCGGGCGCCCCCGCACCGCTGATCTCCACCATGGAGTGGAACGGGCAGGACGCCGAGGGGCCGCTCACGCTCGCGGAATTGCGGGCCAGCGCCCGCCGCGTGCTCGAAGTCGACATCGCCTTCGGCCCGCCCGACGGCCAGGGGCCGCACCTGATGCGCAAGCTCAACGGCGGCAACACCCGCCTGGCCGAGCGTTTCCGAGACGGCCGCGTGCTTCTGGTCGGCGACGCCGCCCACGTGCACGCGGCGATCGGCGGGCCCGGACTCAACCTCGGCCTGCAGGACGCGGTCAACCTCGGCTGGAAACTCGCGGCCGACGTGCGCGGCATGGCCCCCACCGGTCTCCTCGACACCTACGAATCCGAGCGACGCCCGGTCGCCGAGCGGGTGGTCATGTCCTCGCGCGCACAGTCCGCACTGATCGCCCCAGGCAGCGAGGTCACCGGCCTGCGCGCGCTGTTCACCGAACTCCTCAGCGACCCGCACAACGTCCGCCGTATCGCCGACCTGATGTCGGGCGCTGACGCCCGCTACGACGTGGGCGTCAACCATCCACTGGCCGGTCGGTGGGCTCCCGACCTGGACCTCAAAGACGGTGTCCGGCTCGCCGAGCTGATCCGGGACGGCCGCCCGCACCTGATCGACTTCACCGGCGGTGACTGGGGATACCCCGCGACCGCGGCACTGCCCGGATCCGCCGTACCATGCACGGCGCTGCTGCTGCGGCCCGACGGATACGTGGCGTGGGCCTCCGACGTCCCGCAGCCGGACGCGGAGTCCCGCGCATCGCTCCGGGCGGCGATCCAACGATGGCTGGGATGACCCGGAGTGCGCTTCCTCTCGCCGCCAAAGCTGCGGCGTGCGGAAACAGGCCCATCGAACGCATCCGAACGGAAAGTCACAGTAGGACGGTCTGATCCATTCCACTAAGGGGACTTTTCGTTCCGATGCTCATCATGCCCCGACGAGCAAAGAGAGGTGCCGGCCGGCGGGCAGGCCCGATCAGGGTGGATTCGGCTCCCGCACGACCCGCCCGGGGGCGCCTGCAGCATCATCTTCCTCCGACGGCTCCGAACGGCATTATGAAGCGATCAGTTACTCGGGGTCGAGCCGGCTGCCATGATCGGGATCGGGGTAGTCACAGCTGCACCTCTCGACCGGTGAACCAGCCCGCTGCCTCCATCGCCTTGCGGGCGTCCTCGACCGTCAGGTGTCCATAGACGCTGGACGTGGTGGTCACGTCGGCGTGACCGAGCAGCTTAGAGACGATCTCGATCGGGACGCCGTCACGCAGCATCCGGGTCGCGGCGGTGTGCCGATACCAGTGCGGGTCAAAGTCGATCGCGGTGCGCCGGCGCAACCGTCGCACCAGGTCATAGACGGCCGGGTAGGCCAGCGGGTGACCATAGGGCCGGCCTCAGAGGTTGACGAACACGTAGTCGGAGTCGAGGTCTCCGTACTCGGGGTGTCGGTAAGGCTGCCGCCACCGGCCGCCACTTGCGAGCCGGAAGTGCCCAGTTGCTGGATGGCGACGGCATTTCGCCTTGTTCGCCGGTGTTCAGCGGGGTGTCTGCGTGCGTCTCCAGCCTCAAATTGCCGCTTCTGTACAGACTCGGCATTTCCCGCCACCCCTTCGGATCAAGGGGTTCACCAGGGGCAATGCCACAGATGGCGGCCGGTGGCGCCAGCCTTACCAACAGGCCGATCACCAGGAAGTTCAGCGACCACAGCGGCCGATGGGTAGACCAATCCGTCGAGCATGTGGCAAAGGAACCACAATCCTGCGGTTCTCGTGACCGGCTCCGACCGGCGCCGACCGCATCACGCGGACCTGACCTGGTCGGAGCCGGCTCCTGAGACGGCAGGGCCGTCAGGCGAGGTCGAGCACCGCCTTGCCGTGCAGACGGCGTTCGATGAGAGCGCTCACCGCCTCGGGCACATCGTTCCAGTTGCCGCGCCAAGTGATCTCGGGGCTCAGCACTCCGTCCGCGACCTGCTGGGCCAGCCAGGCCAGGTCCCTGTCCAGCCCGTCACAGAACAGCAGCATGAACGTGACGATCGAGCGATCGTCACGTCCTGGTCCGCTGAACAGGGCGCCGAACGGGAAGCTCTCGCCATCACCTGTGGAGTGCCCGACTGCCACCAGCGTGCCTCCCTGACCGAGCTGATCGAATGCTTCCACGAGTTGCGGGCCGCCCACCATGTCGAGCACGCCGTCGAACCCGCCGCCGGCTTGCGCAGGACCGGTCACTACCTCGTGGGCGCCCAGAGCACGCAACGCCTTGCCATGCTTGGCGGGGTCGCCGGTGGAGGCGATCACCTGTGCGCCGCCGAGTCGGGCGAGTTGGACGGCGTAGCGGCCGACGCCTCCGGTGGCGCCGGTCACGAGGATCCTGCGCCCCAAGATAGGCCCGATTCGGTGGAGCGCGCGCAGCGCGGTGCCGGCCGCGACCGGGATGGTGCTGATCGCGCCCGGCTCCGCGCGCTCGGGCGCCACGCCGATCCAGTCGGTACGCACGGCGCGGACCTCGGCCCAGCCGCCGCTCTCGTCGAGGGTCACGACGGGGGTCCCCACGGCGGGCCCTGACCCATCCGCCGCTGCCTGGACGACGACTCCGGCGGCGTCCCAGCCGAGCACCGTCCCCTCTGCGGCTGTCTCGATGCCGTGTTTGACCTCGCCGTAGTTGAGCGAGGTGGCTGTGACCCGGACGAGTGCCTGGTTGGGGGCGGGCACAGGCTCGGAAACTTCCCCCACCCGCAGGCCACCGGGGACGGAACGATCAACGATCAGGGCGCGCATGGCGATCCTTTCCTCAGACATCCACTCAAAGTGCCACTCAGGAGCATAAGCCCATGGAAGGCATTTGCGTTCCCGTTACACTTGGAAGATGACTGCCGACATCTCCTCCATGTCCGCGCCCGAAACGCTCTCGCTGCGGGAGCGTAAGAAGCTCAGAACCAGGACTGCGCTGGTCGATACGGCCCTCGCGCTTTTCACTGAGCGCGGCTTCGACGGGGTGACCCTCGACGAGTTGTGCGAGGCCGTCGAGGTCTCCAAGCGCACCTTCTTCCGGAATTTCGCCAGCAAGGAACAGGTTGCCTCCGCTCCGCTGGAGGCGCTGTGGAACGGCCTGCGAGACGACGTCGAGCACCTGTCATTCGGTGGCGCGCCCGTCCTGGAGGTGTTGCAGGAGGCGTTGCTCGTGGCGCTCGCGCGCATGGACGACAGCGGAGCCTGGGTGACCCGCGTACGGCGGAGCCGGGAACTGGCCGAGCGGACGCCATCGATCACCGCGTACGGGCTCCAGTACTGCGACCGCACCAGCGCGGCCATCGAGGCGACCTTGCAGCGCAGGCTGGGCCTGGACCCTGCAGACCCACGGCCAAGGCTGGCACTGGACCTGGTGGTCGCGTCATTCCACGCCGCGCTGCGGGCCTGGACAGCCAACCCCGGTACGTCTACCCACGCGGCTCTCGCGGCCGAACTGCGGTCGGTCTTCGCTGTCCTCCCCGGTGCACTCACCTTCAGCATGGCCTGACAAGCGGGTGCAACGCGAAATCCGCGATGGGTGGCGGCTCACCGCAGCTATAGGAGGTTCAGGTTAGATCCTCTGGCCGGCGGCGAGACCCGCGACTCTCGTAGTCCCGCCGCCCCGATGGGAGCCCAACCTCGGCTCCGCGTGTTGCGACCGAGCCCGCGGCACAGATCTACGCCGCAGCCTCCTCGCCAAGGTGCAAGTGGACCTCCATGTCTTCCAGCGGCGCGTTCAGATCGTAGATGTAGTCGCCGAAGCGGCGTACGTTGTCCTCCTGGTAAGGGGACATGATGGCCACGTCGTGCTGGATGCGCGAGAGCGAGCCCGGCACCCCCATTCTGCGAGGGTGGCCGGTGCTCGGCCGCCTGACACGCGGCCGTGGAATCCAACGGTCAGTGCTGGAAGCGGTAGCGGGTCTGGCTGTACGCCTCGCCCTTGCCGAAGGCGAATCCGGTCTCCGGGTCGATGCGGTACAGCAGGATCTTGCCGGAGCGGATGGTGTCACCGAGGCCGTGCCAGGTGCCGTCCGGGCTCGTCAGCAGGTCGCCGTACTTGCCCTCGTAGGCGTCGGCGGTGGTGCTGCGTTCAGTCGGGTCGCGCACCGACTCGGCACGTCCCTCGATGGTGATGTCGAGACCGTCCAGGACGTTCGTGCCGGTTGTCATGACGCAGTGGTGGTTGCCGTGGAGGTTACGCGTCTTGCGCTCTTGGTCGCCGGTGGCGAAGTACAGGGCGCCGCCGGTCCAGACGGCCAGCAACGGTGTCACGTGGGGCCGGCCGTCGGGGCGGACGGTGGACAGCCAGAACAGTCGCGCCTGCTGGAGCTCACGCAGTGCGGTCGGCCAGGGGGTCGCGTCGGCGCCGGAGTCGCTGAAGGGGCCGAGCTCGGCAACCGGGTCACGGTCGGACATGGAAGCTCCTCAATGGGTCAGGCGGGAATGCGGTCGGGCACGGTCTGGTCAACGGGAGGCGCCGCGGTCTCCTTGGTGACCGGTGCCGATCGCCTGCCGAGCATGGCCAGAGCGATGACCACGCCCAGTGCCGCGACGAGGCCGACGACGCCGAACGCGGTCTGATGAGCGGGAACCAGCGTCTGCGGCCCGGCGGTCACAGGCGTGGGTGCGTGCGCGGCGACAACGCTGCCGGCGATGGCTACGCCGAGGGCGGTGCCGACGGCGAAGCAGGTATCGGCGAGTCCGGCGGCCAGACCGGAGTGCCGTTCGGCGACACCGGTGAACGCGGCGATCTGGGCACAGACGGTGGCGGTGCCCATGCCCGCCCCGAAGACCAGCAGGGCAAAAGTCAGCAGTTGCGGTGAGCTGTGCTCGGACACCACCCGGGTGAGCAGCAGGCAGGCTCCGCCGAGCAGGGCAGTGCCGACGGTCGCGACCGGACGCACGCCGACCCTGGTCACAACCCGTTGGCAGACCAGAGCGCCGACCACGGCCGCCACGGTCATCACCGCGGCCGTGAGGCCGAACCGCACGGGTGACCAGCCGAGCACCGACTGCGCGTGGGCGGTGAGGACGATGAGCATGCCGTCGACCGCCATGCCCGTGACGAGGAGCAGGAGGTCGCCGCCGACCAGGGAACGCGACCGCAGGACCCCGAACGGCACCAGCGGCGCCTTGGACCGCCGTTCGATCACGACAAACAAGCCGGTCAGCGCCATCGCACCCGCCAGCGGCCCGAGGACGTGGTGGCTGGACCACCCGACGTCAGGGACGCCGGTGATGGCGTAGACGAACAGCGCGAGCGCCGAAGTGACCGTCAGCGCCCCGGCCAGGTCGAAAGAGCGGGCACGCGCCTGGTTCCGGCTCTCGATCAGCATCACCGGCGCGAGAACCAGCACCACCACCCCGACCGGGACGTTGATCCAGAAGACCCACTGCCAGCCGAGCGTATCGGTGATGAGGCCGCCCAGCAGCAGCCCGGCGGTGGCACCGAATCCTCCGATCCCGCCCCAGATTCCCAGTGCCCTGTTCCGCTCGGCGCCTTCGGCGAAGGCGTTCATCACCATGGACAAGGCTGCGGGGGCGATGATGGCGGCCGACACACCCTGCAAAGCGCGGGCTGCGACCAGCGCCTCTACCGACGGAGCGAACCCGCATCCCAGCGAGGCCAGCACGCGCAGCGACATTCCGGCCAGGAAGACCCTGCGGCGGCCGAGCAGGTCCGCGGCGCGGCCGCACAACAGCAGCAGGCCGGCAAAGGCCAGCGCGTAGGCCGTGACCGCCCAGTTGACGACGGTGCCGTGTGCCCGGAACTCCCGCTCGATGGCGGGCAGGGCGGTCAGCAGGCTGGTGCCGTCCAGGATGGTCATGAAGAACGCCGTGCCCAGCAACACCAGCACCCGCCACCTCAAGGCGGCCGCCCGCGGGCTCACTCGTGCCCTGCCGCACCCAGTTCGACGCCCAGCGCGTCGAGCCAGTCGCCGGTGCCGAGTTCCCGCCAGGAGGGCTCCTCCCGGCCATCGAGGAAGGTGCCCTGCTCGGTGAGGACCAGCCGGGTGCCCCCATCGGCCGGGCAGAACGCCACGGTCGTCAGCGACGCCGTCGCTAGGTCGTCTCCCATGTGCAGCATGGAGGTGTAGACGATGCGCTCGTCTGGGACGATTTCGCGGTACAACGACTCGAACGTCATCGACAGGCCGCTGTCCGAGTGGCTGCGGTCGACCTCCCGCCCCCCGACCCGGAAGTCCAGTTCATGGTCCGCATCGGGGGTGGAGAACCAGCGGGCCTTCGCCTCCGGGTCGGCCCATGCGGCGAACACCCGGGCCACCGTGGCCGGGTAGAGGCGTTCCAGGGTGAACGTGGCGTGCGTGACAGAACGGTCGATCATCACAAGCTCCCTTGCTCCGGTGTGCCGGGATCATCGAGCAGGTAGTCGCCGAGCCGGTCCAGGCGCCGTTCCCAGGACGTGCGCTGCTCGGCAAGCCAGTCCTCGGCCGTCCGCAGCACGTCCGGCTCGATGCGGCAGGTGCGGACGCGGCCGATCTTCTCGGATCTGACCAGCCCGCAGGCTTCCAGCACCTGGATGTGCTGCATGACCGCCGGTAGCGACATCTCCAGTGGCCTGGCCAGTTCGCTGACCGACACCGGCCCGCGGATCAGGCGCTGCACCATCGCCCGGCGCGTTTCATCCGCCAGCGCCTGGAACACCCGATCCAGCGATCCGCCATAGTTAGGCATGTCCTTAACTATGAGTCGGCGCCCACCTATAGTCAAGCGCTTCCTTAACCAATGACCTGATCATGGTGGTCCGATCCGGGGGCCCGGCGGTAATGAAGAAATTTCCAGCGGATATGCCGTTGACCTGCGCCGAAGCGGAGACCTGGGCAAGGTCGGCGGCATCTTCGGCTCGGCCCGCCGTATCTGCCAACCGGCACACCAGTCCTGTGGCGCCCTCATATCGGAGCAGGTCAGGGGCATACACAGCGTGAACTCGCAGAGCCGTGAGGTCGTGACGGTCTGCTGTGGCGGGTGTATGCCGGGGGTATGCGATACGGCCAGCGGGGCGGATACACGCCCGAGGAGCAACAACGGCGGGAGCGGTTACGGCTGAAAGCCGCCAAGCGGTTCGAGGCCGTTGGGCTCGTCGACCTGGCCCGACGGTGCGAAGAACCCGACGGCCATTTCCCGCGGCGAACAGGGCAGGCACGAAGGCGGTCAGGGTCGTCAGCGGTCAGGCGACGCCGGTCTTTGTCGGCGAGTAGCCCAACAGCTACTGCAGCACCACCGAGGTCAGGAAAACGAAAGCCAGAAAACCGCCGGACCCGGATGCGGGCCGGGTCATGCCGCAGTCGGTATCAGTGGCGGACCCGCGAAGATGCCGTCCCACACCGATGACATGCCACCAGCTCGGTGCCGGTCCGCGCGAGAATCCGCAGGCCATTGCCGATGCCTGCGATCTGCTCCAGACGCAGACAGTTCAGCTGCGGGAACAGCACCGTCACAGTGCCAGCCCGCGTCTCCGCTTGCACCACGATGGGCTCGGCCCGGACTTCGACCTTGGCCACGACGGATCATCACGTTCCGTCACCACCGAAACTGAGCCAGAGCCGAAGACCCGTACAGTCCCGAAGAAGGCGGACGGCGGGAGCCCGCAACTTCCTCGGCCGAGGCTTGTCGAAAGTACGCCGTGTACTCGGCAGGCCAGTCAGCCTGTGCTGCGCACCCGCTTACGCCGGACTGGCGTGGGCGGCCAGGATGCGCCACCCGTGCTCGTCCGTGTGAACCCACGTCCGCGTGTAGCTCATCCGTCCGGCGAACGGCGTTCCGGCGACGCTGCCTTCCAGCGTGCCGAGGAAGCAGGTGACGCCGGTCTCCCCCACGACGAGCACGGTGAGGTCTTCCTGGAGGAGTTTCGTCAGGACCAGTGTTCGTGAGCGGTGGTTGTGGAGATCGAGCTGCTTGGCATCCGGGTGGCACTGGTTGTCCGGCGGTCCGGTGAAGACGAGCCGCTCGTCGAGCAGCCGGTCCAGCTCTTCGACGTCTCCGGCGAGCTGTGCCGCCTGCAGGCGCTGTTCGGCCTTGGCCAGCTCGTCAATGAGGGTGGTGTGGTCGGTCATGAGGAACCCTCTCCAGTGATCAATCCCGCACGAAGTGAACAGAGTACAACAGGTTGAATTCGTAGAGTCGGCCGCGTGATCACCCTGGTCGGAGGGTCAAGCCTGTCTGTTTCATGCATCCATTGATCACAGTGACTCCGAAAGAAACGGAGGGGTTGATGAGTTCGACCTCGGCACAGAGGCCAGGGAGCTCTGCCTGGTGGGCAAACCGCCCTCCGGCACCGATAGCCCGGCGGCGGGGCCGCCCGCCGCTGGATGTGGATCACATCGTGACGGTCGCGCTCAGACTCGTCGACGACGTCGGCGTGCAGACCTTCTCGCTGCGCATGCTCGCCGAGGCCCTGGAGTCGGGCACCGCTACGCTCTATCGCCATTTCGCGAGCAAGGACGAGCTCATGGTCCACGTCGTCGACCGGGTTCTTGGCGAGGTGGAGGTCTGCGAGCTCGACGGCATCGCTACCTGGCAGGAGGCCATCACCTCTGTGGCAGAGGCGCTGTACGCAACCCTGCGTCGCCACCCGCACGTCCTGCCGCTGCTGGTCGCCCAGGTGCCGGTCGGCCCGAATGGGCTGACCCACCGCGAACGCGTGCTGCGGCTCCTGCTCGGTCACGGGTTTCCCGTCGATCTGGCCGCTCGAGCGTTCACCGCCGTTGGCCATTATGTGATCGGCTTCGCCGTACAACAGCTGGGTACGGCCTCGGCCGGCCCCGATGCCCCGCAGCTCCTGGCCTTCTACCGCGGCCTCGATCCGGTCGCTTATCCGGCGACCATCTCGGCCGCCGAGGGCCTCACCACGGTCCCCTTCGAGGAAGAGTTTCGTTTCGGGCTGGCCCTCCTCGTCGTCGGCCTCAACTGAATCCTCGACGGCCACAGAGCATAGGACGTCGTCCGTCCTGCATGGTCCGGGACCACATCACACTCAGGGCGATACCGCCCGCGCGTCGAGGCGGCCCAGCCGCAGGAGCAGAAGGTCGACCTCGGCGCGTTCGGCCGGGCTGAGCGATCTGCCAGGCGATCGCTGGGTGTCGGCGCGCAGGAGGCCTCGGCGCATCATGATGTATTTGCGGACCGCGAGGCCGGTGCCAGGCTGCTGCTCGTAGCGGATGAGGGGAAGGTGAGCGTCGAACAGGTCGTGCGCCTCGTCGGTGCGGCCATCGGCAGCCAGACGCACCACGTCGACCAGGAGCTCTGGGAAGCAATAGCCCGTCATCGCGCCGTCGGCGCCGCGCTGCATCTCGAAGTCGAGGAACAACCCACCATTACCGCATAGGATCGACAGCCGCGGCATCTCGCCCGCTGCCTCCACCATCCGGAGCGCGCTGATCTTCTCCAGGCCTGGCCAGTCCTCGTGCTTGAGCATCACCACCGATGGCACCTCCCGGGCGATGCGGGTGAGCACAGGCACGGACATGACGACGGAGAAGGTGAGCGGGTAGTCCTGTGCGGCGATCGGGACGTCGGTGCCGAGTTGCTCGCCCACCTCGGTGTAGTAGCCGACGATCTGGTCGTCGGTGCGCAGCGTGTGCGGCGGGCCGACCATGACCCCCGCCGCCCCCAGCGACATCACCTCGCAGGTCAGCGCTCGCATTGAGCCGAAGCCGGGCGCCGAGACGCCCACGACGACGGGCAGGGCGGTTCTGGCGACCACCGTCGCGACGATCTCCAAGGCCTCGGCCTGGGTCAGCTTCGGCGCCTCCCCCATCTGCCCGAGCAGGGTCAGACCGTCAACCCCGGCCTCCTCGTAGAAGTCGACGAGGCGTCGCAGGGAGTCCAGGTCGAGGGCTCCGCCGGGGTGGAACGGGGTCGGGACGATCGTGTAGACGCCGCGGGTGGTCCTGCTGATCAACGACATGGGGCTTCCTCGGAGCTCAGATGCTGGGGATGAGTCCGCCGTCGACCCGCACCAAGGATCCGGTGACGTAGGCGGCCGGTTCGCCGGCCAGGAAGGCGACGACGGCGGCGTACTCCTCGGGGGTTCCGTACCGGCCGAGGGGGATCGAGGCGGTGCTGGCGTCGGCCACCTCGGCCACGGTCCTGCCCTCCCTGACCGCTCTGTTCTCGTCGAGGGCGTGGACGCGGGACGTGCCGATCCGCCCGGGGACCACGACGTTGCAGGTGACGCCTGACCCGCCCACCTCCCGAGCCAGGGTTTTCGACCAGCCGACGAGCGCGGTACGCAGGGAGTTGGACAGGCCCAGGTCGGGGATCGGGGCCACCACTCCGGAGCTGGTGCTGGTCACCACACGTCCCCAGCCGCGCTCGCACATGCCGGGAACGACCCGGTCGGCGATGGCGATCACGGACAGCACCATCGACCGGAAGTGGTCGGTCCAGGCCTCCCGGTTCAGCCCCAGCGCCGGCGTGGGCGGCGGACCGCCGGTGTTGTTGACCAGGATGTCGACCGGGCCGAGTGCCTCCTCGATGCGGGCGACGTTGGGTCCGACCGCCTCCAGGTCACTGAGGTCCCAGGTGAGGGCCAGGGCCCTGCCCCCGGCGTCACGGATCTGATCGGCCGTCGCTTCAGCGGCGTCGCCGCGGAGGTCGCCAACGGCGAGTGCTGCCCCCTCGGCCGCGAGCAACCGAGCGACGGCGACGCCGAGTCCGCCTCCCGCACCGTGCACCAGCGCGACCCGTCCAGCGATACCCAGGTCCACTCGGATTCCTTTCATCGCGCCGGCACCGGGCACGGGCGCATCTCGATCGCTAACACTGAAGCGCTCCGAGCGCCGGCTCGGCAAAGACCAATAGTTGCCGCCTGCCATAGGTGAGGGCTATGCCCCGAGTCATAGGGGCCGGCTATCGGGAGGAGCTGACAATGGTCTTGGACTCCGCGGCAGCGTGAACCCCACACTGTGGACGCCGACGCCCGCGACAGTGAGGAGCCACCGGGATGAGCATGGTCCCGGACGTGATGAGGGCAGCCGTTCTCGGTGAGCCCGGTCAGGTCCGCATTCGACAGCTTCCGGTGCCCGAACCCGGGCCGGAGGACGTGTTGGTGCGCGTGCGCCGTGCCTCGCTCTGCGGCACCGACCTCAAGATCCGCAACAGGGCGTTCTTCAAGGACGGTGGCCCGCAGGCCGACACCTTCGTCCCCGGCCATGAATATGCCGGTGTCGTCGTGGCCGCCGGTTCGGCGGTGGACGAGTTCCGGATCGGCGACCGCGTGGTGGCCGAAGCCCACCGCGGCTGCATGAGGTGTGCGAACTGCCTGCGTGGCGCCTACACCGACTGCCTTAACTACGGGGTGAGGGCCAGGGGTCACCGGACCCAGGGCATGACGGTCAACGGCGGGTTCGCCGACTACGCCCTCAACCACGTCGCCACGCTGCATCATCTACCGGCGGGCCTCAGCTTCGACGCCGGAGTGGTCCTGACCACCGCGGGCACCGTGATGCACGCCTTCGACGTCCTGGCCGACCTGCTGGCCGGAGCGCGGGTCGCCGTCCTCGGCCCCGGCCCGATCGGCCTGCTCGCCGTACAGGTCGCCAAGCAACTGGGAGCGGAGCTGGTGGCGCTGGCCGGCACGCGCGAGTCCAGGCTTAAGCTCGGCAAGGCGTACGGGGCCGATCTCGTGCTGAATGTCCACCAGTGCGATGCCGTCTCATCGGTCAGAGCTGCCTCGGCCGGGCATGGCGTGGACATCGTCCTGGAGTGCTCGGGGGCCGGCTCGGCGGTTGACGACGCTCTGCGGATGGTCAGGCGGGGAGGACGCGTCGTCCTGGTCGGCTTCTTCGACCAGCCCGTCACCTCTGACCTCAATCATGCCGTCATGAACGGCATCACGATCCACACTGTCCGCGGCGAGGGCGCCGGCTCGGTGGCCCGGGCCCTGTCGCTGGCCGGCCAAGGCCGAATCGACACCGACAGCCTGGTGACCCACCATTTTTCCCTCGATGCGGTGTCGGAGGCGTTCGACACCTACGCCGAGCGCCGTGGCGACGCCCTCAAGGTCATGCTGGACATTTCAGACAGATGAGCGAGCACCGTGACGGGGAGCAGACCTTGGTCCACCGGATGGCCCACCTGGCAACCGACCTGCTCGACTCCCTCGATCCGGAAACGCGGACGCGCGCCTGCCGGGCTCCCTTCGGCGCCCCAGACGTCGAGGCGGAGCGAGTGCGGTGGTTCTACACCCCCACCGACCACGGCGGGGTTGCGCTCGGCGAACTGTCACCGCGGCAGCAGAGCCTGGCCATGCAGCTCCTGGCGACCGGCCTGACCCGGCGGGCCTACGTCACCGCCTGCAGCGTGCTGGGGTTGGAGAACGTCCTGGACGAGGTGGAGGGGTGGAGTGCGGATTGGGGCCGGGTCCGCGGCCGCGACCCCGGCCTGTACTGGGTGCGCGTCTTCGGGTATCCCGGCTCCCCCGCCTGGGGCTGGCGGTTCGGCGGCCACCACCTGTCGGTCAACCTGCTGGTGCGCGAGGGACGTATCGCCGCGGCGACGCCGTCGTTCGTCGGCGCCGACCCGGCGGCATCTCCGCTGCTGGTGGGTGAGCTGCGCCCGCTCGGAGGGATGGAGGACCTCGCCCGGACGCTGATGACGTCGCTGGGAGAGCGGGAGCGGGCGAGGGCGCTGCTGCACCCGCGGGCGATCTCCGACATCGTCTCGGGCAACCGCGCGCGGCTGGGCCGGGGAGACCGGATGATGCACATGCAGGAGCTGTTCCGCGGCCCTCTGCCGACTCCGCACCTGGCCGCTCTCGTCGACCGCATCGACCAGGCCGCCGAGGCCGGGTCCGGCTATACCCCGGCAGACCATGAGCGGATGGCGCTCGGTCTGGGCTCGCCTGGCATCGCCGCCGCCGATCTGCGGACCGAGCAGCGCGCCCTGCTCCGCAACCTGATCTCGGCCTATACCGACCGTTCCCCCGAACCGGTCGCGGCCGCGCTTCGCCGCCGCTACGCCGAGGACGAGCAGCTGGATGCCGTGCACTTCGGCTGGTCCGGCGATCTCACCCCCGGCCGGCCGCACTACTACCGCCTTACCGGCCCGGGCCTCCTCGGCGAGTACGACAACACACAACGGGGCGCCAACCACGCGCATTCGGTGTGGCGCGATCCCGGCAGGGACTTCGGTCTCGACCCGCTCGCCTCGCACCTGGCCGTGTGAAGAATGCGACATGTCACCGGATCAGAGCGTCGGGCGGCAGCTCCGTACGGCTGACCAGCGGTAGTTCCACTGAAGCCAGCAGATCGACGAACCGCCGGGTCAACTGCGCCATCGAGCCCCGGCCGTAGGCGACGATCTCTCGGTACAGAGGCGGCTCGGCCTGCCGTACATGCCGGCTCCACCCGTGCGGGACAGCGTTGGCCGGGATCACAGTGAACCCGACGCCCTCGACGGCCAGCCGCAGCGCGGCCGTCACCTGACCTACCCGCGCCACCACGCGCGGGCTGAAGGCCAGACAGCGTGCAGCCCAGTCGAGGACCTCCGTCATTCCCTGTTCGGGCTCGTAGTGCACTCACTTTGCGGTGGCGAGTTCCGCTGCCGTCGCGCGCTCGGCGTTGTAGGGACCGCGTCCGGCAACGACCAGGCTCTCGAAACCGAGGGACACCACCTGGCCGTCCCGGTCGCGGTCCGATCGCGAGATCGCCCCGCCCCTCGCGCATGGCCGCCTCCAGGTCCTTGCGATGGGAGTAGTCGTGTAGCCGGAGCACCGTGCCGGGGTACTGCTCGTGCCAGCGCACCATGCTCACGGGCAGGATTCCGGAGGCCACCGACCGGATGGTCAGTACGTGCAGCTCTCCTTCTTCGCCGCTCACCAGGTCCGCCACCGACTTGCGGGCCGACTCGACCGCTCCGATCACCGTCTGCGCCCTCGGCAGGAACACCCGGCCGGCCGCAGTGAGCCCGACCCCTTGACGCCCCGCTCGAGAAGCTCGGCGCCCAGCTCACGTTCGAGTGCTCTGATCTGCTGCGACAACGACGGCTGAGCCACCAGGAGTTGGTTCGCCGCCGCGCTGAACGAACCATGCTCACAGATCGCGATGAAGTACTCAAGCTGGCGAAGGCGCATGAACCCCGCATTAAGCCATAGGCATGGCCTATAACCCCTAGTCGAAGCCGGTATTGGACCCCCTTCGATAGCCACGCCGACCATAGGAGGCGCCGATCCGGCTCACATCGCCGGGGACGCCGATTGTCCATCCCGCAACATTACGGATACGCTGTAGCCGAAATGAGGGTGGGCCCTGCCGCTTGGCCGCGCACGACCGATCCGCAGGACCGGGAACGCAGGCCGTACGCCCCTTCCGGAGGACCGGCGGCAGGACGTCGGAGCGTCTCGTCTGAGAGGTGACAAGTATGAACAACCACATCGATGTACTCGTCGTGGGCGCCGGGCCCGCCGGCCTGACGCTCGCCTGCGACCTGCAGCGTCGCGGGGTCAACCACCGCATTGTCAACGCGGCCGAGCACGGCTTCGCGGGCTCTCGCGCCAAGGGAGTACAGCCGAGGACCCTGGAGGTGTTCGACGACCTCGGCATCCTGCCCGAACTGCAATCGCGCGGCACCTTCTACCCGCTGCTCGGCCTCCACCTCGGCCCGCTCACCCTGCCCTGGGTGATGTACCGGCGCCACAAGGCGACCGAGCACGTGCCCCACCCCAACACCATGCTGGTGCCGCAATTCGAGACCGACGCGTGCATCCGGCGCCGCCTGGAGGAGCTCGGCGGCACCGTGGAGTACGGAACACGCCTGCCGTCCTACCAGCAGGACGCCGACAGCCTCGTCGTCACCGTGGAGGGGCCGGGCGGCACCGAGCAGATCCGCACCCGATTCCTGGTGGGCGCCGACGGAGGCGCCAGCACCGTACGGCTCACGGCGGGGATCGACTTCGTCGGCACGACCGACGAAACCGACCGGATGATCGTCGCCGATGTGACGCTCAGCGGCCTGTCGCGTAAACGCTGGCACGTCTGGCCGCGCAACAACGGCCGTTTCATGGCGCTGTGCCCGCTGCCCGGCAGCGAGAAGTTCCAGCTCATGCTCAAACTCCGCCCCGACGAGAAGGCCGACCTGAGCCAAGCGGCGGTGGACCGGCTCGTCCAGGAGTTCGTGGGCCTGGCCAACCTGCATGTACGGGAAATCCACTGGGCCTCGGTCTGGAGGCCGAACATCCGCCTGGCCGAACGGTACCGATCCGGGAACGTCTTCCTCGTGGGGGACGCTGCCCACGTCCACCCGCCCACGGGCGCCCAGGGGCTGAACACCGGCGTCCAGGACGCCTACAACCTCGGCTGGAAGCTGGCCCAAGTGCTGGCCGGCGCACCGGATGCCCTGCTCGACAGCTACGAGGCAGAGCGGCAACCCGTCGCCGCCCGGGTGCTCGGCCTGTCCAGCGAACTCTACGCGGGCATGAGCGACCGGCCCCTGACCGCCGTCAAGCGCGGTGACGAGGAAAGACAGCTCACGCTCAGCTACGCTGCCCCCGCCACCGAGCGGCAGGAGGGTGCCGTCGGCGCCGGTGACCGCGCGCCGGATGCCCGCTACACCGATGCCCTGGGGCATTCCGGGCGGCTCTTCGACCTGTTCCGTGGCCCGCATTTCACGCTGATCGCGATCGGAGATGCGGCCATTGACGCCCTGGAACACCTCAACTGGCCGGACACGGGCGCGCCGCTCACGACCGTGGCGATCCCGTCCGGCGCCGCTCCCGGGCTCACGCGCAGCTACGGCATCCAGGGGCCGACTCATGTTCTTGTACGGCCGGACGGCTACGTCGCCTATGTCGCCCATGGTGACTGGAATGCAGTCCTGGACACGCATGCCCAGCTGATGCTGCCGAAGCTCGCCACCTGAGCCCGCCCCGCGTCCCCACCACCCCCCCAACAAGCGGAGCCTCAGGTATGAC
>NZ_NGFP01000015.1 GCF_002149035.1 Streptosporangium minutum
CCACCCCCCTGCCCCTCCCGAGCCCGATCGGCGTCGAGGCGATCTCGCTGGCCGAGACCCTCGGGCGCGGCGCGCTCGCCATCGCCGCCTACGCCGCGCTCGGCGTGATCCTGCTGATCATCGGCTTCTACGTGATCGACATGGCCATCCCCGGCAAGCTCAGCCATCTGATCAAGTCCGACCGCAACCCCAACGCCACCCTGCTCACCGCCTCCGGCCTGGCCGCCGTCGGGCTCATCGTCGCGGCCTCCATCTGGTCATCGGGCGGAGCCCTGCACGAGGGCCTGCTCGCGACCGCGGTCTTCGGCCTGGTGGGCATCGCCGTGCAGACGGTGGCGATGATCGCCTTCGACAAGGTCGCCGGGATGTCGGTCCGCGATCTGGTCAGCGAGCCCGAGCTCCAGCCCGGCGCACGCCTGCTGGCGATCACCCACCTGGTCATCGGTCTGATCACCGCCGTCGCCGTCATCTGAGCGGAGGCCCTCCGGCGCCCGGCCGTGCGCGGAACCGTACAGAACAGGAGCCCGCACCCTGTACGGCGCAGCGGCTGGCGCATCCCATGCGACCTGGCACTCTTAGTGACGTGAGGGAGCGGAACGAGCGAGGCAGCAGACACAGCGACGTCGTGGTCGAGCCCGGCGGGAAGGAGCCCGCCAGGAGGGAGCCCGACCCGGACCGGGTCAGGGAGGACACCACGCGCAGGCTCGAACGGGCCATGGGCACGCTGGGCACGGCCGCCATGGCGAGGATGGAAGACCGGCTGATGTGGTTCCGCGTCCTGTCCGCCGAGGACAGGTCCTGGGTCGGGCTGGTGGCCCAGGCAGGGATCGCCGCGTTCGTGGAGTGGTTCCAGCACGCCGGGGAGGGCCGTCCGACCCCCAGCATCGAGTTCTTCGGCACCGCCCCCCGCGAGCTCAAGCGCTCCATCTCGCTGCAGCAGACCGTGGACATCGTGCGGATCGTGGTCGAGGTGGTCGAGGCGCAGACCGGGGATCTGGCCGCGCCCGGCGGGGAGGACCAGCTCCAGCAGGCGATGCTCCGCTACACCCGCGACGTCGCTTTCGCCGCCGCCCAGGTCTACGCGCGGGAGGCCGAGGCGCGGGGCGCCTGGGACGCGCGGCTGGAGGCGCTGATCGTGGACGCGCTGGTCCGGGGCGAGGTCGACGACGGCCTGCACTCGTGGGCCGCGGCGCTCGGCTGGATCTCCTCCCCCGTCGTCGTGCTGGCCGGGCAGACGCCCGACAACGACCCTCAGACGGTGATCGACGGGCTGCGTGACCGGGGCCGCAGGTCCGGGCTGGACATGCTGGCGGGGGTCCAGGGCGACCGGCTGATCGTGATCGTGGGCGGTGCCGACAGCGTCAGCGCCGCGGCCAGGCACGTGGTGCCGCGCTTCGGTCCCGGGCCGAT
The DNA here is from genome assembly GCF_002149035.1 of Streptosporangium minutum. GTDB lineage: Bacteria > Actinomycetota > Actinomycetes > Streptosporangiales > Streptosporangiaceae > Streptosporangium > Streptosporangium minutum. Next base: position 1,411 of record NZ_NGFP01000015.1, read on the forward strand.
CGTGATCGGGCCCGAGGTGAACGACCTGCACGCGGCCGCGCGCTCGGCCCGGGCCGCGATCGCCGGCCTGCGGGCCGCCGGCGGCTGGCCGGACGCGCCCCGGCCGGTCCACGCAGAGGACCTGCTGGCCGAGCGCGCGATCGACGGGGACGCCGACGCCAGGGGCCAGCTGGTGGAGAACGTCTACCTTCCGCTGGTGGGCACGCCGCTTCTCGACACGCTCGCGACCTACCTCGAACAGGGCACCTCCCTGGAGGCCACGGCCCGGCTGCTTTTCGTGCATCCGAACACGGTGCGCTACCGTCTTCGTAAGATCACCGAGCTGACCGGGTACCAGCCCACGGAGGGGCGTTCCGCCTTCACCCTCCAGGTGGGACTCATCCTCGGCCGCCTGTCCGAAACAATCGCGACCTAGAGGTCCTTACTTAACCTCAGCGAAACCTCCGCTGTAGCCTTCCTACAAAAAGGTGTGGATAAAGTTCGTTCGTATCCTTATCCGTGTAGCAGACTCCTACAGGGCAGGCTGGATTTCGTGCTCGTCATCGTCGCTCCGGGCCAAGGCGCCCAGACCCCAGGTTTCCTCGCCCCATGGCTCGAAATACCGGGCCTGGCGGATCGCCTGTCCGCGTGGTCCGACCTGGTCGGCCTCGATCTGGTCGCCTACGGGACCACCGCCGGCGCGGACGAGATCCGTGACACCGCGGTCGCCCAGCCACTGCTCGTGGCCGCCGGACTGGCCGTGGCGGAGGTCCTCGGGGCCTCCCCCGCCATCGTCGCCGGGCACAGCGTCGGGGAGCTGACCGCCGCCGCCCTGGCCGGAGTCCTCACCCCCGAGCAGGCCCTGACCCTCGTCCGCGAGCGCGGCCAGGCCATGGCCAAGGCCGCCGCGGTCACCGAGACCGGCATGCTCGCCGTCCTCGGCGGCGCCGAGGACGACGTGCTGGCGGCCATCGCCGGGCACGGTCTCACCCCGGCCAACATCAACGGCGCCGGGCAGATCGTGGCCGGTGGCACGCTGGCGCAGCTGGAGGCGTTCAGGGCCGAGCCGCCCGCGCGGGCCCGGCTGATCCCGCTCTCGGTGGCCGGCGCCTTCCACACGGTGCACATGGCCCCCGCGGTCGACCACCTGCGCAAGGCCGCCGCCGGCATCACACCCGGCGACCCGTCCACCACCCTGCTGTCCAACGCGGACGGCGCGGCGGTCACCAGCGGCGCCGAGTTCGTGGAGCGTCTGATCAATCAGGTCGCCAACCCGGTACGCTGGGACGCCTGCATGGCCACGATGGCCGACCGGGGCGTCACCGCGATGATCGAGCTGGTCCCCGGCGGCACCCTCACCGGCCTGGCCAAGCGCGCCCTGCGCGGGGTGGCCACCGTCGCTCTGAAGACCCCTGACGACCTGGACGCGGCCCGCGGGGTTCTCAGTGGGTCGGCGTGAAGCCGGCGCGGTGAGCGCGGTGGTCCACGAGGCACGAGTGGCCTCCGCAGCTAACGAGGAGTGGTGAGCGACGGATGAAGATCATGAATGGCGCTCCTGGCGCGAAGATCCTGGCCTTCGGCCACTATCAGCCGTCCAAGGTGGTCACCAACGACGATCTGTCGGCGACCATGGAGACCAACGACGCGTGGATCCAGAGCCGCGTCGGCATCAAGGAGCGCCGGATCGCCCCCGAGGGCGAGTCCGAGATCGATCTGGCCGTTCAGGCGGGCGGCAAGGCCCTCGCCGCGAGCGGGCTGGCGGTCACCGACATCGACCTGGTGATCGTCGCCACCTGCACGCTGGAGACGCAGATCCCCAACGCGGCCGGCCGGGTGGCCACCCGGCTCGGCATCGACGCCCCCGGCGCCTTCGACGTGAACACCGCCTGCTCCGGCTTCTGTTACGCGCTGGCCGTCGCCAACGACGCGGTCCGCGCGGGCTCGGCCACCAACGTGCTGGTGATCGGCACCGAGAAGCTCTCCCAGTGGATCGACTGGACCGACCGGGCCACCGCGGTGATCTTCGCCGACGGCGCGGGTGCCGCGGTCGTCGGCCCGTCCGACACCCCCCGGATCGGCCCGGTGGTGTGGGGCAGCGCCGGCGACAAGTCCGACGCGATCATCATCAAGGACCGTGACTCCTTCCTGCACCAGGAAGGCCAGGCCGTGTTCCGCTGGGCCACCACCGCGCTTCACCCGGTGGCCAAGGAGATCTGCGAGCGCGCCGGGGTGGCCCCCTCCGACCTCGCGGCCTTCGTGCCCCACCAGGCCAACCTGCGCATCATCGAGGCCATCGCACGTAAGCTCGGCGCCGACAACGCCGTCATCGCCAAGGACATCGTGCTGGCGGGCAACACCTCCGCGGCCTCGATCCCGCTGGCGCTGTCCCGGATGATCGAGCGCGGCGAAGTCCGGTCGGGCGACCTCGCCCTGCTGCTGGGCTTCGGCGCCGGCCTGACCTACGCCGGTCAGGTCATCGAGGTCCCCTGAGACCTGTACGGCTCCGGCCGTGCGGAACAAAGCTTGTACGGCTCCGGCCGTGCAGAACAAGAAGAAACCGAATTCAAGGAGAACAAGCGACATGGCTCTGACCGAGCAGGAGATCCTCGCTGGTATCGGCAAGATCATCAACGAGATCACCGGCATCCCGGCCTCCGAGGTCAGCCCGGAGAAGAACTTCGTGGACGACCTCGACATCGACTCGCTGTCCATGGTCGAGATCGCCGTCGCCGCCCAGGACGAGTTCGGCGTCGAGATCCCGGACGAGCAGCTCAAGCACCTGAAGACCGTCAAGGACGTCATCAACTTCATCCAGAACTGAGACGTCTGAAGATTTCCCGGATTTGACCCGCGATTCACAAGGAGCGCAGAACGTGAGTACAGACCAGGTACGTGTCGTCGTCACCGGGCTCGGCGCGACGACGCCCCTCGGTGGAGACGTCGCCTCGACCTGGTCGGCGCTTCTCGCCGGTCAGTCCGGGGTCCGCAACCTCACCGAGGACTGGGTCGACTCGGTCCCGGTGAAGTTCGCCGCCGTGGCCGCCGTGGACCCGACCGAGGTGCTGCCCCGGCCGGAGGCACGGCGGCTTGACCGGGCCGAGCAGTTCGCGCTGGTCGCGGCCCGCGAGGCCTGGGCGCACGCCGCGATCGACAAGGTCGATCCGGAGCGCCTCGGTGTGGTCGTGGGCAGCGGCATCGGTGGCATCACCACGATCCTCGCCGCCTACGACACCTTCAAGGAGAAGGGCTGGCAGCGGCTCTCGCCGTACACCGTCCCGATGCTGATGCCGAACGGCGCGGCGGGCTGGATCGGCATCGAGGTCGGCGCCCGCGCCGGCGTGCACGCCACCGTGAGCGCCTGCGCCACCGGCGCCGAGTCGATCGGCTACGCCATCGAGATGATCCGTTCCGGACGCGCCGACGTGGTCGTGGCCGGTGGCACCGAGGCGGCCATCCATCCTCTGAACATCGGCTCCTTCGCCGCCATGCGCGCGATGTCCACCCGTAACGACGCGCCCCAGCTGGCCTCCCGGCCGTGGGACAAGGACCGTGACGGCTTCGTCCTCGGCGAGGGCGCCGGCATCGTCGTGCTGGAGTCCGAGGAGCACGCCCTCGCGCGCGGCGCCAAGATCTACGCGGTGGCCGCGGGTGTCGGCTACTCCGCCGACGCCCACCACATCGCCCAGCCGGAACCGACCGGCGCCGGGGTCATGCTGGCCATGCGCCGCGCCCTGGAGAACTCCGGCCTCACCGGCCAGGACATCAAGCACGTGAACGCGCACTCCACCTCCACCCCCGCGGGTGACGTGGTGGAGACCCTCGCGATCAAGGAGGTCATCGGCGCTCACCCGCTGGTCACCAGCACCAAGTCGATGACCGGCCACCTGCTCGGCGGTGCCGGCGGCATCGAGTCCGTCTTCACCATCCTGGCGCTGCACGAGCGGATCGCCCCCGGCACCATCAACGTGGACAACCTCGACGACGGCGTCGAGGTGGACATCGTGCGCGGTGCGCCGCGCAAGCTGCCCGACGGCCAGATCGCCGCGATCAACAACTCTTTCGGGTTCGGCGGACACGACGTCGCCGTCGCCTTCACGAGTATCTGACAGGGAGCCAGTGATGACCGTGCTCGACAACAGGGTGGTGACCGACACCTCCGACAAGGAGGTTGACGATCCTCGCGATCCCCAGGTGCGACTCGCGGCCCTTCTCGACGAGGGCTCGGTCCGGCTGATCTCCCCCGTGGACCGCAGCGGCGTGCTCGCCGCGACGGGCCGCGTGGAGGGCGTGCCTGTGGTGGTGTTCGTCAGCGACGCCCGTGTCCAGGGCGGCGCGATGGGCAGCGAGGGCTGCGAGCACATCGTGCACGCCTACGACGTCGCGGTCCGCGAGCGGGTCCCGGTCATCGGCGTCTGGCACTCGGGCGGCGCCCGCCTGGCCGAGGGCGTCGAGTCGCTGCACGCGGTCGGCCGTGTCTTCGCCGCGATGACCCGGGCCTCCGGCGTCGTGCCGCAGCTGTCCGTGGTGGTCGGCCCCGCGGCCGGCGGCGCCGCGTACGGCCCGGCGCTGACCGACATCGTGATCCTGGCCGACGAGGGCCGCATCTTCGTCACCGGCCCCGACGTGGTCCGCAGCGTGACCGGCGAGCAGATCGACATGGCCGCGCTCGGCGGCCCCGAGCCGCACAGCAAGCGCAGCGGCGTCGTGCACATCGTCACCAAGAACGAGACCGAGGCCTACGTCCAGGCCCGCCGCCTGGCGGTGCTCCTGGGCCACCAGGGCCGGGTCCGCGGCGACATCGAGGAGGTCGACTTCTCCGGCCTGCTGCCGGAGAACGTCCGCCGCGCCTATGACGTCAAGCCGCTGGTCAAAGGCCTGCTCGACGAGCCGGGCGTCGAGCTGCACCCCAAGTGGGCGCCCAACATCGTCACCACGCTGGGCCGTCTCGGGGGCCGGACCATCGGTGTGATCGCCAACAACCCCATGCGTCTGGGCGGCTGCCTGGACTCCGCCTCCGCCGAGAAGGCCGCCCGGTTCGTCCGGATGTGCGATGCCTTCGGGGTGCCGCTGGTCGTCCTGGTGGACGTCCCCGGCTACCTCCCCGGCGTCGGCCAGGAGCACGACGGCGTGGTCCGCCGCGGCGCCAAGCTCCTGCACGCCTTCGCCGAGGCCTCGGTGCCGCGGATCACGGTGGTGACCCGCAAGGCGTACGGCGGCGCCTACATCGCGATGAACTCCCGTTCGCTGGGCGCCACCCGGGTCTTCGGCTGGCCGACCACCCAGATCGCGGTCATGGGAGCGGTCGCCGCGGTCCGCATCCTCAAGCGCCGTGAGCTCGCGGCGGCACCGGAGGAGGAGCGCGCGGCCGTGGAGGCCAGGCTCGCCGAGGAGCACGAGATCCTCGCCGGCGGCCTCGACCGGGCCATCGAGCTCGGCGTGGTGGACGAGGTCATCAAGCCCGAGGAGACCCGCGGCGCCATCGCCAGGATCCTGGCCCAGGCCACCCCGGCCCGCGGCGCCCACGGGAACATCCCGCTCTGACCCGCTTCAGCGACGCCCCCGCCGGCCCCGCCGGCGGGGGCGTCGTGCTTTCCCCAGCACGGGCCGTCTCCCCGGCGCGCGGCACGGGCGTGATCCCTCAGCCCGCCCGAGGGAACGGTCGAGCACGGAACCGTCCGCTTCAGACGGACGTCAGAGCACGGACCTGTCCGCCCGGGAAGCGGAAGAGACGTCATGAGCCGTTCTGAGACGGCCTGAGGGGCGGCCTGAGGGGGCTTGAGGCGGCTCGGGGCCGGAGATGGCCCGAGGTGGCCCGGAGAGCCCGCTCGGAGGCGCGGACAGGATCTCCGGAGGCGCGGCAGAGCCCGGGCGTGGGCGGGCTCCGGGGCGCGGGCTCCTTCCCTTTCCGTTCTCGGAGGTCTGCGTACCCGGAGAGGATCGCCTGATCAGACCGCGGCGTGCAGCCAGCGGACCGGGGCGCCCTCCCCCGCGTAGCGGAACGACTCAAGCTCGGCGTCCCACTGCTTCCCGAGCAGGCGGTCCAGTTCCTCCTCCAGCACCACCCGGCCCTGACGCGCCATCAACATGGCCGAGCGCAGCCGGTCCTCGGGCACCAGGATGTCACCCGAGGCCCCGATCACCGCCGTGAAGGCGCCAAGGGACGGGGTGTAGGCATGACGGGACCCGTCGGCACCCGGCGAGGCGTCCTCGGTGATCTCGAAGCGGATACGCTGCCAGCCCATCAACGACGAGGTGATGGCAGCTGCGGTCCCGACACGGGCCTCCCATTCGGCCTGTGCGCGCACGTGGCCGGGCGCGGCAGGCTGCGGAGTCCAGGTCAGGTCCACGGGTACGCCAAGGACACCCGCGACCGCCCATTCGATATGAGGGCACAGCGCAGGCTGAGCTGAGTGGACGTAAAGCACGCCACGAGCAGACACCGGACCTCCCGTTTCGTACGAGGTGCGCCTTCCCCAACGGCCTCGTCCCAGGATGATCACAAGTGACTGAAGGAGAGACTACCGTCGGTTGTGACGCCGCACCAGAGGGGGGTCATACCGAGATGTTGTGCCACGGGCGCCTGGCTCGGGGCATTCTCGGAGGAGAGAAGACGCAGCGACCTGGTGATCAACCCCGGAGGGCCGGATGGACGCCGACATCATACGGGTGGAGCCCGTGCCCGGAGCACCCGCGCTGATCAGGCCTGGCCAGCTGCTGACCGACGCCTCGGGGATGGCCGCCGTCTCCCGGTGGACCACCGCCGTGGCCGAGGTCGAGGGGATCTTCCGCATACGGCTCTCGCCCGGCGTGGACGTCTGCGATCTGGTGACGGCGGTGCGAGGCCGGGGCCACCCCGCCTCCCCCAACCACGTCCTGGTGGGCCAGCCGCTCTTCTTCGGCGGCCCGGCCTCCCGCCCCTTTCCGGCCGACCCCCTCCCGCTGCCCGAGGCTGCCGCAGACGCGGTGACCGTGGCCGTGGCCGACACCGGCCTGACCGCGCACCCCTGGTGGCGGAGGCAGGCCTGGTTCCTGGAGCAGCGGCGCGAGGCCGCCGAGCTGCCCGACTCGGACGGCGACGGCGAGCTGGACGCCCAGGCCGGGCACGGCACGTTCGTCGCCGGGCTGGTGCTGCGCTCGGCTCCCGGCGCGCGGGTGCGCCCGCTGCGGGTGTTGGACAGCCACGGCACCGGGGACGAGGCGGGGCTGCTGCGGACCCTGATCCGGCTGCGGGACGACCCGCCCCAGGTTCTCAACCTCTCCTTCGGCGGCCACACCTTCGACGATCGCCCCTCGCCGCTGGTGGAGGCCGCCCTGGCCGGGCTGCGCGCCACCGCCGTGGTCGCCTGCGCGGGCAACACGGCCTCGGACCGCCCGTTCTGGCCCGCGGCGCTGCCCGAGGTGATCGCCGTCGGCGCGCTGGACGCGGCCGAGGAGGTCAGGGCCCCCTTCTCCGCGTACGGCCCGTGGGTGGACGCCTGCGCCCGGGGCGAGTGGCTGACCAGTTCCTTCCTCGAACACGGGGCCTTCCGGGGCTACGCGCACTGGAGCGGGACCTCCTTCGCCGCGGCCGTGGTCAGCGGGGTGATCGCGGCGGCGGCCCGGGACAGGACCCCGCGGGAGGCCGCCGCGCACGTCCTCGATCCACTGAGGACCCGGCAAATCCCGGATCTGGGTGTTGCGGTGCCCATGCCGAGGTAAAGTCTCACCCAAAGTCTTCGCGTGAACACTCAGAGTGTTCGACGTGGCCTCGGAGGCGCCGGTGAGTGAGCAGCACGCGATCGATGCCGTCCTGGCAGGCGACCAGGCGGCGTGGGACGTGCTGGTCAACCGGTTCTCGGGGCCGCTCTGGTCGGCCGTGCGCGCCTACGACCTGAGCGCGGCGGACGCGGCGGACGCGGTGCAGGGGGCATGGCTGCGGCTGGTCGAGAGCCTGCACACCATCCGTGACCCGGATCGGATCGGCCCCTGGCTGTTCACCACGGCCAAGCGCGAGGCCTCCCTTCTGAGCAGACGGAACCGGGGCGAACGGCTGATCTCCGATCCCGCCGGCACCGAGCATTCCCATTCCGATCCGGCGCTGGCCGGGCACGTCCACCCCGACCCGGCGGTGGCGGTGCTGACCGCCGACGAGGGCCGTCGGCTGTGGCTGGCCGTCGAGGAGATGCACGAACCCTGCCGGTCACTGTTCCGGCTGATGGCCACCGCACCCGACGCGGGCGTCCACCAGCTCGCCGGGCGGCTGGGCATGCCCAGCGGAAGTTACGGCCCCACCCGGGGACGTTGCCTGAACCGACTACGCACCGTGCTCACCGCCCAGGAGGCGACGCCATGACCCGACATCCCCCGGCGATCGACGACGAGTCCCTCATCGCCGCGCTCCGTCTGAGTGCCGGCCAGGATCCCGTGCCCGCTCACGTCTCCGCCGCCGCCAGGGCGGTCTTCGGCCTGCGGCTGCCCGGTGCCGCCACGGCCCGGCCGGTGGTCACGCCCGCTCCGCGGGGCGTCCGGTCCGCCGACGAGGCGAGGCTGCTCCGGTTCACCGCCGCCGAGCTCACCGTGGATCTGGAGGTCACCTCGATGGACGGCCTGGTGGACCTGGCAGGGCAGGTGTCCCCGTCTCCGGAGGCGGGCACCCGGGTGGAGGTGCGCACCCTGCATCTCACCGAGTCGCGCGAGCTCTCCGCGACGGGCCAGTTCGCCGTCACGGGTCTGCCGCCGGGCTGGTTCAGCGTGGTGTGCCACCGGCCGGAGCGCTCTCCGGTCGTCACCAGCTGGACCCGGATCCGCCCGTAGGTGATTCCCGACGACGCGCTCGCCGCCGCCGAGCACGCGGTGGACCTCTCGGGCACGGCCCCGGCACGGGCCCGGGCACTGGCGCACAGCGTGCTCGCCTCCGATCCTCACTGCGAGGCCGTGGCGGTCGCCCACCGGGCGCTGGCGGTGGCCGCACGCGAGCTGGGCGACCTGCCGCTGGCCGAGGAGCACCTGGACCGGGCCGTGAGCGTCGCGCTCTCCGCCGGCCTTCCGCGCCGGGCCGCCCAGGCACGCCTGTCGCTGGTCCACGTCCGCACCGAGCTCGGCCACCCACGGCAGGCCCTGACCATCGCCGACTCCGCCGAGCCCCACCTCACACCGGTCGAGGTGGCCAGGCTCGGCGTCCACCGGGCGGTGGCGCTGACCCGCCTCGGCCGCTACGCCGAGGCCGTCAGCCACTGCGACCGCGCGGTGGACTTCCTCGGTGACGACGTCAGGTTCCTGGCCGGGGCGGTGCTGAACCGGGGGCTGGCCCGGGTGTTCCTCGGCGAGTTCGAGGCGGCGGAGGCCGACCTGACCCGGTGCGCGAAACTCGCACGGGAAGCGGGTCTCGATCACGTGCTCACGCTCGCCGAGGGCAACCTGCCGTTCCTGGCGGCGCGGCGGGGAGACCTGTCCGCCGCGTTCACCGCCTACCACCGCGCGGAGAGCAGCCTGTCCGGATATCCGGAACGGCTGGCGACGATGCGCTGCGACCTGGCCGAGGCGCTGATCGCCGCTCATCTGCCCGGTGAGGCGCGGGCCCTGCTCGACCTGGCGGTGCCGGAGCTGACCGCGGCGGGCGCGAACGTGGCCCTGGCCGAGGCCCGCCTTCTGCTCGCCCGGGCCGAGCTGCGCACCGGCGACCCGCACCGCGCCCGGCAGAGCGCGGAGCGGGCCGCGGTCGATCTGGCCGCGCAGGGCCGGACGGTCCTGGCGCCGCTCGCCGCGGAGATCCTCCTGCGTGCCCGGCTCATGCTCGGCCCGCCCACCGCGGAGCTGCTCGCCGAGATGCTCTCGTGCGCCGGCGCCCTCGACGACGCGGGCCACCCGCAGGCCTCCCGGGCGCTCAGGTTCACCGGCGCCGAGGTCGCGCTCCGGCTCGGCGACCGCCCCGCCGCCGACGAGCAGCTCGCCCGCCTCGCCTCGTCCGGTCCCGGCGTGGTGTCCCGCCAGGCGACAGCGGTGCGGCGGGCGCTGGCGGGAGACCGGCGGGGGGCCTTCGCGGTGGTCCGGGCCGGGCTGGCGGAGGTGGGTGCCGAGGCGATGGCGTTCAGCGACCCGATGGTGCGCGCCCACGCCGTCAGGGCCGGTGAGTCGCTGGCGGGGTTCGGCCTGGCCCTGGCTCTGCGGACCGGGCGGGGCCGTACGCTCCTGGCCTGGGCGGAACGGTGGAGGGCGGTCGTCGGAGGCACCGGTCAGCCCGTCGCGCCCGACGTGGAGGAGCTGCGCGCCGCGCTCGGGGAGGCGGCGCTGGTGGAGTTCGTCCGTCACGCCGGTGAGCTGGTCGCCGTGGTGGTCACCCCGGACCGCGTCATGCTGCGCCGCCTTGGCCCCTTCGCCGCGGTCGCCGAGGCCACGGTCAGGATCCGCTACGGCCTGCGCCGGACCCATCTGCTCGACGGGGAGGCGCCCGGGCTGGCCGGGGAGGCGGCGCTGCTGGAGCGGCTGCTCTTCGGCCCGCTACGCGGCAGGCTGGGCGACCGGCCACTGGTGATCGTGCCGACCGGGACGCTGCACACCCTGCCCTGGCCGGTCCTGCCGATGAACGCCGGTCGGCCGGTCACCGTGGCATCCGGTGCCGCCGCCTGGCTGGCCGGGCACCGGATGCGGGCCGTACGGGGCGGGGGGATCGTGGCGGTGGCCGGTCCGGGGCTGCGGTGCGCGGAGGCCGAGGCGGACATGGTCGGCGGCTGCCATCCGGGGACGGAGCGGGTCACCGCGCTACGGGCGGAGGTGATGGCGGCGCTGGAGCGGGCCGAGGTGGCGCACCTGGCCGCGCACGGGATGTTCTCCTCGCGCAGCCCGCTGCTGTCCAGCATCGCCCTCGACGACGGCCCCCTGATGGCCTACGACCTGCTACGGCTCCGCACGCCACCGCGGCTGGTGGTGCTGTCGGCGTGTGAGGCGGGCATGGCGCACGCTCCGGCCGACGGGGCGCCGCTGGGGCTGGCGGGCACCTTCCTGTCGCTGGGGTCGCAGTGCGTGGTGGCCAGTCTGGTCCCGGTCCGCGACGAGGAGACCCTGACGCTGATGACGGTCTTCCACGAGCTGCTGGCCGCCGGCCACCCGCCCGCCCAGGCGTTGACCGCGGCGGGTGGGAAGACCGGGGTGGCCGGGTTCGTCTGTTTCGGCTACGGCGCTCAGCCGGTGGCGACCGGCCGCGAGGGGTCGGCCACCCAGTTGGACCAGGATCCGACGTAGAGGGCGGCAGGGATGCCCGCCAGCTCCAGGGCCAGCACCTCGTGGGCCGCCGTCACGCCGGAGCCGCAGTAGGCGCCGACCCTCACGCCGGGGACGGCGCCGAGGGTGTTGAACCGCTCGCGGAGGAAGTCGGGCAGGTGGAAACGGCCCGCCGGATCGACGTTGTCGCCGGTGGGAGCGCTGACCGCGCCGGGAACGTGCCCGGCGACGGGATCGATCGGCTCGACCTCGCCCCGGTAGCGCTCGGCGGCGCGGGCGTCCAGGAGGACCCCGTCGGCGGCCAGCTCCAGGGCCTGCGCGGCGTCGAGCACCGGCATCCCGCCCGGACGCGCGACGAAGTCGCCGGGCGAGGCGGTCTCCTCGCCCTCCGCGACGGGCAGGCCTTCGGCGGCCCACGCGCGGAACCCGCCGTCGAGGACCCGGACGTCGGGGTGACCGAAGTAGCGCAGCGTCCACCAGGCGCGGGCGGCGGCGGTGGAGTCGGCCCCGTCGTAGACGACGACGGGCCGGGAGCCGGACACGCCCAGGCGGCGCATGGCGTCCTGGAACAGGTCCGCGGAGGGCAGCGGATGACGGCCTTCCGATCCGGCCGGCGCGGCGAGGTCGGCGTTGAGGTCGCAGAAGACGGCGCCGGGGACGTGCCCCTCGCGGTAGGAATCGGCACCGGGCGGCCCACCGAGCTTCCAGCGCACGTCCAGGACGGTCGCACCGGCCAGATCGGCCAGTCCGGAAGGGGTGATCAGCGGGCTCATCGGGTGCTTACCTCCAGTAGGGGAACATGCTGCTCAGCGGGCGTGAGGGAGCCGTGACAGCCGGTGAACGACGATTCGAACGGCTCGGCGATCGAGGCGACGATAGCGCAGTCGGTGTAGGGCACGGCGAGGACGTCGCCGATCCGGGGCAGCCATTCGGGACGCACACGCGGCCCGAACCAGCCCGACTCGACCGCCTCCTCGCGGGAGGTCACCCATGCCCTGCCGGCCAGGATGTCACGCCAGGCGTCGAGCACGGACGCCGCCGCGCCCGGGTCGGTGTAGACGTGCCGGGCGCGGGTGTCGCCGCCGAGCAGGGAGACGCCCTCGCGCAGCTCGGGGAGGGCGTCCACGTCGATCCGCTCGGTGATGTTGATCATGCCGTGGTCGGCGGTGACGTACATCGCCGAGCCGGGCGGGAGCGTGCCCGCCAGCCGCTCGGCCATCCGGTCGACCAGGGCGAGCTGGTCCAGCCACTGCGGGGTGCCCCAGCCGGTCAGGTGGCCCATGCTGTCGAGGTCGCCGTAGTAGACCGTCACGTGTGAGCGGGGCTCGGCCAGCGCCCGGCGGACGCCCTCGATCCGGTCGTCGACCCCGTCGGCGCCGATGAAGTGCACGCCCCGGTAGACGGCGCGGTTGAACGCGGTGGGCTCGAACGCCGACGGGGCGACGTAGCTGATGGGGATCCCGGCCGCCACGGCGCGTTCGTAGACGGTCGGGGTGGGCTGCCACTCGTCGGGAGGGATCAGCGGGCCCGAGGCGGTCCAGCGCAGGCAGTTGAGCAGATAACCGGCGCCGGGCACGGCGATCCGGTAGCCGAGCATGCCGTGCTCGCCCGGCGGCAGGCCGGTGCCCAGCGTGCCGAGACTGGTCGCCGTGGTGGCGGGGAAGCCCGCGGTGAGCACCCTGCCGAGCTGGGCCGACAGGAAGGGGGCGGTCTCCGGGTGCGCCCGGAGCAGCTCGGCTCCCAGCCCGTCGACGAGGAACAGCAGGACGCGCTCGGCCGGCGCGAGCTCCAGCGGGTTGTCCCCCTCCATCCCGAGCACGGTCAGGAGGGAGGAGGAGAGGTCGGCGAGCGAGGCCACGCCGTAGGCGGGGACCAGGGGGTTCATGAGGCGGCGCGGGCGGTCGCCTCCGACAGTGCCTTGGCGAAGGCCAGCACGTGGGTGACGGCCTCGGGTCCGTCCGCCGCCTCGCTCACCCGCAGGGAGAGGTCGTCGGCCGTGATGGCTCCGGTGTAGCCGTGGTCGGCCTCGCAGTTCTCGTCGCCGCAGGTGGCCGGCTCCAGGTCGACGTGGGAGATGGCTCCCCAGCCGATGGTGAGCGTGACCTCCGTGGGCGGCACGCCCGGCACGTAGGAGGCGGGGTCGGGGACGACCCGGGTGACGGCGACCGACTGGATCCGGCTGAGCCGCACGGCCTCGGTGGTCGTGGAGGCGTGAGAGGCCGAGACCCCTTCCACCGGCGGGTGCTCGTCGGTGTGGCAGACGAGCAGGCGGGTGGGGGAGAGCACCAGGACGGTGACGTGTCTGCGCACCTCCATGGCCGGGTCGAAGGTGGCCTCGTGGTGGACCACGTAGGCGCCCACCTGTTCCTTGCCCAAGGCGGAGTCGACCGCGTCGGCGACCAGGTCAGGATAGTAGCCACTGCGGTCGATGGCGTCACGCAGGCCTGCGGCCGAGAGTCGGGTTTCCCTCATGGGTCCATCCTGCCCTGTCCGGGGCAGCGCTTTCACCCTGTGCGCACGCCGTTCGGCCGTCGGCGCAAATCGTGACCGTGACCGACCACGGCCCCCTTTACGCGACACAAGCATTTAATTCGATTTTTTATGACTAATTGGCATTCTCTGGCTGGTCGTCCGCCTTTCACAGTGAATCAGTTGAACGGCCCCGGATGTGTCCGGCCGGAGCGGGCCTGGCCTCCCGGGGCGGCGCGCTAGCCGAGGCGGCGTGGCCCGCCGTCGAGCCGCGGCCCCACCGGGCTGCTCAGCACGGCACGCGCCCCCAGCACGATCACCTCCGACTCCCCCACCAGCACGGGGTCGAGGTCGAGCCTGGCCACCTCGGGAAGGTCCTCCGCCAGCCGTCCGACACGGATCAGCAGGTCCTCCAGCGCCTCGACCGCGACCGGCGGGTAGCCGTACTCGCCGAAGAGCAGGGGCGCCGCGCGCGGCGACCTGACCAGGGCCGCCGCGTCCTCGCGCGTCAACGGGGCGAGCCGGTAGACCTCGTCGCGCAGCAGCCGCGCGGTGACCTCGCCGAGCCCGAAGGAGACGACCGCGCCGAACGCGGAGTCCTCGATGACGCTGACCACGGTCGGGACCGCGGGCTGCGGGACCATCCGCTGCACCGCGAGCACGGCGGCGGAGCCGAGCTGTTCCCGCAGGCCGGCGAAGGCCTCACGCACCCCGTCGGGGCCGGACAGCCCCAGACGCACCGTGCCCGCGCGCTTGGCCGCCTCGGGGTCGGCGGCCTTCAGCACCACCGGCCATCCGAGTCGCTCGGCCGCCTCGACGGCCTCCTCCGGCGAGGCCACCACCTCCGCGGGCCACACGGTGAGCCCGTAGCAGGCGAGCAGCTCCGAGGCCTCGATCTCGGCCGGGGCCTCCCCCAGCCCGGACAGCACGATCCGCCGTGCGGCGGCGGTGTCGACGCCCTCGATCTCCTCGTGCAGGCCGGCGGGCTGGTTGAGCCAGTGCGCGTGCCGTACGACATGGGCCAGGGCGCGGACCGCCTCCTCGGGCGCCGTGTAGGAGGGGATCGAACCACGCTCGGGGACGGTGCCGACCCGCAGCTCCGGCAGCATGCCGATCTTGCCTTCGAAGGTGGCCAGCACCGGTTTGCCGCAGTCGCGGGAGACCCGCAGCAGTTCGGCGGCGACCTCGTCGGCCCTGCCGGGGATCGGCGGCATGTAGATCGCGACCACCGCGTCCACGTCCGGGATCAGCCTGGTCAGGGCCTCGCCGAACGCGGCGGCTCCCGCCCGCGCGCCGAGGTTGACCGGCGTGCCGGGTTCGAGCCCGACCCGCACGCAGGCATCGGCGGCCAGCAGCGCCAGCGCGTCGGAGTTGCTCACCAGACCGACCCGGGGGCCCGCCGGCAGCGGCTGGTAGGCCAGGAGCTGCGCCACGTCGAACTGCTGGATCAGGTCGTCGACCCGGATCACTCCGGCCTGCTCGAACAGCGAGCTCAGCGCGGTGTCGGGCAGGCCGAGCACGGGCGCGGCGTGGCCGGTGGGCACGCCCTGGGTGGTGCCGCCGCTCTTGACCACCACGATCGGCTTGCGCCGGGAGATCCGCCGGGCCAGGCGGGCGAACTTGCGGGGGTTTCCCAGCGACTCCAGGTAGAGCAGGATCACATCGGTCTGCGGGTCCTCCTCCCAGTACTGGAGCAGGTCGTTGCCCGAGACGTCGGCGCGGTTGCCCGCCGACACGAACGAGGAGATGCCCATGCCGCGCTGGGCCACCCGCTGCAGCAGGGCGGTGCCCAGGGCGCCGGACTGGCTGAAGAAGCCGACCCGGCCCCGCCCGGGGATGGTCTCGGCGAGCGTGGCGTTCAGCCGGACCGCCGGGTCGGTGTTGGCCACGCCGAGACAGTTGGGGCCGACGACGCGCAGGCCGTACGCGCGGGCGATGCGGACCAGCTCGTCCTGTCTGGCCCGCCCCTCCGCGCCGGTCTCGCCGAATCCGGAGGAGACCACGATCAACCCGCGCACGCCCTTCTCCGCGCACTCCTTCACCACCTCGATCACCCCGTCGGCGGGTACGGCCAGCACGGCGAGGTCCACCTCGCCGTCGATGGCCGTCACGTTCGGGTAGGCCCGCACTCCGGCGACGGCCCGCGCCTCGCGGTGCACGGGATAGACCGGGCCGGTGAAGTCCGCGCCGAGCAGGTTGCGCAGGACGGTCTGGCCGACACCGCCCGGCTCGCGGCCCGCGCCGACGACCGCCACCGACCCCGGGGAGAGCAGCCGCTCGATCGAGCGGGACTCGGCGCGGTGCTCGCGTGAGGCGGTCACCTCCTGGGCGGTCTCGGTGGGGGTGAGGTCGAGGGTCATCCGGACCACGCCGTCGGCGAAGCGGCTCTGCGCGGTGTAGCCCACCTGCTTGAGCACCGCCATCATCTTCTGGTTGGCGGGCAGCACGTCGGCGACGAACCGGGCGATGCCGTGCTCCCTGGCGGTCGCGGCCAGGTGCTCCAGCAGCACCGAGGCGACCCCGCGCCCCTGGTGGGCGTCCTCGACGAGGAAGGCCACCTCGGCCTCT
Organism: Streptosporangium minutum; assembly: GCF_002149035.1. Classification (GTDB taxonomy): domain Bacteria; phylum Actinomycetota; class Actinomycetes; order Streptosporangiales; family Streptosporangiaceae; genus Streptosporangium; species Streptosporangium minutum. The sequence goes on from NZ_NGFP01000015.1 coordinate 17,623, forward strand.
CCCGGATCGATCCGGTCATAGCGGATCACCGCCACCATCTCCGTGCCGATCGTCGCGATCAGCGCGACGCGGTCCACGTAGTCGACGTTGGTGAACCGGGTGATCTCACGGTCCGACAGTCGGGGCCGGGGGCCGAAGAAGCGAAAGTAGATCGACTCCTCCGACAACCTGGAGTAGAAGGAGCGCAACCGGTCGGCGTCGGCGGGCCGGATCGGGCGTACGTGAGCGGTGCCGCCGTCCGACAGGACGACGTCAGCCTCCCAGTGAGCGGGATAGTGAGAAACCTCCACAGTCCCGAGAGTAAACGCGAATCCCATATATCGGACCAGCAGGGTGACTTCACGCAACGCTTGTGCATCGACTATGGCCCGGTGTCCGGTCCGGACCCCATACGCTGGCCGGAAGCTGTTAAGTTTTTCGCGGCTAGAGGCACGTCAGCATCGAAGGCAGCAAGGTGGTGACATCATGACGCGGGTGGTCGTGGTGGGCGATCTCATGACCGACGCGGTCGCGCGGGCTCGCTACCCGTTGGCCAGAGCCAGCGACACACCGGCGATCGTCACCATGCACGGCGGGGGTTCCGGGGCCAACATCGCCTCCTGGCTCGCCGTCGAGGGCGCCGAGGTGGCCTTCATCGGCCGTCGCGGCGCCGACATCACGGGGCGTAACCGCGACATGGAGCTGATGGGCTACGGCGTCGACGCCCGCCTCGTCATGGATCCCGAGCGGCCGACCGGCACCTGCGTGGTGCTCGTCACGCACAAGGGCGAGCGCACCATGCTCTCCGACCCGGGGGCGAACGCCGCCCTGTCCCCCGAGGACCTGCCCCGCGACCTGTTCGCCCAGGGCGGCCACCTGCACCTGTCGGGCTACACCTTGATCAATGAGGGTTCCCGTGAGGCCGGCCTCGCCGCCCTGGAGATGGCCGGCCGCGCCGGGATGTCCGTCTCGGTCGACTGTTCCTCCTCCGCTCCCCTGGAGCGCACGGGGGCGGAGCCGTTCCTGGAGTGGACCCAGAACGCCAAGCTGCTGTTCGCCAACACCGACCAGGCCAAGGTCCTGACCGGCCGCGACGATCCCGCCGCCGCCGCGAAGGTGCTCACCGCCTGGTTCCCCCAGGTCGTCGTCAAGCTCAACGACGAGGGCGCGCTGTGGTACACCAACAACCGCGCCGAGCCGGTCAGAACCCCCGCCGAGAGCGTGGAGCGCGTGGTCGACGGCACCGGTGCCGGTGACGCGTTCACCGCCGGTTTCCTGCCCGCCTGGCTGGAGGGCAAGCCCCCCGCCGAGGCCCTCGCCTCCGGCTGCCGCCTGGCATCCCGGGCCATCTCCCACCTGGGCGCCCGCCCCCGCCTCTGACCCCGCGGAGGGCTTCCACCGCGGACGGGTCCGGGGTGGAAGCGCCATGGTCACGACTGGACCGCCCAGGAGGTCACTCCTCGATGTGGATGGCCAGCGCCGGGCAGACCACCGCCGCGTGCCGGACGTCGGCGGCCTGCTCCGCCGGCGGGTCGGGGTTGAGCAGCACGGCGATGCCGTCCTCGTCGCGCTGGTCGAACACGTCCGCGGCGGCGACCACGCACTGCCCGGAAGCGACGCACTTGTCCTGGTCGATGGTCACTTTCATGAGATCCCCTTGGTTGTCGTCGTAGTTGCCCGCCCGCAGTACGGAGGGAGAGTCACCAGGTCACGGGGAGTTCGTAGACTCCGTAGACCGACCCGTCGTGCTTGAACGGGATCTGTTCCAGATCCGCGGCCAGCCGCAGGGTGGGGATGCGCCGGTAGAGGGTGCTGTAGACGACCTGCAGTTCCAGCCGGGCCAGCGGCTGGCCCAGGCACTGGTGCACCCCGAAGCCGAAGGCCACGTGGTGGCGGGCGTCGCGCCGGATGTCCAGCCGGTCGGGGTCGGGGAAGGCGTCGGGGTCGCGGTTGCCGATGTCGTTGGCCATGATCAGCCCGTCGCCGGCACGGATGAGCTGTCCGGCAATCTCGATGTCCTCCAGCGCCACCCGGCGCCGCCCGTTGTGCGTGATGTGCAGGTAGCGCAGCAGTTCCTCCACCGCCGAGACGACCAGCTTCTCGTCGTCCGTGTCGCGCAGGAGGGCCAGTTGGTCGGGGTTTTCCAGCAGGGCGAGCGTGCCGAGCGCGATCATGTTCGCGGTGGTCTCGTGCCCGGCGATCAGCAGCAGCACCCCCATCTGGGCCGCTTCCTGCCGGGACAGCTCCCCGGCCTTGATCCGCTCGGTCAGCCGGGACAGCATGTCGTCGCCGGGGTTGGCGAGTTTCTCGTCGAGCAGGTTGTTCAGATAGCCCGACAGGTGGCCGAGGGCGGCCATCCGCTGCTCGGGCGACGCGTCCCGCTTGATGACGGTCTTGCTGTTGTCCTGGAAGAAGTCGTGGTCGGTGTACGGCACTCCGAGCAGCTCGCAGATCACCAGCGAGGGCACCGGCAGGGCGAACGCCTCGACCAGGTCCACCGGCTTCGAGCCGGCGAGCATGTCGTCGATCAGATCGTCGACGATCTTCTGCACGGCCGGCCGCAGCGCCTCCACCCTCTTGATGGTGAACGGCGCCGTCACCATCCGCCTCAGCCGGGCATGCTCAGGATCGTCCATCAAAATGAAGCTGACCGTCGACGAGCCGTTGACGGGGGCCGAGCTCGGATAGCCGGGCCGGCTGATGTCCGCGCTGACCCTCGGGTCGGCCAGCAGTGCCCGCTGCTCGGCATAACGGGTCACCAGCCACGGGGTGCTGCCGTCCCACAGGCGGACCTTGGCGAGCGGCCCCTCCTGCTGCTTGGCCCGCAGAGCCGGGGGCGGATCGAACGGGCAGCCCGCCGCCCTGTCCATCGGGTATCCCGGGATCTCGGCGGAGTGCTCACTTGCCGGATTCAACCTGCTGGTCATTGATTCCTCCAGTGAAACCTGTGGCGCGACGTGTTCGCGGCAAGCGGTGATGAGCACCTGCCTGCCGAGACGACGGGTCGGCGAGTCGGCGAGTCGGCGAGTCGGACGAGAGTGGTGGCGGAGCGGCTTTTCCCGGCGGTCACCCCAGGGCTGGTGCGAGGTCGGGAAGCGCGTCGACGACCTCCTGCCGGCGTAGACGGGTCTGCTTGGGCATGTTCCAGCCGAGTACGCCGGTGACCCTGCCGTCATGGCGGTAGAGGGCGACGAAGCGGCGGCTCGCCAGGTCGCCGTCCACGACGGTCACCTCGGCGCCGGCGGGCAGCACTCCATGCACTTGGATCTTGACGTCGAACTGGTCGGTCCAGAAGTAGGGCACGGGCCTGTAGGGCTGGTCGTCGCCGAGGATGTTGGCTGCGACGGTGTTGGCCTGCTCGGTGGCGTTGGTCCGGTTCTCCAGCCGCATCGAGGTGCCGAGCCTGTCGTGGTGCCAGCGGGCCACGTCACCGACCGCGTAGATCCCCTCCGCCGCGCGGCAGCGGGAGTCGCACACCAGTCCGCTGTCCGCCCGCAGTCCGCTGCCCGTGAGCCATCCGGTCACCGGGTCGGCCCCGATCGCCACCACGACCACGTCGGCCGGCAGCACTTCGCCGGTGTCCAGGCACACGCCCGTGACCCTCCCGTGGTGGCCGGACAGGTGGCTGACCCCGGCACCGAGCCGCAGGCGGACCCCGCGCTCGGTGTGCAGTTCGGCGAGCAGGCTCGCGACCGAGGGCCCGATCTGGCCCGCCATGGGCGCCGGCTGGGGGCCGGCCATGGTGACCTCCAAGCCCATGCCGCGCGCGGTGGCGGCGATTTCGGCGCCGAGCACGCCCTCCCCGACGACCACGAGCCGCGAGGAGTCCAGCAGATCGGCCCGCAGCGCCAGCGCGTCGTCGAGAGTGCGCAGCACGTGGACCCCGGCCAGATCCGCCTGTCCGGCGAGCATCCGGGGTCGCACTCCCGTGGCGACGACGACGGCGCCGGCCCGCAGGGCACGCCCGGATGCGGTGTGGACGGTGCGGGCGGCCGTGTCCAGGCCGACGGCCGGGTCGGCGAGGACGAACTCGGCGTCCAAGGCGGACAGGGCCGCTTGTGGTCGTAACCGGGCCCGTTCGGGCTCCCAGGTGCCGGAGAGGACCTGTTTGGACAGGGGCGGCCGATCGTAGGGCAGGTGCGGCTCGGCGCCGAGTACGGTAAGGCCGCCCTGGTAGCCCTTGCGCCGCAGCGCTTCCGCGGTGGCGAGCCCGGCGGCGGACGCGCCGACCACCAGCACGCTGGAGGGGGCGTTCATGCGGTCTCGCTCAGCACGATCGCGGCGGCCGGGCACACGCTGGTGGCTTCGCGGATCGGGACATGCAGCCGCTCAGAGGGTTCCGCGTCGAGCAGGATCACGATCCCGTCGTCCTCCCGCTGATCGAACACCTCCGGTGCGATCAGCACGCACTGGCCGGCCCCGCAGCACTTGTCCTCGTCCACAGTGACTTTCAACGTCGGTTCCTCCTCTGTCCACGATCCGCTGAGGCACAGCGGATCCAGTTACGGAAGGGTCGGCTGCGGCTCCGTCACGGGGCGGGACGTGACCGGTGCGAGCCACAGTCCGACGATCGCGTCGATCAATCCGGTCGCGGCGTCATGCCAGCTGGACCGGGGGGTGGGGGCGCCTTCGGCGAGAGCGCGCTCACGCTCGGCGTACATGTGCACCATCAGCTGCCGGGCCATGTCGCCGCGCTCGGCACGCACCTCGGCCGGCAGTTCGGGAAGGCACCGGTTCAGCCCGTCGATGACCCGGTGCAACGAGGGCGAGGTGAGAGACTCGTCGACCATGATTTCGCGGAACGCGGGGTCGGTCATCACCTGGGCGCCGAAGCGGGCGTACCACGTGGGGGGACTGCCCAGGGCGGCCAGATGCTCGGCGCTCGGGCGCACCAGGCAGGCCACCCAGTCCCGCACATCCGAGCTGTCGCCGATCTCGGCCAGCATCCGCAGGCGCACCTGCTCGACCTGCGCGGCGTGTTTGCGCACTATGGCGCGGACCAGATCGGCCTTGGTGCCGAAGTGGTAGCCGACCGCGGCGTTGTTTCCCTGCCCCGCGGCCTCGCTGACCTGACGGTTGGAAACGGCGACCACACCGTGCTCGGCGAACAACCGCTCCGCCGCCGCCAGGATCGACTCCCGCGTCGCACCGACCCGCTCAGCCCGGACAGTCCTGCCCACCATGACCTCCCCGAACCGACCCTCATCTCATCGTCAGTTAACCTGGGCTGCTAATTTAAGTCAAGCGACTGATTTAAAATCTTTCGAGTCGCGCAATCCGCACCCGCCAAAACGGAGGCTTACCCGTGCCCCATGCCCCTGCCGAACCTGCCGGGATGTCCGTCCCGCCGCGGGCGAACACCGTCGTAGTGGTGCTCGCCCTCGCCGGGATCGTGGTCTCGCTGATGCAGACCCTCGTGATCCCGCTGATCCCCCAACTCCCGAAACTCTTGAGCGCCTCGGCGGCCGACAGCACCTGGGCGATCACCGCCACGCTGCTGGCGGGCGCCGTCTCGACGCCGGTGGTGGGACGGCTGGGAGACATGTACGGCAAGCGGCTCATGCTCCTGATCAGCCTTGTCCTGCTGGTGACCGGTTCGGTCGTCGCCGCTCTCAGCCACACCTTGGCGCCCATGATCGTCGGACGGGCGCTTCAGGGGCTGGCAGCCGGTGTCATCCCGCTGGGGATCAGCATCATGCGCGACGAGCTGCCGAGCGAACGGCTCGGCGCGGCGACCGCGCTGATGAGCGCCTCGCTGGGCGTGGGCGGCGCGCTCGGCCTGCCCGCCGCCGCCCTCCTGGCCGAATACACCGACTGGCACGTGCTGTTCTGGGTGTCGGCGGGTCTCGGCGCCCTCGCCGCCGTGCTCGTGCTGACGCTCGTGCCGGAGTCCGCGGTCCGCAGCGGAGGCCGCTTCGACCTGGTGGGTGCGGCCGGACTGTCGACCGGGCTGTTCTGCCTGCTGCTGGTGATCTCCAAGGGCGCCGACTGGGGCTGGACCAGTGCCCTCACCACCGGCCTGTTCGGGGCCTCGGTCGTCGTGCTGATGCTGTGGGGCTGGTGGGAACTGCGCACCAGGGAACCGCTGGTGGACCTGCGCACCACCGCACGCCGCCAGGTGCTGTTCACCAACCTCGCGTCCGCCGTGTTCGGGTTCGCGATGTTCGCGATGTCCCTGGTGCTCCCGCAACTCCTGCAGATGCCGGAGGCCACCGGCTACGGGCTGGGACAGTCGATGCTGGCCATGGGTCTGGTGATGGCGCCCTCCGGGCTGGTGATGATGGCCATGGCGCCGCTGTCCGCGCGGATCTCGAAAGCCAGGGGCCCCAAGGTGACGCTGATGATCGGCGCCGTCGTGGTCGCCGCCGGCTACGGCCTGAGCGTCGCGATGATGTCCGCCATATGGCATCTCGTGCTCGTCTCCGCCGTGATCGGAGCCGGCATCGGTCTCGCGTACGGGGCGATGCCCGGGCTCATCATGGCGGCCGTACCCGTGTCGGAGACAGCCGCCGCCAACAGCCTCAACACGCTGATGCGGTCCATCGGCACCTCGACCTCCAGCGCGGTGGCCGGCGTCGTCCTGGCCCAGATGACCATCACGCTCGGCTCCGCCACCGTCCCCTCCGAGAACGGCCTTCGCCTGGTCATGGCCATCGGCGCAGGCGCGGCCCTCGTCGCCTTCGCCCTCGCCGCCTTCCTGCCCGGCCTCGGCCGGCGCCCGGCCTCCGCCACGCCGGCAAGGCACGCGGCCTCCGCGGTAACCGCCGACGCCGCTCCGTAACCAGGGACGGAACCAGGGGCGTGTACGGATCTCCGCACGAGAACCTCACGGTGCCGTCGGCAGCCGCTCCGTAGTCAGGGACGGAACCGGGGCGTGTACGGATCTCCGCACGAGAACCTCACGGTGCCGTCGGCTGCCGCTCCGGCTGTTGCCCGGCCCGCGGCCGGCCGGGTCACCCCTCGGGTGGCGCGGGTGCTCGACCGGCTCGTATCCGGTGCCCGGTCGAGCACGCCGTATGCCGAAGAGCACGCGGCGACCGGTTGCCGCCCACGCGGACCGCTCCGGCACCGGCACCGGCCCGGTGAACGCCCGACGCGCCCTAACTCGTCACCGCCAGGGCGAGCGGCAGCACGGCGGGGGCCCCGGCGTGGCGGATCATGGCGGCGGCGAGCGTCATGCTCCAGCCGGTGTCGACGCGGTCGTCGACCAGCAGGACCGGACCGCCCGCCTCGGCCACGGCGGCACCGAGCGCCGAGGGCATGGCGAGCGTGCCGCGGATGGCCTGGACGCGCTGCGCGCTGTTGAACTGGCGGCCGGGCGGACCCGACCGGTATCCGAGGTCGCCCAGATAGGACAGGCGCCCGACCTGGGCCAGCCGCTCCGCCAGGCTGCGGACAAGCTGGGGGCGGCCCGCGGAGGGCATCGCGACCACCGCGATCGGGCGCTGGGTCCACTCCCAGGACGACAGCACCTTCACCACCGCGGCGAAGACGTCGTCGGGGACCGGGCCGTCGGGGGCGCCCTCGGCCAGGAGGCCGCGCAGGCGGTTGCCCCAGCCGATGTCGGTCAGCCGCCCCAGGGCGCGGCCGGGCTCGGCGCCCAGCTCGGGCTTGATCCGGCCCTTGAGGTCGGTCAGCCCGGTCGGCCACTGCTTCCGCGCCTCGATCTCCACACCGGGCCGCTGCAGGCTCTCGGCCGCGCGCTCCACCGCCCGCTCCTCGACCTCGGGCGAGCGGTGCGCGCCGGTGCAGTTGTCACACCGCCCGCACGGCGTGGCGGTGTCGTCGTCCAGGCGGTGGCGGAGGAACATCTCCCGGCACTCGGTGCTGTCGAGGTAGTCGAGCATGGCACGCTGCTCGGCCTCGCGCTCCGCGGCGACCCGGGCATAGCGGTCGGCGTCGTAGCCCCAGGCCTCGCCGGTGGCCTCCCAGCCGCCCTTGACCCTGCGCACCGCGCCGTCCACGTCGAGCACCTTGAGCATGGTCTCCAGCCGGGTGCGGCTGAGGTCCACCCTGTTCTCCAGCGCGGCCGTGGACAGCACGCCCCCCTCCTCAAGGGCGGCGAGCACGGTCCGCACGACCGGCTCGGGCGGGAAGGCCAGGGAGGCGAAGTAGGCCCAGATCTCCCGGTCCTCGGCGCCGGGCAGCAGGATCACCTCGGCCCGCTCGACCCCGCGCCCCGCCCGGCCGACCTGCTGGTAGTAGGCCACCGGCGACGGCGGCGCGCCGACGTGGACGACGAAGCCGAGGTCGGGCTTGTCGTATCCCATGCCCAGCGCGGAGGTGGCGACCAGCGCCTTGATCTTGTTGTCGAGCAGGGCCTGCTCGGCGGCGAGCCGCTCGGCCTGTTCGGTCTGCCCGGAGTAGGCCGCCACCTCGTGCCCCTGCTCACGCAGGTAGGCGGCGATCTCCTGAGCGGCCGCCACGGTGAGCGTGTAGATGATCCCGGAACCGGGCAGCTCGTGCAGGGTCTGGGCGAGCCAGGCCAGGCGCTGCTCGGCGCCGCGCAGCCGTACGACACCCAGATGGAGGCTCTCGCGCTCCAGCGCCCCGCGCAGGACGAGCGTCTCCTCACCCATCTGCTCGGCGACGTCGTGGGTGACCCGGGCGTTGGCCGTGGCGGTGGTGGCCAGGATCGGCACGCCCTCGGGCAGCTCCTCGAACATCGTGCGCAGCCGGCGGTAGTCGGGGCGGAAGTCGTGGCCCCAGTCGGAGATGCAGTGCGCCTCGTCCACCACGACCAGCCCCGCGCTCTCGGCCAGCTCGGGCAGGACCTGGTCACGGAAGTCGGGGTTGTTGAGCCGCTCGGGACTGACCAGCAGCACGTCGACCATGCCCTCGGCGACCTGGCCGTAGATCTGCTCCCACTCCTCGGGGTTGGCCGAGTTGATCGTGACCGCGTTGATCCCGGCCCGCTCGGCGGCGGCGATCTGGTTGCGCATCAGCGCCAGCAGCGGCGACACGATGACGGTCGGCCCCTCGCCCAGCTCGCGCAGGAGCGCGGTGGCGATGAAGTAGACCGCCGACTTGCCCCAGCCGGTCCGCTGCACCACGAGCACCCTGCGGCGGTCCATGACCAACGCCTTGATCGCCGCCCACTGGTCCTCGCGCAGCCGGGCGTGCTCGCCCGCCAGCGCCCGCAGCCGCCCTTCGGCCTCTTCTCGCAGCATCTGCTCTTCGCTCACCGGTCATTGGTACCAGGTCCCGCCGACTGTTTCGCTCCGGACGCCGCCCGGCGGCGATGGCCGAACCTTGACCGAACCGCCGGGCCGCCTTCGGCTCCGTCCCCGGGCACCGGTAGGAGAGTGGGGTGACCAACCCGGCACACCGACGAGAATTGCGCTTCACCTACATGCCGAACGTCAGCAGGCTGCGCGCCGACACGGTCGCGGGGGTGACGACGGCGTCCGTCGTCCTGCCCCAGGCCGCGGCCTACGCGACCATCGCCGGGCTGCCGGTGCAGGCGGGCCTGTACTGCGCGCTGGTCCCCATGGTCGCCTACGCGCTGGCCGGCACCTCCCGCCCGCTGTCGGTGAGCACCACCTCCACCCTGTCCGCCCTGACGGCCGCCGCCCTCGCGGCGACCCCGCCGGGCACCTGGCCGACGACGGCCGCCGCCACGCTGGCCGTACTGACCGGGGCGGCCCTTCTGATCGCCGGCGTCCTGCGGCTGGGGTTCCTCGCCGACTTCATCTCCGACCCGGTGATGACCGGCCTGAAGAGCGGCATCGGCCTGACCATCGCGGCCGGCCAGCTCGGCACGGTCATCGGCGTCCGGACGGAGGGGGACAAGGTCGTCGACCGGCTGCTGTCCGCCCTCGGCAGGCTGGGCGACGCCCACGTGCCGACGATGCTCGTGGCGGGCTCGACCATCCTGCTGCTCGTCGTGCTGCGGCGCGTGCCCCACGTGCCGGGCCCGCTGGTCGCGATCGCGGCCGTCACGCTGGTCAGCGCCCTCGCGGACCTGCCCTCGTACGGCGTGGCCACCGTCGGCGAGGTGCCCGGCGGCCTGCCGGCCCCGCTCCTGCCCGATCCCGGCCTGGTCCGGGTCCTGGCGCCGATGGCCCTCGGCATGGCACTGCTCGCCTTCGTGGAGTCGATCAGCGCGGCGAGGATCTTCCGGCACCGGGACGACCCGCCGCTCGACGCCGACCGGGAACTGCTGGCACTCGGGCTGGCGAACGCCGCGGGCGGGATCTTCCGGGCCTACCCGGCGGCAGGCGGTATGACGCAGACCGAGGTGAACGACGCCTCCGGCGCCCGGAGCCAGCGGGCCGAGATCGTGACCGCGCTCTGCGCGGCGCTGGTGCTCGTCTTCCTCGCCCCGGCCCTGGCCCCGCTGCCCGGAGCCGCCCTGGGCGGGCTCGTCATGACCATCGCGGCACGCCTGATCGACGTCCGCGGGCTGGCGGCGATCTGGCGGGCGAGGCGGTCCGAGGCCGCGCTCGCCTGCCTCACGATGCTGGTGGCGGTCGGCTTCGGCATCATGCAGAGCGTGCCGGTCGCGGTCCTGATCTCGATACTCCTGCTGCTGCACCAGGTGGACAATCCGGCGATCTACCCGCTGGGCCGCGATCCCGCCTCGGGGGCCTACCGGGACCTCAGGCGCCATCCCTCGGACGAGACCGAGCCGGGGCTGCTGATCGTGCGCATCGAGAGCCGCCTGTACTTCGCCAACGCCCGCCGGGTGGCGGAACGGGTGACGGCGCTCGTCGGGGCCGCCGACCCCCGCCCGCACGCGCTGCTCCTCGACCTGACCGGAGTGCCCGGCATGGACCTCACCGCGCTGTCGGCGGCCCGGGAGTTCCACGGCGTGATGGAGCAGCGCGGCGTCGACCTCTGGGTCGCCCTCGACAGCCGCGAGCCCGTCGAGATGCTCAGGCGCACGGGCGCCTGGGACCGGCTGTCGGGCCGGGGACGGGTGCACCCGGCCGTGGACGCCGCCGTCGCCGCCTACCGCGCCTCCGGCTCCTCCGGCCCCTGAGCGTCCGCGTGCTCGGGGAAGGCGTTGACGGTCACCCGGTGCATGCGGCGGCGCTCGGTGTAGTCGGCCACCGCGTAGTGCTGGGTGCTGCGGTTGTCCCAGAAGGCCAGCGTGCCCGGCCGCCACTTGAGCCGGACCTGGTATTCGGGAGAGCGGATGTGGTCGATCAGGTACGGCAGCAGCGCCTCGTTCTCCCGGTCGGACAGCTGCACCAGCCGCGTGGTGGAGGCCCGGTTGACGAACAGCGCCTTGCGCCCGGTCTCGGCGTGCACCCGCACCACGGGGCGCTCGATCGGCGGCCATTTGGCCTGGATCTCGGCGAGGTCGAAGTCGTGGCCCTTGGAGATGGCCTTCTTCATCGAGGCCGTGATGTCGTGGATCGCGGTGAGCTCGTCGCACAGCCGCTGGATGGGCGGGGAGAGCGTCTCGTAGGCCAGGTAGGAGTTGGCCCACATGGTGTCGCCGCCGACACTGGGGAGTTGCACGCAGCGCAGCAGCGAACCCATCGGCGGGACCGGCTCGAAGGTGTTGTCGCTGTGCCACTCGTCGCCGCCCTCCCCCTTGGGGTCGGTCTGGTCGAGGACGTGGATCGGGCTGCCGCCGTCCTTCTTGAAGGCCGGGTGGTTGATCGAGCCGAAGTTCTCGGCGAAGCGGACGTGCTCCTCGTCGTTGATGTGCTGGTCGCGGAAGAAGAGGACCTTGTGCTCCAGCCAGCCCCGGCGGATCTCCTGGACCTCGCCCTCCGACAGTGGCTTGCGCAGGTCGACACCGCTCACCTCGGCGCCGATGTGCCTGGTGACGGGCTTGAACTCGATCATCTTGTGGACGCCCTCCGTTTGTGGCCACACGCCGGTCCCGGGGGCCGGGAAGTCCTGTCCGACCCCTTGTCACGAGCATTGCCCGACCGCGCCAATCAAGCAACCGCTTGGTCAAGGATATGTCCTGCCCCGCCCGGGGAGAAAGTGTCTTCGGGCATCCGGGGCGGGGGAACGGAGACACGGAGGAGGGCCTCCGGCACGGCGGGCGGGAGGCCGGGAGGCGGACGGACGGATCACCCGGGCTCCGCGCCATGGTTTGATGCATCTCATTATGGACGTCACAACCTGGTACCTCGAGCAGACCTCACGCTCCGACCTGCTCACCGCCAAGCCGCCGGCGATCGAGGTCGACATCGTGCGCGCCGAGGTCGTCTCGCCCGAGTTCAGCAGGTTCCTGAACACGGCCGTGGGCGGCGACTGGCACTGGACCGAGAGACTGCCGTGGACCTGGCAGCAGTGGGCGGACTGGCTGGAGCGCGGCGTGGAGACCTGGGTGGCCTACCACCGCGGCACCCCGGCGGGCTACGTCGAGCTCATGCCCGATGACGACGCGGCCGTCGAGATCACCTGCTTCGGCCTCCTGCCCTGGGCGATCGGCAAGGGCCTGGGCGGCCACCTGCTCGAGACCGGTACGGCTCGCGCCTGGGACCTGGCCGAACGGCAGCTGGACCGGGAGCCCACCCGGCGGGTGTGGCTGCACACCTGCTCCCTCGACAGTCCGGTCGCGCTCGCCAACTACCGGGCGCGAGGGTTCCGGATCTACGACAGCAGGCTGAACGTCCCCGGAGACGAGCACGAGGGACCCGCGCCCGGTCCGTGGCCGGGAGCCGGTCCCCGCCTCCGCCGCACGCCCGGCGCCTCACCGGATGCCGGCTAGAGGGTCCGTAAGTGTCGGACGGCGTGAGTATGGTATCGAGTCGCGGCGCAGTGTCCGGTCGCCTCGATCGGGGTTGAGCCCGCGGATCACCACCGTCATCATCAAGGAGGTGCCTGCGATGGCTCCGTTCCCCGCGCGTGAGCGCACAGAACGCGTCGCCGTACGCTACCGCATCGCCACCCGCACGGGATATACCGATACCCCGCACCCCGGCCCGACGCTCCTCCAGCGAGCCGACGGCCACCGTCACACCACGAAGACAGAAGGAGGATGCGCTTCCCTCTCGGTCTGAAAGCCGAGGTGCCCGCGCAGGAAATCAGATGGCCCGACGGACGACCACACCCCCGACTGACGAGGATTTCGAGGAGCGGATCGTCGACATCGACGTCTCCGCCGAGATGCGCACCAGCTTCCTCGAATACGCATACTCGGTCATCTACCAGCGCGCGCTGCCCGATGCCAGGGACGGCCTCAAGCCGGTCCAGCGCCGCATCCTCTATTCCATGAGCGAGATGGGCCTGCGGCCCGACCGGGGACACGTCAAGTCGTCACGGGTCGTCGGCGACGTGATGGGCAAGCTGCATCCGCACGGCGACACCGCCATCTACGACGCGCTGGTCCGCATGGCCCAGCCGTTCTCGATGCGGCTGCCGCTGATCGACGGGCACGGCAACTTCGGCTCCCCCGACGACCTGCCCGCCGCGATGCGTTACACCGAGGCCCGGCTGGCCGCCGCGGCCATGGCCATGGTGCAGTCGATCGACGAGGACACCGTCGACTTCAAGCCCAACTACGACGGCCAGGAGACCGAGCCCACGGTCATGCCGTCGGCGTTCCCGAACCTGCTGGTCAACGGGGCCACCGGCATCGCGGTCGGCATGGCGACCAACATGGCGCCGCACAACCTCGTCGAGGTCGTCGCCGCGGCCCGCCATCTGATCAAGAAGCCCGACGCCACGCTCGACGACCTGATGCGGTTCATCCCGGGCCCCGACCTGCCCACCGGTGGCACCATCATCGGCCTGGACGGCATCCGCGACGCCTACGCCAAGGGGCGGGGGACCTTCCGGATGCGCGCCAAGTGCTCCGTGGAGCAGGTCAGCCCCCGGCGCAAGGGCATCATCGTCACCGAGCTGCCGTTCAACGTGGGCCCCGAGCGGGTGGTCACCAAGATCAGAGAGCTGGTCACCGCCAAGAAGCTCCAGGGCATCTCCGACCTGAAGGACCTCAGCGACCGGCACAAGGGCCTGAACCTGGTCATCGAGATCAAGAACGGCTTCATCCCCGAGGCCGTGCTGGAGGAGCTCTACCGGCTGACGCCGATGGAGGAGACCTTCGGCATCAACAACGTCGCGCTGGTGGACGGCCAGCCGCGGACGCTGGGCCTCCGCGAGCTGCTCCAGGTCTACGTGGACCACCGCCTCGACGTGGTCCGCCGCCGTTCGGCCTACCGCCGCCGCAAGCGCGAGGACCGTCTCCACCTCGTCGAGGGCCTCATCATCGCCCTGCTCAACATCGACGAGGTCATCCAGGTCATCCGCTCCTCGGACGACTCGTCCCAGGCCCGCGAGCGGCTGATGGAGGTCTTCGAGCTGTCGGAGATCCAGGCCGCCTACATCCTGGACACCCCGCTGCGCCGCCTGACCCGCTTCGACAAGCTGGAGCTCGACGGGGAGAAGGAGACCCTGGAGGGCGAGATCGCCGAGCTGACCGCGATCCTGTCGTCGGAGGACAAGCTCCGCAAGGTCGTCTCCGACGAGCTCGCCCAGGTCTCCAAGACCTTCGGCACGCCGCGCCGTACGGTGCTGCTGGAGTCCTCCGGCATCACCAGGAACGCCTCGGTTCCGCTGGAGGTGGCCGACGACCCCTGCCTGGTGCTGTTCTCCTCGACCGGGCTGCTGGCCCGTACGACCGACGCCTCCCCGCTGGCCGGTGAGGGTGACCGCTCGGCCCACGACGTGCTGGTCTCGGTGGTGAACAGCACGGTCAGGGGCGAGGTGGGCGTGGTCACCAACCAGGGCCGGATGATCCGCGTCCAGGTGGTCGACCTGCCGACGCTGCCCCCCTCGGCCAACCCGCCGTCGCTGTCCGGCGGGCACCCCGTGTCCGAGTACGTCACGCTGAACCCGGGTGAGACGGTCGTCGGCATCGGCTCACTCGATCCCGACGGCCCCGGCCTGGCGCTGGGGACCGCGCAGGGCGTGGTCAAGCGGGTCGTCCCCGACTACCCGGCCAACCGCGACGACTTCGAGGTCATCGGGCTCAAGGACGGCGACACCGTGGTCGGGGCGGTGGAGCTGACCGCCGAGGATCACGACCTGGTATTCATCACCTCCGAGGCCCAGCTGCTGCGCTACCCCGCCGTCAACGTCCGCCCGCAGGGCCGCCCGGCGGGCGGCATGGCGGGCGTCCGCCTGGACGGCGGTGCCACCGTGATCTGGTTCGGTGTCGTCGATCCGACGCGCGAGTCCCGGGTCGTGACGATCGCGGGGTCCTCCACCGCGCTGCCCGGCACCCAGATCGGCGGCGCCAAGATCTCCGACTACGCCGAGTATCCGGCCAAGGGGCGCGCCACCGGCGGCGTCCGGGTCCAGCGTTTCCTCAAGGGCGAAGACGTTCTGCTCCTCGCCTGGGCGGGCCCCGCACCGGCCCGCGCGGTCTCCACCGTCGGCAAGCCGGTCCCGCTGCCGGAGGAGCTCGGCCGCCGTGACGGTTCCGGTGTCCGTCTCACCCACACGGTGGCGGCCGTGGGCGGCGCCCTCGGCGCGTCCGGCGGGGAGCCCGCCTCCGAGAAGCCGGCCCCCTCGGAGCAGTGACCCTCCGGGTCCTTCCGTGGAGCTCTCAGAGACGGGAAGTCCTGAGAGCTCCACGCGGAAGACCCCGGGGAGCCCTCGGCCCGCACGGAGCGCCTAGTCCGCGCAGAGGCAGAACGGGTGCCCGGCCGGGTCGAGGAAGACGCGGAAACTGTCGTTCTCACTCGGCTGGTACCGGTGTTTGACCGCCCCCAGGGCGAGCACCTCGGCCTCCGCCTGTTCGAGGTCGTCCACCGTCAGGTCCAGGTGTAGCTGCTGGGGCCGGTCGGGGTGGGGCCAGTCGGGCGGCTGGTGGTCCTTGACGAGCTGGAAGCAGATCCGTTCAGGCCGCCCGTCGGTGACGACCACCCAGTCGTCCTCGACCGAGGTGATCGCCCAGCCCAGGATGGCGCTGTAGAAATCAGCCAGACGCTTCGGGTCCTGGCAGTCGAGAACCACCGACCGCATCCGCACGATTGCCATGTCGCCTCCAAGGTTTGACACCGTCATCAAGTTTATGGCGGTGTCGTCTGAGGTTTCAACGATGCTTGGCGCCGAGCACGGTCAGCGCCCACGGAGCACGCCGGGCCAGTGCCACCACGGCCTTGATCCGTGTTTCCCCGGCGGGCGGGTTCAAACCGAGCGCCGCCGCGTCTCCCGGGTCCGACGCCGCCCGTACGGCGACCTGGAGCGGACGGCTCGCCGGAGCCGGGGAACCCGGTCCGGCCGTCCTGATCCTCAGGGAATCCCGACCGCAGCTCCGGCTGCCGGGGAGACCGGGCGACGGAGCGTCGCCGATCAGGTCAGCGACCCCTGGAGAGCGGACCGGATCGCCGTCAGCAACTGCCAGGGCTCACCGGACTCCCACGAACGGACGAGCCCCGCCACCTGCTCTCCGGGCTGGAAGTCGTCGAAGCCGTGCGGGCCGAAGCAGCCTGTCTCCACGAGAACGGTCACGAGCGGGTCGTCATCGCCGAGCGACCGGGTGTAGGCCGCCGCGTCGAGCAGGGCGAGCGCCGAGCGGGCGTTGCGGCCCCCGTCGCGGACCTCCACCCGGTCCAGCTTCCGCCTGCCCTCGGCACGCAGATATTCGGCCAGGGATTCGATCCTGCTCATGACCCTCTCCAGATTTCCGCGCTTTGCGTCACGACATCATCACCCATGGTGAAGGAGAAGTGTGGGATCTTCCCCAAGTCGAGCCGGACAGGCCCCCCGGCAGCTTTTCCGAAAAGAGCATGCAGGATCATAAATGCGTCGATTCCGCCGACCGAAAGGTGTTCACGTGAGTGCCTTCGACGACCTGCTGGCCGCCAACAAGGAGTTCTCCACCACCTTCACCGATGCCGCCCTGACCGGTAAGGCAGCACGCGGCCTGGCAGTGGTCACCTGCATGGACTCCCGGATCGATCCGCTGGGGGTGTTCGGCCTGAAGGCCGGCGACGCCAAGATCCTGCGCAACGCCGGCGCCCGGGTGACTGACGACGTGTTACGGACCCTCGTGCTGGCGGTCTACCTCCTGGGCGTGAACCGGGTGCTGGTCATGCCGCACACCGACTGCGGCATGGCGAAAAGCACCGACGACGACGTGCACAAGCTCGCCGCGCAGCACGGCGTCGACACCCGGAGCCTGGACTTCCACACCGTCCCCGACCAGGATGCCGCCCTGCGCCATGATCTGACCCGCATCAGGACCAGCCCGTTCCTGCCGCCGGACCTGGCCATCGGGGGCGCCATCTACGACGTGCGCACCGGCAAGCTCATGCCGGTCGAGTTGTAGCGGCCCGCCCGTCGCGGGGCGGGCGCACCGGAGAGCACGCCGAGCACGGGCCCCGGCCCGCGACCGGACCGGCTACACCGCCGGTCCGGTGACGGGGCAGACCGGCCGTCACCTGTGACCGGGTCGGCGGCGCCAGGGGGCAGCGCGACCGCAGACGTCGTCCCTGCCCGGAGGCTGCCGCCCGCCGGCCCGGCTCAACCGGTGGCGGCTGCCGTACGGCTCAGCCGTCGGTGCGGACGCGCCGTACCGGCAGGAGGCGGCCGTGAACGGTCAGGCGGGCGTCAGCGTGGGCCGTGAAGACCTCCGGTCGAACGGTGAAGACGGCATCCACCACATCCGGAGGCCTTCCTACCGATCAGGTCCGACCGGCGACGACACCCGTGATCGACACGGCTAGGCCCGTTTTCCACACGTGCGACATCGTCGCAGGTCAGACTCTATGCAAGAGCCAACGCTGCACGTAGTCTTCCCAGGTCGACGGGGGTTGCGTGCGGAGGCGGGGCTAGGCGTCGATGTGGTCGCGGTCGACCTCGGCCGCGCTGCCCACGATGAACTCCCGGCGGGGGGCCACATCGCTGCCCATCAGGAGATCGAAGATGCGCTCGGCCGCCTCGATGTCCTCGATCCTGACCCGGCGCAGGGTCCGGTGACGGGGTTCCATGGTCGTCTCGGCCAGCTGGTCGGCGTCCATCTCACCCAGACCCTTGTAGCGCTGCACAGGGTCCTTCCAGCGCTTGCCGCGACGCTCCAGGTCGCGCAGGACCCGGTGCAGCTCGGCGTCGGAGTAGCAGTAGACGTATTTGCTCTGACCGCGACCGGGGTTGGTGACCTCGATCCGGTGCAGCGGCGGGACTGCGGCGAAGACGCGGCCGGCCTCGACCATCGGCCTCATGTAGCGGTGGAACAGGGTGAGCAGCAGGCAGCGGATGTGCGCGCCGTCCACATCGGCGTCGGCCATCAGGATGACCTTGCCGTAGCGTGCGGCCTCGATGTCGAACGAGCGGCCCGAGCCCGCGCCGATGACCTGGATGATCGCAGCGCACTCGGTGTTCTTGAGCATGTCGGCGACGGACGCCTTCTGCACGTTCAGGATCTTGCCGCGGATCGGCAGCAGCGCCTGGAACTCCGAGTCACGCGCCGCGCGGGCGGTGCCCAGCGCCGAGTCGCCCTCGACGATGAACAGCTCGCTGCGGTCCACGTCGTCGCTACGGCAGTCGACCAGCTTGGCGGGGAGCGCGGAGTTCTCCAGGGCGGTCTTGCGCCGCTGGTTGTCGCGGTGCTCGCGGGCGGCGATGCGGGCCTTGGCCGCTGCGACGATCTTC
This sequence comes from Streptosporangium minutum, assembly GCF_002149035.1. GTDB lineage: Bacteria > Actinomycetota > Actinomycetes > Streptosporangiales > Streptosporangiaceae > Streptosporangium > Streptosporangium minutum. Next base: position 36,172 of record NZ_NGFP01000015.1, read on the forward strand.
TCCAGGGCCGCCCGCAACTGCGGCTTGAGCGCGCGCGAGGGGTTGGTGAACAACTCCTTGAGCTCACGGGAGACGACGTGGGAGACGATCCGGGAGGCGGCCGAGGTGCCCAGGACCTCCTTGGTCTGCCCCTCGAACTGCGGCTCGGGCACCCGGACGGTCACCACTCCGGTGAGGCCCTCCAGGATGTCCTCCCGGGTGACCGGGGCGTCGCCGTTCTTCAGCAGACGGGTCTCGCGCAGCTGCTCGTTGAGCGTGCGGACCAGGGCGCGCTCGAAGCCGTTGACGTGGGTGCCCCCCTTGGGGGTGGCGATCACGTTGACGAAGGACCGGACGGTGGTGTCGTAGCCCTTGCCCCAGCGCAGCGCGACGTCCACGGTGAGCTCGCGCTGGACCTCGGTGGGGGTCATGTGCCCCAGGTCGTCGAGGACCGGAACGGTCTCGTGGAAGTGGCCGACGCCCTGCAGCCGCAGCACCTGGCAGACGCCCTCGTCGCGGGCGAGGAACTCGGTGAACTCCGAGATCCCGCCGTCGAAGTGGAACTCCTCCTCGGTGGCCTCCTCGCCCCGGCTGTCGCGCACGGCCAGGGTGAGACCGGGGACCAGGAAGGCGGTCTGGCGGAGGCGGACGTGGATCTCGTCGAGGGAGACCTCGGCCTCGGGCAGGAAGATCTGGTGGTCCACCCAGAAGCGGACGCGGGTGCCGGTGACCTTGCGGGCGAGCTTGCCGCCGTCGCGCAGACCGGACTTCTTCTTGAACTTGGCGGTGGGCCCGTCGCCGTCGAAGACGCCGGGAACGCCCCTGCGGAAGCTGATCTCGTGGATCCGGCCGTCGCGGTCGACCTCGACGTCCAGCCGGGAGGACAGGGCGTTGACCACGGAGGCGCCGACGCCGTGCAGGCCGCCCGAGGCGCCGTAGGAGCCGCCGCCGAACTTCCCGCCCGCGTGCAGCTTGGTGTAGACGAGCTCGACTCCGGCCAGGCCGCTCTTGGGCTCGACGTCGACGGGGATGCCCCGGCCGTTGTCGCGCACCTCGATCGATCCGTCGGCGTGCAGCTCGACCTCGATGCGGTCGCAGTGCCCGGCCAGGGCCTCGTCGACCCCGTTGTCCACGATCTCCCAGAGGCAGTGCATGAGACCGCGACTGTCGGTCGACCCGATGTACATGCCCGGGCGTTTGCGGACGGCTTCGAGACCCTCCAGAACCGACAGATGACGGGCTGTATAACCCGCCTCCACGCTAACTGCGGTCACACCCACTCCCACTCTGCTCGAACACGTGTGCGCAGCCTACCGTCCTTCCCGGCGCGGCGTGTACAAGCTTGCCATCCGGTAGCCAACAGTGTTACTTCCGGCGTGCTCGCCGTTACTTTCGGACACTTTCCGCTCTCGGCGTAGCGGGGGGTCGGTTGGGAACGTTCGCATCGGGTTAGATGTTCTCTCAAGTGACTGACGCCAGATCCTCCACAAGGGGATGACCTGAAAGGCGATACGTGACTGGAACCCTCGCCCCCGCCAAGCAGCTGACGGCCACGGACCGCTGTGACCGGTGTGGCGCCCAGGCCTACATCCGCGCAACCTTGCCCGTAGGTGGGGAGCTGCTCTTCTGCGCCCACCACGGGCGGCAGCACGTAGCTGTGCTGAGAGCCAAGGGCGCCGACATCCAGGACGAGTCGGCACGCCTCAGCGACACCCCTGCAACCGCGAACAATGACGAACGGTAGGAATCACCGGACCCGGTAGTGATATCGGCCCGACACCGTGAAGCCCTGTTGCTCGTAGAGCGACCGGGCCGCGGCGTTCGATTCCACCACGACCAAATATGCCTTCCGTGTGCCCTGCTCCCGCGCATGTGAGAGCAGGGCACGCAATATCTCTCGGCCATGGCCCTGGCGCCGCGCGTGCGGCACCACCGCCATGGAGTAGATCCCGAACCATTCTCCCTGCTTGACGCCCCGCCCGACGGCCTGGCGTCCCAGCGAGGCGTACACAGCGGGCACGCCGGTGAGGATCCGCGCGGCCGTCGCCAAGCCCTCGTCACCGAATCTCCCGTCCACGCTCCACCAGGTGTCCAGCCACGCCTGTGACGGCGTCTGCGCGAGCTCGACCCCTTCCGCTGCCGGTACGGCGCGCGCCAGCGGCGCCGTCATCACCAGTGTGGGGTCCACCATCCGATAATCACGCGCCCGCAGCGCCTCGTCCAGCCCGGGAGTCGCGCCTCCGCCCATGGAGAACACGCTCGGCAGCCCCCGGTCGGCGTAGAACTTCTCGGCCTCGGCGATGGCCGCCTCCAGATCCTCCGGCTCCCCCAGCGGCAGCACCGAGTTGGCCCGCTTGGTCACCCCGTCCATGGCACGCAGCACCCATCCCCCCGTATCCACCCGGTCGGCGGCGGGCCATGCCTGATCGACAAGACGGGCGAAGACTTCATCGTTCACAGCCGTGGATCCGTTCATAGCCGTGGAGCCTAGCCACCGTCCGTCGCACTACCCTCGGTGACTGTGCTGATTCTGCTGCCGCCGTCGGAGGGGAAGGCCGAGCTGGGCAACGGCCCCGCTCTTGAGCTGTCCCGGCTGAGTTTCCCGTCCCTGAACGCCTCCCGGGAGGTCGTCCTGGAGGCGCTCGCCGCGCTCTGCGCGAGATCCGGGGCGCAGACCGTGCTCGGACTGTCGCAGGGACAGCTGGGCGAGATCGGCAAGAACCGGGATCTGCGGGGGGCACCCACCCTGACGGCCGCCGAGCTCTACACCGGGGTGCTCTACGACCATCTCGGCCTGGCCTCACTGTCTTCCGGGGCGGCCGGGCGCGCGGCGGAGAGCCTCGTGATCTTCTCCGGTCTCTGGGGTCTGCTGCGGATCGGCGACCGGGTGCCGCCGTACCGCCTGTCCATGGGCGTGAAGCTGCCGCCGCTGGGCGGACTGGGCGCCTACTGGCGCCGGTCCGTCACCCCGGTTCTCGACGCCGAACCCGGCCTGGTGGTGGACATGCGCTCCAGCACCTACGCGACGGCCTGGCAGCCCGGCGGCCGGGCCGTGGCCGTACGGGTGCTCAAGGACGGCAAGGTCGTCAGCCACATGGCCAAGGCCACCCGGGGAGTGATCGCCCGTTCCCTCCTGGAGGGAGACTGCGACCCGCAGACCCCGGAGGAGCTGGTCAAGGTCCTGGACAGCCTCGGCCACACCGTCGCCCTCGGCCAGGCCCCCACGGGCAGGCGGTCATGGACTCTCGACGTCACGGTGTGACCCGCGACCACGTCGCAGCATCCGGCACGGTGCGACCTGCGGCGCGTCACGACCTGCGGCGCGTCACGACATCCGGCACGCTGTGATCCGCGGCCGCGTCACGGCATCCGGCAGGCCCTTGCCGGCCGCGTCGCGACACGCCGCGGGACAGCGCCGGGACGTCGCGTCCGGCCGGGAGCCCGGCCTCTCCTCCTCCAACGACGCAGGGCCCGCGCCGGATGGCACGGGCCCTCGCCGGAAGAGACCTCAGTCCAGGTAGTCGCGCAGGACCTGGGACCGGGACGGGTGGCGGAGCTTGGACATGGTCTTGGACTCGATCTGCCGGATGCGCTCGCGCGTCACCCCGTAGACCTTGCCGATCTCGTCCAGCGTCTTCGGCTGACCGTCGGTGAGACCGAAACGCATCGAGACCACGCCCGCCTCACGCTCGGACAAGGTGTCCAGAACGGAGTGGAGCTGCTCCTGCAGGAGCGTGAAACTGACCGCGTCGGCCGGGACGATCGCCTCGGAGTCCTCGATGAGGTCACCGAACTCGCTGTCGCCCTCCTCACCCAGCGGGGTGTGCAGGGAGATCGGCTCACGACCGTACTTCTGGACCTCGACGACCTTCTCAGGGGTCATGTCGAGCTCGCGCGCCAACTCCTCGGGAGTGGGCTCACGGCCGAGGTCCTGCAGCATCTGCCGCTGGACCCGGGCGAGCTTGTTGATCACTTCGACCATGTGGACCGGGATGCGGATGGTCCGCGCCTGGTCGGCCATGGCGCGGGTGATCGCCTGCCGGATCCACCACGTGGCGTAGGTGGAGAACTTGTAACCCTTGGTGTAGTCGAACTTCTCGACCGCACGGATCAGGCCCAGGTTGCCCTCCTGGATCAGGTCCAGGAAGAGCATGCCGCGGCCGGTGTAGCGCTTGGCCAGCGAGACCACCAGACGGAGGTTGGCCTCCAGCAGGTGGTTCTTGGCCCGGCGGCCGTCCTCGGCGATCCATTCGAGTTCGGCGCGGACGTCCACCGGAAGCTTGTCCCCGTCGGTGCCGAGCTGCTCCTCGGCGAACAGACCTGCCTCGATGCGCTTGGCGAGCTCGACCTCCTGCTCGGCGTTGAGCAGGGGGACCTTGCCGATCTGCTTGAGGTAGTCCTTGACCGGGTCGGCCGTGGCGCCGGCGGCGGCGACCTGCGGCACGGGGGCGTCGTCGTCGTCGTCGGAGAGGATGAGGACCTCGTCCTCGTTCTGCTCGACGGCCTCGACCTTCGGCTCCTCTTCGGTCTCGGTCTCGGTCTCAGCCTCGACTTCGACCTCGACTTCCGTCTCGACCTCCACCTCGAGGTCGAAGTCCTCGATCTCGACGTCGTCCTCGAGCTCGATGACCTCGTCGTCCTCGCCGCCGGCCGTCTTGGGCTTGGGCTCGGACTTGGCCGCGAGTGCGGGCCCCTCGGGTCCGGCCTTCTTCGGCGGCGGTCCGGGGATCGGCTTCTTGGCAGCCGGGGCGACCTTCTTGGCGGGAGCCGTCGGCTTCTTGGCCGCGGGCGTGGGCTCGGAGCCGCCGACGACCGCGGTGACGGTCTCCGGCTGCTCCTTGGCCGCCGCGGCGGTCTTGGTCTTTTTGACTGTGGCGGGAGCGGCGGGGGTACGGCGCTTGGTCGAAGTCCGAGACTTCTTGGGAGCCGCGGAGTCCTCAGCAGTCAGTCGTACGGTGATGCCCTCTTTGCTGAGGCTGCGCAGGATTCCAGCGACCTGCGCCATCGGAATGTCCGCTTCCTCGACGGCCTTGCGGACATCCTCGGACTCGAGGAACCCCTGCGAGCGCCCCCGCTCCATCAGCTGCTGAATGACGGGCTCGTTCAGCTCGGATGGCTTCGAGCGAGTCGAACTTGCAGGCGACACGAACACCTCTCGAAGGAAAGCGTGACGAGAATGGACCCAGATGCCCACTAGGGGCAGATACCTCTAGTTGTCATGATGAACGAGGCCGCGAACCGCGACGCACCTGTCCAGCATTGTGGCACGACACCGTGATCCATACGGCCGCCTCCTGGCGGTTGCCCTCCACCCTAGGCCGACCAAGAGAGTAGTGCGTACGGAAGCGAGGCACCGATACCCGAAAGCAACCGTTATGACTGTTTCATTCAGTCACTCTTCGTGGCCGGAGGAACGTGAATCGCCAGCACCGTGACGTCATCATCCTGCTCATACCCCGACAGCATCCGATCCACAAGGAAATCCAGCAACATATGCGGACTTCCCACGACTTCGGGCGGCGCTTCGGTCACAACAGAGCAAAGTTCGGCAAGTCCGGCATCCAGCCCACGCTTCCGGTTCTCCACCAGACCATCCGAATAAAGGACAGCGGTGTGCCCCGGTGGGACGCAGAACCGGAACTGCCTGCGGCTCGTCGGCCAGCCGAGCGGGGTGCCCGGCTCGCCGTCGCACAGCAGCGGCATGCCCTGCGGTGAGACCAGCAGGGGCGGCGGGTGACCGGCCAGCGCCAGCGTGCCCTCTCCCGTGCCGGGTTCGACGACCATGTAGGCGAGGGTGGTGACCTGCTCTTCCTCCTCTGTGGCCTCGAAGACCCGGTCCAGGCCGGTGAGGACCGCCGCGGGCGGCGGGTTGGTCAGTGCCAGGGCCCGCATGGCGTTGCGGATGCGGCCCATGCCGGCCGCGGCCTTGACGCCCTTGCCCATGACGTCGCCGACCACCGCGGCGACCCGGCCGTCCTGCAGGACGAACGCGTCGTACCAGTCTCCGCCGACCTGCACGTGGCGGCTGCCCGAACGGAAGCGCTGGGCCAGCACCAGGCCGCGCACCACCGGCAGGCGATCGGGCAGGAGGCTGCGCTGGAGCGTCTCGGCGGTGCGGTGCTCGCGCTCGAACAGGGTGGCGCGCTCCACGGCCAGGGCGCACTGCCCGGCGAGCGCCTCCAGGAACACGCCGTCTTCCTGGGAGATCTTCTGCGGGCGGGTGAAGGAGAACCTCAGCGCGCCGAGCGCGCGTCCCGCGGCCAGCAGCGGCAGGCCCACCCAGGCCCGCTCGTCGCTGTGGTCGATGAAACCGGTGACGGCCTCGTCGTCGCCCCCGGCGTCCATGAGCTGGGAGCGCAGGCTGTCGGGCGATTCGGCGAAGACCGGACGGCGGCTGTTGACCGCCATGGTCATCACGCTGGAGTGCGACAGCGGGATCTCCTCGCCGGGCGCACCGGGAACATCGGGGATGCCGCCGCTGTTGACCAGCTTCAGCGCGGCCCGCTCGACGTCGAGCAGGGCCACCGCCGAGCGGTCGGCCGCCAGTGCCGTACGGCCCACGTCGATGATGACCTGGACGACCTGCTCGACGGTGAGCGCCTCGGCGAGCTGCGCCGTGGCGCCCTGCAGCCGCGCCGTACGCAGGGCGGCCGCGCCGAGCTGGTCGGTGAGCCGGCCGCGCATCTCCTCGGCCTCACGCTGGGGGGTGACGTCGGTGTTGGCGCCCACCCACTCGACCACCCGGCCGTGGCGGATGATCGGGACCGCGCGCACCTCGAAGTGGCGGTAACCGCTGGCCCGGGTGCGGACCCGGTAGTTCCACTCGAACATGGTCCGGCCGCGCAGCGCCTCGCGCCAGGCCTCCTCCGCGTGCGGCCGGTCGTCGGGATGGACGGCCTCCAGCCAGCCATGGGCGAGGTATTCCTCCAGGCCCTGGCCGGTGATGGCGCGCCACTGCGGCGCGTCCTCCACCACGGCCCCGGTCGGGGCGGTGATCCACACGAGCTGGGACTGGGCCTCGACCAGCGAGCGGTAGCGCTCCTCGCTGCGCCGCAGGTCCTCCTCGACCTGCCTGCTCTCGGTGATGTCCACGCCGACCAGGCAGACCGCGCGGAGCTCGCTCTTGTCGTCGTGGATCGGGGAGAACGTCAGCGACCAGTGACGGGTCTGCCCGTCGGCGGTGCGCACCCGGATCCGCTGGTCCGCCTCGGCCCCGGTCCCTTCGACGACGCCGCGGACCGACCCCTCCACCAGCGCGGTGAGGTCGGCGGAGAGCAGCTCGCCCGGGGCCCGGCCGACCAGGCGCTCGACGGGGAGACCGACCACGTCGGCGAAGACCTCGTCGACCCGCTGGAAGCGGCCGTCGGGGTCGAAGAACGCGAAGGCGAACGGCGACTGCGACAACAGGCCCTGCAACAGGCCGGGGTCTGAGATGTCCACACCCGACTCCCGGGGACGGGGCACGGAGGTTTCGGCGCTCATGGTCGGCACCTCCGTCGCGTGCCAGGGTCTCCCACGAGGCACATCTCCAAACTTGCGAATTGGCGTAGCGCAGCTCCGGGGGACCGGATCCTGCAGTACATCATCGGCGATGGGTGCGTGCGGACGGAAGCCCTGCCCGTGATGCGGTCAGCGCATCCCGCGAACCTCCCGGGTCCGAAGACCGGGATCCCCACGCTAACGCGCCGGCTCCCCGGCATGGGCGCCGTCCGACCGGCATTCCGCCGATCCCGAATGGTGGTGCCGTCTCCCACCGCGTCCGCCCCCCTCCGGGGGCCGCAGCGGCAGCCGCACCGCGGTGCGATCGGCCCGGTTCCGGACTCTTCCGACTGCTTCGCGTCCTCACCCCCGCCGACCTGCGCCGACCTGGGCTTGACGCCGCTCCCACTGCCCTCCCGGAACGCCGGCGTGATCATCGCCGACGCCTTCGAACGTATGCGGCCAGGACCCTAGCAGGATCAAGCCGGACCGTCCCGACAACTGCCCACCTCGCCTCCGTCAGCGTCCCAAGCAAGATCAGGCTACTGACTCGTTGGCGATTTGGCTGCCCCTTCGGGGACACTCGTTTACTCCCGGGTCGACAAATCGAGTCAGGGTTGGGGTCAGCTTCGCATGTCACCCATCCAAGGGTTGACACTCACGGGATAAGTTGTGGAATGAAAACGCACGTCCCCGCCGTCCATCCGGGGTGATGCCCCCCGGAAACCCGGAGGAATGCGACGCCCATGCCCGCTCTCGCGATCCGCTTCACCGGCGGCACAACGACGTTCCACGACCCGGTGAGCGCCCGTCTGACCGCCGAGTTCCTCACCGTCCCGCTCGGCACCGTGGCACGGTGCGTGGCCGACGTACGGGCCTGCGCCGAGCATCTGGGGGTCGACGCGACGCCCGAGGTGATCGAACGTGTCGCCCGCGAGCATCTGCTCGCCCTCGTGAACTCCGCGCCGCCACCGCGAAGTCCCCGGTAACATCGGGATCACCGGGCCGTGTTCCACGCACCGTTTGGCCCGGGAATGCGAGAAGGTTGGGACGTGAGCGAGCGAAGCGAGCGAGCCAATCAGCGCGGCGGCACTGGGCTCATACGGCCGACGGAGGAGGCTGCTTGAGCCGGCGACACCGTCGAGATCCCCGAGAGAGCCAGTCCCCGGACGAGGTGTTCTCCGAGATGTTGCTGGCCGCTCGCGAGCTGCTGGCCGTACGCAGTCCGCTGGACGCCGAGCTCATGGTCTCCGACATGGTCGGAGCCTGGTGGGGGCGGCGCCTGCGGCGCGGGGACGCCGAGCAGGTCCTCGGCGAGGGGCTGGTCGACTACGCGGCCAAGGCGGGGTCGCCGGCCGCGCTGACCCTGCTGATCGCCCTGGCCTATCTCGGTACGGCCCGCCAGGCGGCCAAGGCCGAGGGCGCGGCGCTGGCGCTCATCGAGCGCGACGTGGCCAGACCCCGCTGGGCCGACCGGCTGGGCGCGGTCAAGCCGACCGGGTGCTTCGTCTCCCGCGACGCCTACGGCGACCAGGACACCGTGGTGTGCACCTTCGCCTACCGGGGCGCCGACAGCGGCGAGGACCGGCACGCGCTGGTCGTGATCGTCGACTACAACATGCGGGGGATCGCCCGCGACGCCTGGGTCTCCTCACACGTGGAGAAGCTCCTGGAGCAGGCCGCGGCCGAGGCCGAGGCCAACCCGATGCTCAGGTTCGAGGAGATCGAGCCGCAGCAGGCCAGAGCGCTGCTCGAATCCGCCATGAAGGCCACCGTGGAGTACGGCCACCGCAGGACGACCGCGCCGGTCAGCGACAGCTACAGCGCCTACCACGCCTTCGCCCGGTCCCGGATCAAGGCGCTGCCGCCCGGCCGCAAGCGCCCGGCGCCGCTGCACAGCGAGGCTCCCTACAGCCGTGACCGCCGGGCGATGCTGGCCGCGGAGTTCCTCTCCTCGGACGCGGCCGAGCACCTGTCGGACCCCTCGGCGGCCTCGCGCTGCGCCGACCACATCATCGACTACGGCTGCGACCAGGATTTCGGCCGCCCGCTGCGGGTAAGCCCGACCAAGTGCGAGACGTTCCTGCTCGACTGGCTGCCGCGCAAGGTCCTGCTCAGCCCGGCCGAGCAGGAGGCCGTGCCGTACGTGCTGGGGGCCTGGGCGCGCTTCGCCGCGCGCCGGACCGGGCTGGCGGACGAGGGCCTGCGCGCCACGCTCGACAGGATCTGGGAGACGACGGCCAGGTTCGCCGAGACCTACCGCGATCCGACGACCTTCGGCCTCGACCAGGGCCTGCTGGACCGGCTGCTGCCGGACGGCGACCTGTCGGCGCTGGCCCGGCGGGTGTTCGCGTTCCCGTTCCTGCAGGGCACACACGGCGAGGTCAAGCTCGACCTGCTGAACCCGGCCGACGAGACCGACCGGCGGGTGCTGCTGGGCATCGACCACGGGGGCGAGCTCAACCGGCCGGACTACGACGAGCACCTCGCCTGGCACGAGGAGATCGCCGGCCGGCTCTGGGAGGGCGACCCTCCGCAGCTCTGGGAGGCCGCCCAGCGGCTGCTGGATCTCGGCCACGACCGGCACGACGTGCTGCACGTGCTGATCGAGATCGCCGAGCGGATCGGCGACGACCCCGAGGAGCTGGCCATCGCCCTCGACGACATCGCTGACATTCCCGACGAGCCTCCGGTGTAGGTGAGCCATGGTGATCGACCTCAACGCCGACCTCGGTGAGGGCTTCGGTATCTGGCGGCTGGGCGACGACATGGCCCTGCTCGACGTGGTGACCAGCGCGAACATCGCCTGCGGGTTCCATGCGGGCGACCCGCTGACCATCCGCCGCACCTGCGCGGCCGCGGTGGACCGGGGGGTGATGATCGGCGCCCAGGTGTCCTACCGGGACCTGGCCGGATTCGGGCGGCGCGAGATGGAGGTGGATCCGGAGGAGCTCTGCGCCGAGGTGCTCTACCAGCTCGCGGCGGTGGACGGGATCGCCAGGGCGATGGGCGGCCGGGTCTCCTACGTCAAGCCGCACGGCGCGCTCTACAACCGGATCTGCCGCGACCCCGAGCAGGCCGACGCGGTCGTGGAGGCCGTGGCCGACTACGACCGCGACCTGCCGCTGCTCACCCTGCCCGGTTCGGCCGTCCACGAGATCGCCGCCAGGGAGGGCGTCGCCACCGTCACGGAGGCCTTCGCCGACCGCGCCTACACCCCCGCCGGGACCCTGCTCCCCCGGCGCTCCCCCGGCGCGGTGCTGCACGACCCCGCCGCGGTCGCGGCCCGGGCCGTGCGCATGGCGACCGCCCGCACGGTGACCGCGGTGGACGGCTCCCAGGTCCCGGTGGACGCGCGCTCGATCTGCGTGCACGGCGACACCCCGGACGCCGTGCTGCTGGCGCGGGCCGTCCGCGACGGCCTGATCGCCGCCGGGGTGACCCTGAAGGCCTTCACTTGACGTCCCGGATCCGCCGGGCCGGAGAAGACTCTCTGCTGGTGGAGACCGGGTCGCTGGAGGCCTCCCACCGGCTGGACGCCCTCCTGCGGGCCGACCGCCCGGCCGGGGTGGTCGAGATCGTGCCCGGCCCGGAGACCGTCCTGGTCACCGCGCCGGGCGCCGACCTGTCCGGGCTCCGTTCCCTGCTCTCCCACCTGCTGGACACGGCACGCGACGCGGGCGCCGGCGCCTCCATGGCCGGAAGGTCCGTGACGGTCCCGGTGGTCTACGACGGCGCCGACCTGGCCGACGTGGCCGCCCTGAGCGGGCTGTCCGCCGAGGAGGTGGTCGAGCGGCACACCCGGCGGGAGCTCGTGGTGGGCTGGCTCGGCTTCGCGCCGGGGTTCGCCTACCTCACCGGGCTGGACCCGGCGCTGCACGTGCCCCGGTTGCCCACCCCCCGGACCGCGGTGCCCGCCGGCGCGGTGGCGGTCGCCGGTCCCTACTCGGCGGTCTACCCCTCGGCCTCGCCGGGAGGCTGGCGGCTGCTCGGGCGCTCCCTCATGGCGGTGTGGGACGTGACCGCCGACCCGCCCGCCGTCCTGACGCCGGGCACGCGGGTGCGTTTCCGGGCGGTCGCGGGATGACCTGTCCTCCGCTCCGGGACGTCCCGTGATCGAGGTGCTCGTGCCGGGGCCGTACGCCACCGTGCAGGATCTCGGCCGGCCCGGCTACGGCCATCTCGGCGTCCCCCGGTCCGGCGCCGCCGACGCGCCGAGCCTGCGGCTGGCCAACCGCCTGGTCGGCAATCCGGAGGGTGCCGCCGGGATCGAGCTGACCTTCGGCGGGGCCTGCCTGCGGTTCACCTCCGGAGCCTGGGCCGCCGTCACCGGAGCCCCCTGCCCCGTCGAGCTCCGGACCGCCGGACCCCCGGCCACCGGGCTTCCGGCCACCGGGCTTCCGGATACCGGGCTTCCGGATACCGGGCTCCGGACCGGTGAGCTGCCGGGCACCGGGCTTCCGAGCACCGAGCTCCGGACCGGCGAGCTGCCGAGCACCGGGTTCCGGACCGGCGAGCTGCCGAGCACCGGGCTTCCGGGCGGCGCGGGGCGGGAGGGCCTCCCGCCAGGCGGGCCGGGGCCTCGGACCAGGGCCGTGGGACCGTACGCGCCCGTCTGGGTCCCGGCGGGAGGCGAGCTCCGGGTCGGGACGCCGCCGGTCGGCCTGCGGACCTATGTCGCGGTCCGGGGCGGTCTCGACACGCCCCTCGTCATGGGAAGCCGCTCGACCGACTCGCTCTCCGGCCTCGGCCCTCCCCCGCTCCGCCCCGGCACCGTCCTGCCCGTCGGCCCGACCGGCGCGCTGTCGGCCATCAACGTGGACGCGGCGCCGCCCACCGCGGCCCCGCCGGAGGTCCTGCGGATCCTGCCGGGCCCCCGCGACGACTGGTTCGTCCCCGGCGCGCTGGCGGCCCTGTGCGCCGGGCCGTACCGGGTGAGCCAGGACAGCAACCGGGTCGGCGTGCGGCTGGAGGGCGCCCGCCTGGAGCGCGTCCACGACGGGGAGCTGCCCAGTGAGGGCATGGTCGCCGGAGCTCTCCAGGTGCCGCCGGACGGCCTGCCGATCGTGTTTCTCGCCGACCATCCGCCGACGGGCGGCTACCCGGTCATCGCCGTCCTCGTCTCGGCGGACCTCGCCGGAGCCGCGCAGCTCCGCCCCGGGGACCGGGTCCGCTTCCGTCTCGGCCGGGGGCCCGGGGCGTCGCTCTAGGGCAGGAGCGCGGCGACCCGCCGGGCCTCGGCGGCCAGGGCGTCGGCGGGGACGTCTTCCAGGAGGTCGAAGGCGAGCTCGCCGTTCTTCGCCTCCCAGACCCCTGCCACCCTGCCCCGGTGGACCACGACGGGGGAGATCCAGCCGGCGGCCCGGCTCACCCTGGGCCTGGCCTCCTTGGGCAGGAGCGGTTCGAGGTCGCGGGGGGCGGCGAGGATGTACTGGTCGAAGCCGGGCAGCAGATGGACCCTGGTGGAGGGCGTGGTCGCGACCAGGTCGTCGAGGTGCTCGGCGAGCAGGACCATCGGCCGGCCTTCCACCTCGACCTCCGCCAGCTCGGGGGCGAGGTCGCGGAACCAGCCGCGCAGCATGGCCTTGCGGGCGGCGCCCCGGTAGAGCCAGGCGTCGAAGGTCTCCGGTGTGCCGGGGCCGTGAGCGCCGAGGAAGGACCGGACCAGGCGCATGCCGCCCTCCTCCGCCGGCAGCGGCTCGGCCGGCCAGCCGGGCACCCAGTCGCGGGGGCTGACGAAGGTCACGCGGCCGTCGCGCGGCGGGCCGTAGCAGAGCTCGCCGAGGAAGCTCAGCGGCTTGAGCAGGGCGCCCCAGCCGGAGGTGAGCGCCTCCTTCAGATGGGCGTCGCCGGTGACCTCGATCACCCCCTCCACCAGCTCCTCCCGGGTGAGGGTACGGCCGTCGAGCGCCTTGGGGACCGCGTCGAGGATGGCGGCGACCTCGGCGGCGGTGACGCCGTGACCGCGCTGCCAGGACCCCTTGTCCCAGTTTCGGAAGGCGCCCAGGACCGCGGTGTAGGAGGGCAGCTCGTCGGCGGGGACCAGGTGCAGGGTGCCGCGCGCCGTCCAGGTCTTGACCAGGGTGCGGTCCTGCCACAGGGCGCCGTCGATCTCGCCGGGACGCGGGTCCGAGTGCCGTACGGCCACCGCCAGCTCCGCCGAGGAGGCCACCTGGGCCTGGACCCCGGTGAGCCGCCGGACGACAGACACCGCGTCAGGGCCGGTCGCCGGATCGACGAACTGGCGCTTCAACCGCCATGCGAGCACCTGGGGCCAGGTCACTGAGATCGTCATGGACTATCTCCTACACCACCGCTCCGACAGAAGCCGTGCCCTCCCCGAGCGGCGAGGGCGTCAGCCCGTGAAGCCGATGTCCTGGTACCTCAGGTCGTAGAAGCCGCGGGCGCCGTAGTTGGCGAGGGTGTTCTTGACCGCGACGTTCTGCGGGCGCTGGTAGAGGGTCACCACGTTGACCGCCTCCCAGATCAGCTTGTCCGCGGCGTTGGTGTCGGCGATGGCCTGGGCGCCGTCGAGGTCGGCGGTCGCCTTGTCCATGGCGGCGTCGATCTGCGGGGAGCCGATGCGGCCGAGGTTGGCGTTCCACTGCGGCCGGCCCTTGGAGTCCTTGGTGGCGTCGGCGTACTGGCCGTAGCCGCTGGAGACGGGGAAGGGTGTGCCGACGTAGGCGAAGGCGGTGATGTCGTAGTTGCCGGGGATGATGTATCTGGTGAAGTAGTCGTCGCTGGGCACCGCGTGGAGGGTGACCTTGACGCCGACCTGGGCCAGCATGCTCTGGGTGATCTCGGCTTCGGACTTGGTGAGCTGCAGGCCTGAGGGCATCACGAAACGCAGGGTCAGCTCCCTGCCGTCCTTCTTGCGGGTCTGGCCCTCCAGCCTCCAGCCGGCGGCGTCCAGCAGCTGCCTGGCCCTGTCGACGTTGTAGACGCCGACCTCGCCCGCGTTGTCCTGGTAGCCCTCCTGGGTGTTCATGAAGAAGTGGTTGTTCAGCAGGACGATCGGCCAGTCCAGGCCCTGCAGGTCGGACTGGGCGATGGCCTGGCGGTTGATGGCCATCGCGACGGCCCGGCGGACGTTGACGTCGGAGAGCACGGCGCTCTCGCCGTTCATCGTGATGTGCCGGAAGTCGGGGCCGGCCGCCTGCCGCACGATGGCGCCCTGGGTGCTCTTGGCCCGCGCGTAGTCGGGCGCGGAGGGGCCGACGTCGAAGGTGTCGAGCTCGCCGTTGCTGAAGGCGCCGACCAGCGCGTCGCTCTCCAGCGCCCGGTAGATGATCTGGTCCAGCTTGGCCCTGTCCCCCCACCAGGCGTCGTCCCTGACGATGGTGACGGTCTTGGCCGTCTGGTCGAACGAGACGAACTTGAACGGGCCCGCGGTCACCGGGATCTTGTTCAGCCATCCGTTGTTGAACCCGTCGGGGGTGGCGTTGGTCCCCTTGGGGTAGAGCGGCCCGAACAGCGACTGCCAGTCGCCGAAGGGCTTGGCGAAGGTGATGACGACCTCGTGGTCGTCCTTGCCCTTCGCCACGCTCTCGATGTCCTGGTAGCCGGTGGTGCCCGCGACGCGGTAGTCGCCGTTCCTACCGTTCATCGCCTGCCACTGGGCCTTGTAGTCCTCCCAGGTGATCGGCTTGCCGTCGGACCACCGGGCGCTCCGGTTGAGGGTCAGCCTGACGACCTGCTTGGGCTTGCGGGCCGTGATCTCCCCCTCCGACAGGTAGTCGGTGTTCGCCGAGATCTCCCCCTTCTCGTTGGAGCGGAAGGCGGAGGGCATGAGCGCGTCGATGACCTTCTTGACCATCGCCAGGTTGCCGTCGACGTGGTTGAGGTTCCAGTTGGTCGGATACTCGTTGAGCCCCCAGCGGAGCAGTCCTCCGTCGCGGACCCTGTCCCGGGGGACCGGGTTGATGTCGTAGGCCTTGACCGCCGAGGCGGACCCGGTTGACGACTCCTCTCCCGTGCCGCTCCGGCCGCCTCCGCCGCTCCCGCCCTGGCTGCCGCAGCCGGCCAGCGCCAACGAGCCGGCCACGCTCAGGGCGGCGGCGAACGCGCCCACGCGCCGGATTGATATCACGGTTCCTCCTGGGTCATACGACGTCGAGCTTCTCTGCGAAGTGACATGAGACGCCGTGGTCCTCCCCGAGCCGGCGGACCTGGGGCTCCTCGTCGACGCACCGCGCCTGGTCGGTCTCGTCGAGGGTCTTGAACTTGGGACAGCGGGTGCGGAAGCGGCAGCCGGAGGGGGGGCTGGCCGGGCTGGGCAGGTCGCCTTCGAGCAGGATGCGTCTCCTGGAACGTTCCTTTCCGGGGTCGGGCAGCGGGATCGCCGACAGCAGCGCCTGGGTGTAGGGGTGCATCGGGGCGTCGTAGACCTGGCCGACCTGGCCGATCTCGGCGATCTTGCCGAGATACATGACCGCGACCCGGTCGGCGATGTGCCTGACCACGGCCAGGTCGTGCGCCACGAACAGGTAGGACAGGCCCAGCCGGTTCTTGAGGTCCTCCAGCAGGTTGATCACGCCTGCCTGGATGGACACGTCGAGCGCCGAGACCGGCTCGTCCAGCACGAGCAGCCTGGGCTCCAGCGCGAGTGCCCGGGCGATGCCGATGCGCTGGCGCTGGCCGCCGGAGAAGTCCTGCGGGTAGCGGGCGGCATGGGCGGCGTCGAGGCCGACCAGGCGGATCAGCTCCCTGATCCTCGGCCCCGGGTCCCGGATCCCGTGCGTGCGCAGCGGCTCGGCGATGATGTCGTAGACGGTCATCCTCGGGTCCAGCGAGGCCAGCGGGTCCTGGAAGACGACCTGCATGTCCCGGCGGATCGCCATCCGCTCGCGGGCGGTCAGTCTGGCCGTGTCGTGTCCCAGCACCGCGATCGTGCCGTGCTGCGGCCTGGTCAGCTGCAGGATCTCCATCAGCGTGGTCGTCTTGCCGCAGCCCGACTCGCCGACCAGGCCGAGCGTCTCCATCCTGCGGATGTCGAAGCTGATGCCGTCCACCGCGTGGACGGTGCCGACCCGCCGCCTGAAGAGCGCCCCCTTCATCAGGGGGTGGTGCTTGGTCAGGTCCTTCACCTCCAGGACCACGTCGCGTTCGTCGCGCGGCAGCCGTACCGGCCGCAGGTGGACGGGGGGCGTCTCCGGCCCTTGCTCGTCCGGGCCGCCGGTCCCGGCGTGGTAGACCTGGGCGGGCGACCAGCCCTCGGCCTCGATCTCGCCCGCGCGGACGCACGCGGCCAGATGGCCGGGCGAGCCCACCGGCTCCAGCGCCGGCTCCGCCTCGGCGCAGGCAGGGACGGCTATCGGGCAGCGGGGTTCGAAGGGGCAGCCGGGTGGCAGCGCCGACGGCGACGGCGGGTTCCCCTCGATCGGGACGAGCGGTTGCCCGCCGCCCCGGTCCAGTCGCGGGACGGAGGCGAGCAGGCCCATGGTGTACGGCATGCGCACGCGGTAGTAGACGTCGTCCACCGAGCCGACCTCGACGGGCCGCCCGGCGTACATGACCAGGACCCGGTCGACGGACCCGGCCACCACCCCCAGGTCGTGGGTGATCAGGACGATCGCCGCGCCGGTCTCCCGCTGCGCCCTCTTCAGCACCTCCAGCACCTGGGCCTGGATGGTGACGTCGAGCGCGGTGGTCGGCTCGTCGCAGAGGATCACGTCGGGGTCGTTGGCGATCGCCATCGCGATCACCGCGCGCTGGCGCATGCCGCCGGAGAACTCGTGCGGGAACGCCTTGGCGCGCTGCGCGGCGTTGGGGATGCCGACCAGGTCGAGCAGCTCGACGGCCCGTCTCGCGGCCTGCTGCCCGGTGACCTTCTGGTGGATCCGCACGGCCTCCGCGATCTGGTCGCCCACCCGGTAGACCGGGGTGAGCGCGGAGAGCGGGTCCTGGAAGACCATCGAGATCGTCTTGCCCCGGAATGCGGTGAGCGTCTTCTCCGTCGCCCCGAGGATCTCCTGGCCCCGCAGCCGGACCGAGCCGGTGACGTGGGCGTGCGGCGGGAGCAGGCCCATCACCGCCAGCGAGGTGACCGACTTGCCGGACCCCGACTCGCCGACGATGCCGAGCACCTCGCCCGGGCGGACCGCGTAGCTCACCCCCCGGACGGCGCGCACCGCGTCAGGGCCGGACCCGAAGGTGACATCGAGGTCGGTCACCTCGAGGACCGGGTCGGCCAGGTCTGCCCGGCCGTTCGTGCCTGGCCGGGCTCCCGTGCCCGCCTGGCGTTCGTCACACTCTCTCATTGTCCCGCTCTCTTCGCGGTGGGGTCGAAGGCGTCGCGCAGGGAGTCACCGACGAGGTTCACCGCGAGCACGGTGACGATCAGCAGGCCGGCGCAGAACCAGAACGTCCACGGGGCGTAGACGGCCGTCTTGGCGCCGTCGGCGATGAGGCTGCCCAGCGAGACGTCGGGCGGCTGGATGCCGAAGCCGAAGTAGGACAGGGAGGTCTCGGTGAGGATCGCGGCGCTGACGTTCAGCGTGGCGTCCACGGCCAGCAGCGAGGACATGTTCGGGATGACGTGCCGGAAGATGATCCTCACCGGCGACACGCCCATGAACCTGGCGGCCTGGATGAACTCACGCTCCTTCAGCGAGATGGTCATGCTCCGGACGATCTTCGAGGTGACCATCCAGAGGAACAGCGCCAGGACGAGCACGAACAGCGGCCACTGGCCCTCGGCGAAGAGGGGCGACATGATCGCCAGGATCAGGAAGGCCGGGAGCACCAGCATCAGGTCGGTGATCCAGGTCAGCGACCTGTCGGCCCAGCCCATGAAGTATCCGGCGAAGGCGCCGACCACGGCCGCCAGCGTGGTGCCGATCACCGCCGCGAGCAGGCCCACGATCAGCGACTTCTGCATGCCGCGCAGCGTGACCGCGTAGACGTCGGCGCCGGTCTGCAGGGTGCCCCACCAGTGTTCGGCGGAGGGCGGCTGCAGGAAGGCCATGAAGTCCTTGTCGGTGTAGGTCCACCTGCCGAGGTAGGGGCCGGCGAAGGCCAGCAGGAACATCAGCGCCAGCAGCGCGAACCCGATCCGTCCCTGGACCGAGCGCGAGAAGCGGCCGGCCACCACCCGGAGCCGCGAAGGCGCCTTGATCCTGTCGATGCCCGCCCGCTGCTCGGCGAGTTCCTCGTCGGAGATGGTCATCTTCTCGCTCACCCCACCCGGACCCGGGGATCGAGGACGGCATGGAGGACATCGGAGGCCAGGGAGGCCGCCAGGACCGCGAAGGCCGCGAAGCAGCTGATCGCGGCGACGGTGTTGACGTCGTTGGTGGAGATGGAGTTGACGAGCTGCTCGCCCATGCCGTGCCAGCCGAAGATCTTCTCGGTGAAGGTGGTGCCGACCAGCAGCGAGCCGAAGGTGAAGGCGAAGTAGGTGACCGCCGGGATCAGCGCGGTGCGCAACGCGTGCCTGGTCAGCGCGGTACGGCGGCGCAACCCCTTGGCCATGGCCGTACGGATGAAGTCGGCGCCGAGCACGTCGAGCATCATGTTGCGCTGGTAGCGGCTGTAGACGGCGATCAGCCCCAGCGAGAGTGACAGGGTGGGCAGGATCAGGTGCTGGAGCCGGTCCGCCGCCTGGGTGGCGAAGCCTCCCTGCAGCCCGGGGGTGGCCTCGCCGCTGACCAGGAAGACCTGCGCGCCGACCAGCCCGTTGAACCAGACCCCGGCGATGATCAGGATGTTGGCCAGCACGACCGTGGGGACCGCGAGGACGACGAAGGAGGCGCCGGTCGACAGCCGGTCGAACACGCCGTACTGCTTGACCGCCGCGTAGGCGCCGACGAACACGCCGGTGACGCTGCCCAGGATCAGCCCTATGGTGATCAGGCGCAGGGTGACACCGGCCCGCCGCCCCAGGTCCTCGCCGACCGAGCCGCCGGCCACCGTCTTGCCGAAGTCTCCGTGGACGACGCCGCCCGCCCAGGTCAGATAGCGGTCGAACAGCGGCGTCCTGTCGTTCAGGTTGAGCTCGGTGAGGCGCGCGTCGATGACCGCCTGCGGGATCGGCGGGTTGCGGCCCTCGTAGTTGGACCGGGGATCGAGCGCGCCGGCCGCCAGCATGTAGGCCAGGCTCGTGGCAACGACGATCAGCACCAGGTAGTTGAGCAGCCGGCGCAGAAGGAATCCCGCCATCGCCTCCCCTTCCGCGGTCCCTGCTGTCGGTGGCCATCCTGCTACATGTTGCGTCCACTCAACTACAGAGAGTTCTCAATCGGGGGTGCGATCTCAGTCAAGGGCCGTGTTCGCCGCCCGCGCGTCATGAGCGCGCGGGCGCCGCACGGCGGGTCCGTCCACAACGGCCCGCAGGTCACCGCGCGACGGGCCTGTCCACGACGGCCCGCCGGGCATCACCGTCCGGCGGAGCCGTCCGACGACCGCTCCCGGGACGCCCCGGGCGCCGTCCGGCGACGGCACGTGGGTCACCGTCCGGCGAGCTCGTCCACGGCGGCGCGCAGGTCGGCACTGGTGATCGTGGTCAGGTCAGCGGCGCTGGCGGTGCCGCCGCCCAGGGCGGCCAGACGCACGTCGCGGCGCATCGCGGCACGCTCGAACAGCGAGCGGGCGAACCGGCCGTTGCCGAGGCCGTCGATCAGGCCCTCGTCGCAGACCCAGGTGAAGACCTCGGCCAGGTCCCGGCGGGCGGCCTCGTCGAACCGGTCACCCGACCTCTCGGCGAGCAGCTCGGCGATCTCGGCGAGCTCACCCGACTGGTAGGAGGGGAACTGCACGCGCTGGCTGAACCTGCTGGCCAGGCCGGGGTTGGTCGCCAGGAACCCGTCCATCTCGCGCTCGTATCCGGCCAGGATGATCACCAGCCGGTCTCGGTCGTCCTCGGCCCGCTTGAGCAGCGTCTGCACGGCCTCGGCGCCGAAGGCGTCACCCCCGGCGTAGCCGGTGTTGATCAGGCTGTAGGCCTCGTCGACGAACAGCACCCCGCCCAGCGCCCGGTCCACCAGCTCGTTGGTCTTGATCGCGGTGGCGCCGAGATGCTGGCCGACCAGATCGGCACGCTGGGCCTCCACCACGTCGGGCTGGGCGAGCAGCCCCAGCGCGGCGAAGATGCGGCCCAGGATGCGGGCCACCGTGGTCTTGCCGGTGCCCGGCGGCCCGGCGAAGACGAAGTGCCGCATCTGCACCGGGGTCGGCAGTCCTCGCTCCTGGCGCATCCTGGCCACCCTGAGCTGCGCGGTGATCGCGTGCACCTGCCTCTTGACCGGCTCCAGACCGGCCATCCGGTCCAGGTCGGCGAGCGCCTCCTCCAGGCTGGGCGTGGCCTGGTAGCCCCGGAAGCGGGCGGTGAGCTCGTCGAAGGCCTTGGCGACGTCGTGCGCGGAGGTGGTCACCAGGTCCTCGGTGGTGGGCGAGCCGCCCGCGCCCACCACCCGCACGTCCCGGGCCTGGGCCGCGGCCTCCACGAGGCTGCGCACGAACCGGGCGTTGCCCAGCTCGTCGACGATCGTGCGCCGGTGCACGTCCTCGAAGCGGGCGAGCAGCGCGGGCCCGGCGTCCCCGGCCATCCGGTCGCCGCGCCGCCGCTGCAGCAGCTCGGTGATCTGGAGCAGCTCCTCCGGCGCGTAGCTGGGGAAGCGGACCCGGCTGGCGAACCGGCTGGACAGGCCGGGGTTGGAGGACAGGAAGGAGGCCATCTCCTTCTCGTAGCCGGCCAGGATGATGACCAGGCGGTCGCGGTCGTCCTCGGCCCGCTTGAGCAGCGTCTGCACGGCCTCGGCGCCGAAGCGGTCGGGCTGGCCGTCGCCCGAGTTGATCAGGCTGTAGGCCTCGTCGACGAACAGCACCCCGCCCAGCGCCCGGTCCACCAGCTCGTTGGTCTTGATCGCGGTGGCGCCGAGGAACTCCCCGACGAGGTCGGCACGCTGGGCCTCCACCACGTAGGGGGTCTCCAGCAGGCCGAACGCGTAGAAGATCTTCGCCACGGTCCTGGCCACGCTGGTCTTGCCGGTGCCCGGGGGGCCGACGAACACGAAGTGGCGCATCGGCGGCTCGGTGGAGTATCCGGCCTCCTTGCGGAGCCGGGACGCCTCGATCGAGGCGGCGATGGAGCGCACCTGCTCCTTCACCGGAGCCAGGCCGATCATGCTGTCGAGCTCGCCGAGGGCCTCCTCCACCGAGATCGGCGGCGGCGCGGCCTGCTCGCCGGACGCGGAGACCGGCTGCCCGCCCTCGCGGACCCGGAGCCGGGCCGGCTGCTCGGTCCCCGTCAACGCGGCCCTGGCCTGGCGGGCCTGGACGAAGCGGTAGACCAGCACCGCGGCGGCCACGCCGTACGCGGCCCACAGGGCGGCGCCCGGCGACACCGCGGCGAGCGCGAGGGCCACCACCGCGGCCGGGACCAGGGCCATGAGCGTGGTCAGCCACGGAGGGACCCAGCGGATGAGGTGCGCGAGCCCCGCCACCGGGACGGCCAGGAACGTCAGCGCCGCCGAGGAGGGCGACTGCGTGCCGTACAGGCTCTGGAAGACCGGCAGGAGCAGCACCCAGGCGGCCACCACGACGAGGGTGGCGGCGGCCCGGGGGAAGCGCAGCGTCAGCGCGGCGAAAGCGAGCAGGGTGAGCGTGACGAGGAACGCGTTGAGCGGCGACCAGCCCATGCCCAGCGCCAGCCCGACCGCCCCGATGAGCAGCGCGGCGTAGATCAGCCTGCGCAGGAACGGTGAGAGCCGGAAATAACCCAGCCTGATCTGTTCGAACACATCCCGTGCCGCCGCGCGCCCCGCCGGCCGGGCCCTGTCGGGTTCCCGCATCACGCCTCCCCGGTCCGACCCCGGTTATACCGCACCGAGAAGAGGTTTGCGCATGCCTGAGCAACGCGCCACGCCGCCGCACGACACGATCATATAAAGGGATGAGGACGGATGAACCCTACGATCCGGGCGTCAAATTCCGGCCACGTGTCCCGCCACGGGAAACACCCCCTCCCTCCGCCGCGCTCCCGCGCCTCTCCGGGCCGTCCGGTCCGGCGCTCCGGCGGCTGGACGGGCGGCGCCGGGCGGCGGGGCAGGCGGCGGAGGGCGGCGGCGCGCCCGTACGGCCCGCGCCGGCGACCGCCGGGCGCCGGCCAGGGGAATGTCACCGGCCGGGAAGGACACCGGCGGCCGGACGAGGCGCGTCGCGGGCTCCCCTCCTTCCCCGCCGCTCAGCCGGGGCGGACGCGGCCCTGGTGGCGGCCGGGATACTCGCCGACCATGACGTGTTTGGGGGTGATCCGGAGCACGGCGGCCTCGGTGTCGCCGATCGCGATGCCGCGCACCTCGGCCCAGAAGCGGCGGTCCAGCGGGTCGGCCACGAACACCGCCACCCTCGGGTCGTGTTCGGCCGCCCTCCACGCGTCGTCGGCGGCGATCAGGCGGAGCTCGCCGCCCGGGCCGACCGAGCTGACCGAGCCGACGGCCAGCGCGCGCGGCCCGGTCGGGTCGGCGTAGGCGAGCACCACCCCCCGGGCGTAGGTGAAGGCCCGGCGCACCTCCCCGCTGAGCCCCACCGGAGGCCCGGCGTCACCCGGCAGGCGGGGGCCACAGCTCTCGCACATGACCAGGGAGGCCCGCCAGGGCCCCGGCGCGCCCTGCCACCAGGCCCGCGCCGACCGCGTGGCGGACACCGCCACCAGCGCGGCCAGCATCCCTGTCCCGGCCCGCAGGGACCAGGCGCCCACCGTCCCGGGAAGCCCCAGCGCAGGCCCGGCCGCCGCCACGCCGAGCGCCAGGGACGCGGCCACCAGCAGGGCCAGCGCCACCTTGAGCAGCCGGTCCGTGACGAGCACCTGGCGGAGGCAGGGGGCCAGCCCTCCCCTGGCGTGCGCCCAGCCGAGCGCGAGCGGGACGGCCGGCGCGGCGAAGGCCCACCCCGGCTCGTCCAGGAACAGGGCGGCCCCCGCGATCACGGCCAGCACCGACCACGCGCGGCCCGCCACCAGCCAGAGGGTCACGTCGATGTCCCGCCGGGCCGTACGGTCCTCGTGGACCGCGGCGAACTCGGCCAGCGCCCTGACCGGCCGGCCCCGCCACGCCTCGACCATCGCGCGCAGGGCGATCACGGCCACGCCGTTGAGGAGGACCAGCCCGGCGAGGGCCGCCCACAGGCCGTCCGCCGGCTCCGTCACCGGATCGAAGACGAGCGGGGGAGCCGTCCGGGGAAGGGTGGCGATCGCCGCCACATAGGCGGCGACGGCGATCAAGGTGATCGAGACGGACATGCCGAGCCACAGGTCACGGGTGAGCATGCCGGGGATGTAGGGCCAGAGCCTGACCCGGTGGGCCTGCCTGAGCGTGATCGCCAGAACGGCGGCCGGCACCACCGCGCCGCCGAGCCTTGCCTCGGTGACCAGGCCGGGGCCGAAGGCCACCGCGGCGACCACGGCGAGCGATACGGCCAGCAGGACGCGGACCTGCCGCGACCACGCCTCCATGGCCCGCCGGGCCCGGCCGGTCTCGCGGGGGTCGACCGGCCAGGCGGGATCGTGATGGCCCCGGGGGCGCTCCCAGCGCAGGAAGGCCAGGCCGAGGTTGATCCTGGCGCCGGGGTGGCCGTCCAGGCGGCGCAGCGCGTCGCGGTAGGCGGTCCCGGCGCGGCGGTGCTCACCGCGCAGCAGCGCGAGGTCGCCGAGGAGAACGTGCGGATCGGGCTCCTCGGGTGCGTAGCGGACGGCCCTGGCCGCCTGGACCCACGACTCCCGCCAGCGTCCCGGCACCCGGCGCAGGGCCGCGCCGAGGCGCAGTCGCGCGGCCCAGGACCCGGGCGCCAGCCGTACGGCCTCCTCGGCGGCGGCCACGGCCTCCGCGTCGCGGCCGAGCCGTTCGAAGGCGAGGCTGGCGAGGCGGTAGCCCCAGTCGGCCCCGGATTCGGCCAGGGGGTCACGCTCCACCGCCTGGCGCGCGGCGTCCAGCGCGGCCTCCGGCTCGTCACGGCTCAGGCAGGCGGCGGCCACGGCGCACCATTCGCGCGGATTATCGGGGTCCAGCGGGGACGGGGCCTGAGCGGAGTCCTGCCCGCCGGGACCGCTCACCACGACGGCTCATGGACCTTGCACTGACTCCCCACGATCGCCATGGTCCGTGCGGGATCACTGTTTGCCTAGATGGCGGATATATGCCTGTATCTCTCTAGAGAGGTCGCGCCCATCCCCAGGCGATGCGCATACCGACGTGAACCGATCGTCCGATCGGTCTCATCCGGTGCCCGACTTCGCCTAAGCTGCGACGCATGTTCGTCCAGGTAGGCAACCCCTGAGCGGCCCATGATCACCATGGGGGCCGTGGCCGGGGCCACGCGAGACGGAAGCGATCCGCGGGCGCGCGGGGCCGGCCGCTGGTCGGTCCTGATACTTCTCTGCTTCAGCCTCCTGCTGATCGCGGTGGACGCCACCGTCCTGCACATCGCGGTCCCGGCGCTGACCGCCGCGCTGGAACCGAGCTCGGTGCAACTGCTGTGGATCATCGACGTCTACTCGCTGGTGGTCGCGCCGCTGCTGCTGACCTTCGGCACGCTCGGCGACCGCTACGGGCGGAAACGCCTGGTGCTCGCCGGATACCTGGTGTTCGGCGCCGCCTCCGCGGCGGCGGCGTTCGCGCCGACCCCGCTCACGCTCATCGCCGCGCGGGCGTTCCTCGGCGTCGGCGGCGCGATGATCATGCCTGCCACGCTCTCCATCATCCGGCAGGTCTTCACCGACCGGCGGGAGCGCGCGATCGCGCTGGGCGTGTGGAGCGCGGTGGCGGCGGCCGGAGCCGCGATCGGGCCGCTCATCGGCGGCCTGCTCGTCGAGCACTTCTGGTGGGGCGCCGTCTTCCTGATCAACGTGCCGATCCTGCTGGTGCTGCTGCCCTCGGCCGCCAGGATCCTGCCCGAGTCACGCCGGCGCGCCTCGCAACCGTGGGACGCGCCCAGCGCGCTGCTGTCGGTGCTCGGCATCCTCGCACTGGCCTTCGGCCTGAAGGAGGCGGGATCGGGCCATCCGGGCGGGGTGGCGGCTTTCCTGTGCGGAGCCGGGCTGCTGGTCTGGTTCGTGCGCAGGCAACGGCGGCTGCCCTTCCCGCTGCTCGACCTCGGCCTGTTCCGGCGGCGGGCGTTCTCCGTCGGGGTGGCGGCCGTGCTGCTGACGGTCTTCGCGCTGGTCGGGCTGGAGCTGATGCTCGCCCAGTATCTGCAGCTCGTGCTCGGTGACAGCCCGCTCGGAGCCGCGGTCCGCATGCTGCCGCTGATGATCGCCTCCGTCGCGGGCGGCCTCGCCGGCGCGCAGCTGCTGCGCCGGGTCGGGCTGCGCGCCACGATGAGCGGTGGGCTCGCGCTGACCACCCTGTCCCTGCTCCCCCCGCTGGGCTGGGGGACCGAGCCGCATCCGCTGGTGCTCGCGCTCTGCTTCATCGGCATCGGCTTCGGCATCCAGGTCACCCTGCTGGCCGCGTCCGACACGATCATGTCGTCCGCCTCGGAGTCGCGGGCGGGCGGCGCCGCCGCGATCGAGGAGACCGCCTACGAGCTGGGCGCCGGCCTCGGGGTGGCGATCCTCGGCACAGTCACCACCATCATCTACGCGCCCTCGCTGGCCCCGGTCTCCGGCGTCTCCCCCGAGCTGATGACCCTGGCCCGCCAGTCGCTCGCCGCCGCGGCGCACGCGGCCCAGGAGATCGGCGGCGCCACCGGGATCGCACTGCTGGACGCCGCCCGGGTCGCCTTCGTCTCCGGGCTGCACACCACGATCATGG
The DNA here is from genome assembly GCF_002149035.1 of Streptosporangium minutum. Taxonomy (GTDB): domain Bacteria; phylum Actinomycetota; class Actinomycetes; order Streptosporangiales; family Streptosporangiaceae; genus Streptosporangium; species Streptosporangium minutum. The sequence goes on from NZ_NGFP01000015.1 coordinate 62,379, forward strand.
TGAGCGTGCTCCTGCTGGGCGTGACCGCGGTCTCGGTGGCGCTCCTGGTCCCCCGCCGATCCGCTGACCAGGGCGACTGCGACTGACGGGTTTGGACGGGCTCCGCGCGGTCATCTATGGGCAGGAACGGTGAATCTGACCAGAATGAGGAACCGTGCGACGAACCCTCCACGATCTCGCCGCCCTGGCCGCCAGGTTGGGGGTGGGCGGCATCTTCTTCGCCAACGGCTGGCACAAGCTGGAGGCGGGGCTGACCGCCACCGGCGACCAGTTCGCGACCCTGGGCGCCCCCGCCCCCGGCGCCTGGGCCGCCACCACGATGCTCATGGAACTCATCGGCGGAGCCCTGCTCGTGTTCGGGCTCGCCGTACCGGCCTGCGGGCTGCTGCTGTTCGCCGAGGCCGTCGCCGTGTTCATCGTGGCCAGCGGGGAGCAGGGCCTGCCGCTGACCGGCGGCGACGTCAACCTGATCGTGGCGCTCGGCGCGGCCTCGATCCTTCTCGCGGTCGGCGGCGCGGGCCGGCTGTCGGTCGACCACATGGTGGTGATCAAGCGGCGTGAGGCCGAGGCCGCCGAGGACTTCGCGGCCGAGGCCGAGGCCGACGACGTCATCGCCGCGCTGCGCGAGCCGGAGGCCTCCGGCCCCGCCCCGGACGGGCCCGCCCAGGCCTCGCCCGCGGGAGGGCGGGCCGCTCAGGCGGAGCGGCCGGTCCGGGCCGGGCAGCCGGTTCAGGCGGAGCGGCCGGGGCAGGCCGGGCAGCCGGTTCAGGCGGAGCGGCCGGGGCAGGCCGGCCGGGCGGACAGGGCCCCCCGGACGGGCAGGCCGGGCCAGGATCCCCGGGGTGACGGCTCCGAGACCGGCAGGGACACCGCGGAGTTCCCCGCCGTCCAGCCCCGGGCCCGCCGCCGGAGTACGGCGAGCGAGCCGGAGACCGCCTCCCCGCCCGGTAAAAGCGCCGACACCCTGGTGGCCGGGGAGAAGGAGGAGTCAGCCGGGGAGTGAGCGGTCCGGCTCACCGCGCTGGCCGTGCCGGCGGCCGCGGTGATCGCGCCGGAGCAGCGGCCGGTCGCCCACCGAACCCCTGGTCCTCCCCGTCCTCCCCGCCCGCCTGCACGGCCGGAGGCGGGGGGAGAGCGTCGGCGCGGTCCTGGGCGTCCAGGACATCGTCTCCGTGGTCGAAGGCCCATTCCCCGAAGGCCCCGATCAGCGGCACCAGGCTGTGGCCCAGATCCGTGAGCCCGTACTCGACCCGGGGCGGCGCCTCGGAGTAGGCCCGGCGGGAGACGAGACCGTTGTACTCCAGCCTCCGGAGGGTCTCGGTGAGCACCTTCGTGCTGATCCCCCCGATGTGCTCGCGCAGTTCGCCGGGCCGGCGCGGGCCGGTGCGCAGCGCCCAGACGACGACGGCGTTCCAGGTGTTGCCGATCAGATCGAAGGCGAGGCGGGCGCGGCAGTCGGCGAGGAACACGTCGGGTCCTCCAGTATCGCTGAGGCGTTACGCACCGAATGGTGCCTGATGAGCTTTCTACATTCGTCCTACATCAGCCAAATGACAGGAGGACGGATGCATATCGGCATCCTTGGCGCGGGCCGCATGGCGGACGCGCTCGGAACGCAGTGGGTCCGCGCGGGACACGAACTGACGCTCAGCGGCCGGGACCCGGTGAAGGTCGCCGCCCTCGCGGAACGGCTCGGCCCCGCCGCGCGCGCGGGCACCTGGATCGAGGCCGCGACGTCCGGCGAGGTGGTGCTGCTGGCCGTACGCGACTACGCGGTGGCCGAGGTCCTGGCGGCGGCCGGCGCGGCCGACGGGACACTGCGCGGGCGGGTGCTGATCGACTGCACCAACCCGGTCGTGCCGGGGCGGTTCACCCTCGCGACGGAGGGTGGGCCCTCGATGGCGGAGCGGGTGGCCGAGGCAGCCGCCGGCTCCCGGGTCGTCAAGGCCTTCAACCTGTGCCACGAGGACGTCTGGCGGATGACGCCCCCTGTCTTCGACGGTGTTCCCCTGTCCGTACCGCTGTGCGGAGACGACCCGGATGCACTCGCGACCGTGCGTTCGCTGGTCGAGGACCTGGGGTGCGGAGCGGTCGAGGCCGGCGGGCTGGAACGCGCCGGGCTGCTGGAGGCGACGGCGGCGTTCATGATCGGCCTGTGGTTCAGGGGCGCGGACGCTCAGGCCGTGCTGCCGCCGCTGAGGTTCGCGTCCGGCAGCCCGGACAGGGCGAACGCGTGACGCCCAGGTGACGATCGACAGGAAGTCAGCAAGGAATATGTCCGGTTAGCCGGATAGTTGAGCCGGGGCGGCATATCGGCGCCGGTGCCGCTCTCGGACCTCCGCGATCGCACCGGGCCCATGCCGCCTTCCGGTTGCCTCCCGGAGGACGGCGATTCACGGGCCGCACGGAGTACGGCTCGCCGAATTTCCGACAAGAAAGTAGATAGCATTATTTCCTGACACTGCCGACATTCTGCAGCGAGATTAAAATTCCCCATGTGCTTACATGGGCCCGGGGAGTTGCACGCCGTCAACCCGCTACTCGCAGGCGGATCACGCGTTGATGGATCTTGATCCTCTGTTCACCGTCGTTTTCTGGTCGTCCGCCCTCTCCTGGGTACGGATTTCGCTGGTGAAGCCATTCGGCGGGGAGAAATTCGCCCAACGGACATTCTGGGCACATTTGGATGCGACTGCTATTTATTCCGTGATTTCCCTAATCGCGGAGCGCATCCGGCCCGCCGTTCGTTCACCGGGCAATTTTTCGATCATGACGTGCAGAATTGAGACAAGAGTGGCACAGCAATCAAAAGTCCTCCTCGGTACCCGGCTGCTTGCTGTCGCGGTCGCGATGGCGGCTGCTCACGCCGGCGCCGTGGCCGGCGCGACGACCGCAGCCGGCGCGACAACCGCGCTGGCCGACGACCCCACGACGGTTTACGCCTGTGTGAAGGCCATCGGGTCGACCAAGGGAAGACCCCGCATCCTCGGCACCGGGACCACCACGTGCTACTTCGATGAGACACGGATCCTGTGGAACATCGAAGGTCCCGAGGGCGCCGCCGGACCACGGGGGCTCACGGGCCCCACCGGGCCACGCGGACCCAAGGGCGACACCGGGGCACAGGGCCCCAAGGGCGACACCGGACCCCAAGGACCGCAAGGTCGCCAGGGGCCGCAGGGCGCCGACGGCCCACGCGGCGCCAAGGGCGACACCGGAGAGCAGGGAAGGCCGGGCGTTCCGGGCCCCGCCGGGCCGCAGGGTGAGCCGGGCAGACGCGGCGACACCGGGGCACAGGGCCCCAAGGGCGACACCGGACCCCAAGGACCGCAGGGCCGCCAGGGGCCGCAGGGCGCCGACGGCTCACGCGGCGACACCGGGCCTCAGGGACCCAAGGGCGACGCCGGGCCCCAGGGACCGCAGGGCAACCAGGGTCCGCGGGGCCCCGAAGGACCACGCGGACCCAAGGGCGACACCGGCGACGCCGGCCCCCAGGGCCCGCAGGGCGAGACCGGCGCGACCGGCGCGACCGGACCGCAGGGCCTGCCCGGAGACACCGGACCTCAGGGCCCGCAGGGCGACACGGGACCGCAGGGACCCCAGGGCGACACCGGCGAACAGGGCCCCCAGGGCCCGCAGGGCGACGCCGGCGAACAAGGACCCCGAGGCGACACCGGCGATACCGGACCTCAGGGCGAGCAGGGCCCGCAGGGCCTGCCCGGAGACACCGGCCTCCAGGGCCCGCAGGGCGACACGGGACCGCAAGGTCCCAGAGGCGACACCGGCGAGCAAGGCCCTCAAGGCCCGCAGGGCGACACCGGCGAACAAGGACCCCGAGGCGACACGGGTCCGCAAGGTCCCAAGGGCGACACCGGCGACACCGGCGCACAGGGCCCGCAGGGCGACACCGGCGAACAAGGACCCCGAGGCGACACCGGCGACACCGGTCCCCGGGGCGAGACGGGCCCCCAGGGCGAGCAGGGCCCGCAGGGCGACACCGGACCCCAAGGCGAAGCCGGACCGCAGGGCGACACCGGACCGCAGGGCGACACCGGACCCCAAGGTGAGCAGGGCCCGCAGGGCGACACCGGACCGCAGGGCGACACCGGACCGCAGGGCCCGCAGGGTGAGACCGGTGCACAGGGTGAGACCGGTGCACAGGGCCCGCAAGGCGAGACCGGACCGCAAGGTGAGCAGGGCCCGCAGGGCGACACCGGACCGCAGGGCCCGCAGGGTGAGACCGGTGCACAGGGTGAGACCGGTGCACAGGGCCCGCAAGGCGAGACCGGACCGCAAGGTGAGCAGGGCCCGCAGGGCGACACCGGACCGCAGGGCCCGCAGGGTGAGACCGGTGCACAGGGTGAGACCGGTGCACAGGGTGAGACCGGTGCACAGGG
>NZ_NGFP01000150.1 GCF_002149035.1 Streptosporangium minutum
GTCTCGTGCCGTGGACAGGCGTCTCACGCACCGGGCGGTAGCCGTACCATTTGAGGACACGGTCTCGATGATGGGAGAAGCCTCATGCCCGCCCTCAGGTCTCGAACGGTCACTCACGGCAGGAACATGGCCGGAGCCCGGGCCCTGCTCCGGGCGACGGGCGTAGCCGGTGGCGACTTCGGCAAGCCCATCATCGCGGTGGCCAACAGCTTCACCCAGTTCGTCCCCGGGCACGTCCACCTCCGCGAGGTCGGCGACGTGGTCGCCGGGGCGATCCGCGAGGCGGGCGCGATCCCGCGCGAGTTCAACACGATCGCGGTCGACGACGGCATCGCGATGGGACACGGCGGCATGCTCTACTCGCTGCCCAGCCGCGAGCTGATCGCCGACGCGGTCGAGTACATGGTGAACGCGCACTGCGCCGACGCGCTGATCTGCGTCTCCAACTGCGACAAGATCACCCCGGGCATGCTCCTGGCCGCCTTCCGGCTGAACATCCCCACGATCTTCGTCTCCGGCGGCCCGATGGAGGCCGGCAAGACGCCGGGCCGCAAGCTCGACCTGATCGACCCCATGATCGCCGCGGCCGACGACAACGTCTCCGACGCCGAGCTGCTGGAGATGGAGGAGAACGCCTGCCCGACCTGCGGTTCGTGCAGCGGGATGTTCACCGCCAACTCGATGAACTGCCTCGCCGAGGCCATCGGCCTGGCGCTGCCGGGCAACGGCACGACCCTGGCCACGCACAAGGCGCGCAAGAAGCTGTTCCAGGACGCCGGCCGCCAGCTCGTGGAGATCACCCGCCGCTACTACGAGCAGGACGACGAGACGGTCCTGCCGCGCAGCATCGCCACCAAGGACGCGTTCGAGAACGCCATGGCGCTGGACGTGGCGATGGGCGGCTCGACCAACACGATCCTGCACATCCTCGCCGCGGCCCGCGAGGCCGAGGTGGACTTCGGGCTCAAGGAGATCAACGAGATCTCGCTCCGGGTGCCGTGCCTGTGCAAGGTCGCCCCGGCCACCGCGAAGTACCACGTCGAGGACGTCCACCGGGCCGGCGGCATCCCCGCCATCCTCGGTGAGCTCGACCGGGCCGGCCTGCTCCACCGCGACGCGCACACCGTCAACGGCGGCACGATGGGCGACTACCTCGACGCCTGGGACCCGCAGTCGGCCGTCGTGCTGCCCGAGGCGCTGGAGCTCTGGCACGCCGCCCCGGGCAACGTCCGCACCGTCAAGCCCTACTCGCAGGAGGCGCGCTGGGACGCGCTGGACCTCGACCGCTCCGAGGGCTGCGTGCGCGACTCCGAGCACGCCTACACCCGTGACGGCGGCCTGGCCGTCCTCTACGGCAACATCGCCACCGAGGGCTGCATCGTCAAGACCGCCGGGGTCGACGAGTCGATCTGGAGGTTCTCCGGGCCCGCCGTGGTCTTCGAGTCCCAGGACGACGCGGTCGAGGGCATCCTGAACAACAGGGTCAAGGCCGGCGACGTCGTGGTGATCCGCTACGAGGGCCCCAAGGGCGGGCCGGGCATGCAGGAGATGCTCTACCCGACCTCGTTCCTGAAGGGCAAGGGCCTGGGCAAGGCCTGCGCGCTGGTCACCGACGGGCGCTTCTCGGGCGGCACGAGCGGGCTGTCCATCGGCCACGCCTCCCCCGAGGCGGCCGAGGGCGGCACCATCGCCCTGGTCGAGGACGGCGACCTCATCGAGATCGACATCCCGGGCCGTTCGATCGAGCTGAAGGTCTCCGAGGAGGAGCTGTCCGCCCGCCGCGAGCGGCTCGTGGCCGACCTGGGCGGCTACCGGCCGCGCGACCGCCAGCGCCCGGTGAGCGCCGCGCTGCAGGCCTACGCCGCGCTGACCACCTCGGCCTCCACCGGAGCCTCACGGGACCTGTCCCAGCTCTCCCGCTGACGTCTTTCACGTGTCGGGTACGGTCCGCCGTACCCGACAAGACTTTCGAAAAATGTCGGTGCTCGCCCGTATTATTTGGGTATGGCTAACGTCATGAAGCCCTCCGCCAGCCCGCTGACGACCGCCGAGATCGCCGCCCTCGCCCTGTCCCTGGCGCACCTGGGTTCGGGCCCGCAGGCCAACACCGCCCGCAGCGGCCTGCGCCACGTGTTCGAGCACATGCAGCTCGACGACGAGGTCATCGCCACCACGCTTTCGACCCTCACCGATCCGATGCCCGCCCCCGTCGCCGACCGGGCCCGGACCATCGCCAACGCCATCACCTCCCAGCTGGTGGTCCGCCTGCACTACCGGGACGTGTCCGGACGGATCACCGTCCGCGACGTCGACCCGGTGACGTGCATGGTCCACCGCGACTACTGGTACCTCGTGGGAATGTGCCGCCTGCGGCGCGGGATCAGGGCCTTCCGGTTCGACCGGATCGTCGCCACCGAGCCCACCTTCCTGCCCGCCCAGCCGCATACGGCCGACCACTTCCTCCCCTTCCAGGGCAGGCGGCGCGCCATGCAGAACGAGCGCGTCGCATAGCCGGATCTTGACCTGTCACTCGGCTGGATCCGGGAAGCCGGGTGGCAGACTCCGGCCATGAGGGTTCGGGGGGCGTCGCTCGTCGTCGCCATGACGACGGTCGCCTCCGGCTGCGCGCGGCCGCCGGATCCGGCCGCCGGACCGCCGGCCGTCCCGGCCGGGAGGGTGTGGCGGGCGCTCTCGTCGGCCGTCACCACGCCGGACAGGGCTCCGGCGGTCCTCACCGCCGAGGACCGCCGCCGCCTCACCAGAACGCTGGACGCCTACCTGGACGACCGTCCGGGCCGGGTGGCGGCGGCGGTGTTCGACCGGGCCACCGGGGCCGGCTACACCTACCGCGACAGCGGGCACTTCCTGCTGGCGAGCGTGGCCAAGGTCGGCATCCTGGCCGCGCTGCTGCTCAAGGCGGAGGCGGCCCGGCGGCCGCTGACCCGCCGTGAACGCTCCCTGGCCGAGGTGATGATCAGGCGGAGCGACAACCGGGCCGCGCAGGAGCTCTACGCCGCGATCGGCGGCCAGAGCGGCCTGGCCCGGGTGATGCGCGCGCTCGGGGCCAGGGACACCTGGCCGGGTCCGGGCCCCTACTGGGGCGTGACCAGGAGCAGGCCGTCCGAGCAGCTCAAGGTGCTCTGGGCGCTCAGCTCCCCGGCCGGGCCGATCAACGCGGCGAACCGGCGCCTCGCGACGGCGCTGATGTCGTCGGTCGTCCCCCGCCAGGCCTGGGGCGTGAGCGCCGCCGCGTCCGCCGGGGACCACGTCTCACTGAAGAACGGCTGGCTCCCGGCCCGGGTGCACGGCGGTCTGTGGACCGTCAACAGCATCGGCAGGCTCCGCTCCGACGATCACGACCTGCTGGTCGCCGTGCTGTCGGAGCGCAGCCCCGGCAAGGACACGGGAATCGCCACGGTCGAGCGCGTCGCCCGTCTCGTGGTCGGCGCGCTCAGAAGGGGGCCCGGGGCGGAGCGGAGGCCCGGGGAGAGGGGCTAACCGCAGCAGCCGCCACCACAGCAGCCACCGCCGCCGCCACCGGCGGCCGGTCGGGGGGCCGCGGCTCCGGACCCGCCGGTCACGGCGACCGTGGACAGCAGCTTGACGGTGTCGTCGTGTCCCTGCGGGCAGAGCGCGGGATCACCGGACTGGGCCATCGGACGGGAGAGCTCGAAGGTGGACCCGCAGGCACGGCAGCGGAAGTCATAGCGCGGCATGACACACAGATTACTCACGTGAAGCGGATGGCGGCGTAGTCGGCGACCGGGAGGTAGCCGATCTTCCGGTAGATCGAGTTGGAGGTCGGGTTGGACAGGTCGGTGAAGAGCAGCACATCCGTGACGCCTCCCGCCAGTGCCCTGGCCGTCACGGCGTGGGTGACCGCCGCGCCGTACCCCCTCCTGCGGGACTCCGGGGGCGTGTAGACCGGGCCGACCCGGGACATGCCCGCGATGGGCGAGGAGAGCCCGGCGAACGCGACGGGCCGCCCGTCCGCCTCCCACAGCACCAGCTCCTCGCGGCTGATCCTGCTGGCCACCAGCGAGGTCAGGTCGACGGGGAGGACCCCGCCGGCCTCGGCCTGGAACTCGGTGGACCACCCGACCAGCTGTCGGAGGTCGTCGGCGACGGCCGTACGGGAGGTCCCCTCGGGGAAGGGCCGCGGCGGGACGAGCGCGCCGAGCCGGTGGAGGCGTTCGGAGCGGCGCCCGGCCTCGGGGCGCCACCAGGCGCCGGCGAACGCCTCGGCCTGCGCGCGGGGCCCGGAGACGCCGGGGAGCGCCCGTTCGGCCTCGATCAGCCAAGTGGCGAGCTCGCGGACGGCGTCGACGGGGACGTCGGCGAGCAGCAGGGGGTGCGGCGGTGTCTGGCTGGCCGCGGCGACGGTCTCGCCGTCCCGCTCCAGCCATGCCAGCAGCACGTCGTCGCCCCACAGGCCGGCGCGGATCCCGCGCAGGACCGTGAGCGGGGCGGTGTTGCGGACCGGATCCCGTAGCAGCCACGCCTCCGCCGCCCCGGCATACACCTCGACATCGGAGGTGAACATCCATCCCATACGTCGATTGTGCCGAAACGGATGGGCCGGGGCGAACGGATCTCACGCCGCCGTCAGGCCGCGCTCTCCGCGAGGTAGGGCGCCCACAGGGGATCGCCGACACTGTGCGCGCCGATCAACCGCCAGTGGACGCCGCGTGGCACCACCGGGACGACGCTCAGCGTCCATCCCAGCTCCTCCAGCATCCGGTCCGCCTTGCGGTGGTTGCACGACGTGCACGAGGCCACGCAGTTCTCCCACGTGTGGGGACCACCCCGCGAACGCGGGATCACGTGGTCGATGGTCTCGGCCCGCTGGCCGCAGTAGGCGCACCGGTAGTCGTCCCGGCGCATCAACGCGGTCCGGGTCAGCGGGATCCGCGACCTGTAGGGGATACGGACATATCGACGAAGCCTGATCACTGACGGCACGTCGAGCGTGCGGCTCGCCGAGCGGAACACGGCGCCCCGCCCGTCGCGGTGCACGACGTCCGCCTTCTCCCTGAGCACGAGCACGACCGCGCGGTGCAGGGAGAGGGTGGTCAGGGGTTCGTAGGTGGCGTTCAACAGCAGGACTTGGCGCATCAGCGGGCCTTTCCCGCTGTGCGACACGTCAGTTGAGGGGGCACGCTGTCGCGTGCCCCGGTTGGCGGCCCCTCCTGGGGCCCGGGTGCTTCCGTCACGAGGACCTCCGCCGGACGGCCCAGCGGATGGTCACCACGGCACCGTCCTCAACCAAGTTTGGCTTCTGCATCGTCGTTCCCGCCACTCATAAATGAGCCACCCATAAATGACTGAAGGGACGCCTGGTACGTTTTATGCCCGCATTACTAGTTTTTAACTCCTCCCGTGACGGATCGGATACGCCCCTCGCGCAATGGGCCCGTGTTGTCGGCCGAACGTCGTAGGGTTCCTGCCATGACGCGACAGCCATACCCTCCTGCCAGCCGTGATGAACTCGTCGACGACCTGCACGGCACCCCCGTCCCCGACCCCTACCGATGGCTGGAGGACCCCGACGATCCGGCGGCCAAGTCATGGCTGGCGGAGGAGGAGGCGCTTTTCGCGGCCGAGATGGGGGTGCTTCCGGGGCGGGAGGCATTCAAGGCGCGGATCGCCGAGCTGCTCAGGTCCGGCTCGGTCGGCGCGCCGGTCTGGCGCGGGGGGCGCCGGTTCTTCATGCGGCGCACCCCGGAGCAGGAGCACGCGGTGCTCTACACCGTCGCCCCCGACGGCGCCGAGCGGGCGCTGCTGGACCCGATGGCGCTCGACCCGACCGGCCTCACCACGCTCGACTCCTGGCAGCCCGACAAGGAGGGCCGCCTGCTCGCCTACCAGATCTCGGTGGGCGGCGACGAGGAGTCGAGCCTCTACCTGATGGACGTCGCGCTGGGCGAGCGGATCGAGGGGCCGATCGACCGGTGCCGCTACTCCCCCGTGGCCTGGCTCCCCGGCGGGGAGGCGTTCTACTACGTGCGCAGGCTGCCCGCCACCGAGGTGCCCGACGGGGAGGAGCAGTTCCACCGCCGGGTCTACCTGCACCGGGTCGGCACCTCCACCGAAGAGGACGTCCTGATCTTCGGTGACGGCATGGAGAAGACCAACTACTACGGCGTCGCGGTCTCCCGCGACGGCCGCTGGCTGCAGATCTCCGCCTCCCGCGGCACGGCGCCCCGCAACGACCTGTGGGTGGCCGACCTCGTGGCCTCCTCCCCCGAGTCGCCGGAGCTCGTCGTCGTCCAGGAGGACGTGGACGCCCAGAGCGCCGTGCACTTCGGCCGCGACGGCAGGCTCTACGTGTTCACCGACCGCGACGCCCCGCGCGGGCGGATCTGCGTGACCGACCCCTCCACCCCCCAGTTCGAGCACTGGCGCGACCTGATCCCGCAGGACCCGGAGGCCGTGCTGTCGGACTTCGCGATCCTCGACGACCTGGACCGGCCGGTCATGCTGGTCGGCTGGACCCGCCACGCGATCAGCGAGATCTCCGTCCACGACCTGGTCACCGGCGAGCGCGTAGGGGAGGTGCCGACGCCCGGACTGGGCACGATCGGCGGCATCAGCGAGCGCCCCGAAGGCGGCCACGAGGCCTGGTTCGGCTACACCGACAACACCACCCCGCCGACCATCCAGCGCTACGACGCCCGCACCGGTGAGACCACCCTCTGGGCCTCCTCCCCCGGCGCCGTCGAGGTGCCCGCCGTCGAGACCGAGCAGGTGACCTACCGCTCGGCCGACGGCAGCGAGGTGCACATGCTGGTGATCTCCAAGCCCGGCGTCGAGGGCCCGCGCCCGACCATCCTGTACGGCTACGGCGGCTTCGGCATCTCGATGACCCCCGGCTACTCGGCGTCGATCCTGAGCTGGGTCGAGGCGGGCGGCACCTACGCCATCGCCCAGCTGCGCGGCGGCGGCGAGCAGGGCGAGGAGTGGCACCGGGCGGGGATGCTCGCCAACAAGCAGAACGTCTACGACGACCTGCACGCGGCGGCCGAGCACCTGATCGCCACCGGCGTCACCACCGCCTCCCAGCTGGCCATCTCCGGCGGCTCCAACGGCGGCCTCCTGGTCGGCGCGGCCCTGACGCAGCGCCCCGACCTGTACGCCGCGGTCGTCTGCTCGGCCCCGCTGCTCGACATGGTCCGCTACGAGCTGTTCGGTCTCGGCGCGACCTGGAACGTCGAGTACGGCTCCGCCGAGAAGCCCGACGAGTTCGCCTGGCTGTACGCCTACTCGCCCTATCACCGCGTCCGCGAGGGCGTGTCGTACCCGGCGACGCTGTTCACCGTCTTCCAGTCCGACACCCGGGTCCACCCGCTGCACGCCTGGAAGATGTGCGCCGCCCTCCAGCACGCCCAGTCCTCCGACCGGCCGATCCTGCTCCGCAACGAGACCGAGGTCGGCCACGGCGCCCGCGCGGTGAGCAAGACCGTCGAGCTCGCCGCCGACCAGCTCACCTTCCTGGCCCATCACACGGGGCTGACGTCGTAGGCACGGCACGCCCGTCCCGGGACCGCGGCGGCGGTCCCGGGGAGGCTCCCCTCCGGGTCCGCGACGGGCTCCGCGGAATCCCGGCGCCGGGGTGAGCGCCGGCCGGCCGGGACTGTCGGTGCCGGTCGTTATCGTCCAAGGCGTGAAAGACGCCGCGGTGAGCGAGGGCCTCGTCTCCCTCGAAGGCAGGCCGGGCCGTCCCCTACGGCCGCACGTCACCCACCTGTCGGCCTACACCGAGCGCTACACCCGGCCCCTGCCCCGCAGGCAGCCCCCCTTCGCCGGGGCAGTGGTGATCTTCGGGTTCGCGGAGCCGCTCACGCTGGACGGTCCGGGAGCCGAGGCGCCGCAACGGCTGGTCTCCTTCGCCGGGGGGCTTCACGACACCTACGTCGACACCACCATGACCGGTCTCGCCGAGGGCGTGCAGGTCGACCTCACGCCGCTCGGGGCCCGGCGGCTGCTCGGGATGCCGATGAGCGAGCTGGCCAACCGGGTGGTCTCCCTGGCGGAGGCACTGGGGCCGTGGGCGGAGACCGCGGTCGAGCGGCTGGCCGCAGCGCCGGACCAGCAGGCCCGGCTCGCCCTCCTCGATGAGCTGCTCACCCGGCGGATCCACGCCGCGCCCGAGCCCGACCGGCGGATCAGGTGGGCCTGGGGCCGGCTCGTCGCCACCAGAGGCACGATCGGCGTGGCGTCGCTCGCCGAGGAGCTCGGCTGGAGCCATCGGCACCTGGTCTCCCGTTTCCACGACCAGATCGGCCTGGCCCCGAAGGCGGTGGCCAAGGTTCTGCGTTTCCAGCACGCCGCCGCGCGCCTGCGCGCCGGGCTGCCCCTGGCCGACACGGCGGTCAGATGCGGTTACTACGACCAGGCCCACATGAACCGCGATTTCAGGGCCATGACCGGAGCCACCCCGCGCGAGACGGCGGCGCCCAGGCCCGGGAGCCCGGCCGCCGCTCCGGGCTGAGGCGAGGTCAGATTCCTCCAAGCCGGTACGGCCCGCCGCCGGGCACGCTGGCGGTAGCCGTACAGGAGGGAAGCACGTTATGCGAACGGTATATCCGCTGGTCCGCTACAGGGAGCCGGGCAAGGCCGTCGACTGGCTGGTCCAGGCGTTCGGATTCGAGGTCCACGAGCTCGTCAAGGGGGAGGACGGGGGCGTCCGCCACGCCGAGCTGATCGTCGGCACCGGGATGGTGATGACCGGGCAGGGCGAGCCGGGCGGTCCCGGAGTCTACATCGCGGTGGGCGATCTGGACGCTCATCACGCCAGGGCCGCCGAGGCCGGGGCGGAGATCACCATGGAGCCGGCCGACCAGCCCTACGGGTCCCGGGACTACGCGTGCAAGGACCCGGAGGGCAACGAGTGGTTCTTCGGGACGTACCGTCCCTGACCGTCCGGTGACCTGCGCGCCCCGGACGCACCTCGGTGGCGGATGACACCGGCGTGCCCGTGCCGTCCGAGGAGGCGGGGACCCGCGTCCCCGCCTCCTGCGGCCCGCCTCGCGCCGGCCCGCTCCCCGGCCGGGCCCTCCTAGCGCGGGAAGACGATGGTCTTGTGACCGTCGAGAAGGACCCGCTGCTCGGTGTGCCACCGTACGGCGCGGGCGAGGGCCTGGCATTCGACGTCGCGGCCGATGGCGGCCAGGTCCTCCGCGGAGTGGGTGTGGTTGACCCTGGCGACCTCCTGCTCGATGATCGGCCCCTCGTCGAGGTCGGCGGTCACGTAGTGGGCGGTCGCGCCGATCAGCTTCACCCCGCGCGAGTGGGCCTGGTGGTACGGCTTGGCCCCCTTGAACGACGGCAGGAACGAGTGATGGATGTTGATCACGTTTCCGGCGAGCTTGACGCAGAGGTCCTCCGACAGCACCTGCATGTAGCGCGCGAGCACCACCAGGTCGGCCTGGTAGTGGTCGACCAGGCTCAGGACCTCCGCCTCCTGCCGGGACTTGGTCTCGGAGGTGACCGGCAGGTGGTGGTAGTCGATGCCGTAGGACTGGGTCAGCGGGCGCATGTCGGGGTGGTTGGAGGCCACCGCGACGATCTCGATGTCGAGCAGGCCGGAGCGTGTGCGGTAGAGCAGGTCGTTGAGGCAGTGGCCGAACTTGCTGACCATCACCAGCACGCGCGGCTTGACGGCCAGGTCCCGCAGCTTGAGGTCCATCCCGAAGTCGGGGGCGAGCGCGGCGAAGGCCGTGCGGAGCTCGGCGTCGGAGAGCGGGCAGGCGAACTGCACGCGCATGAAGAACCGCTCGGCCACGGGGTCACCGAACTGCTGGCTCTCGATGATGTTGCAGCCCTGGGCGGCCAGCAGGCCGGAGACCGCGGCCACCACACCGGGCCGGTCCGGGCAGGACAGCGTCAGCACGTACTGGGCGGCGGAGCTCATACGACCTCCTCACCCAGCGGCTCGGAGCCCGCGCCGGGCCTTCTGACTCGCTCGTTCATAGCCTTCACCCTCGACGAGGTCGGATCGTACGGCGTCCTCACGCCGACCTGGGCAGAGTACAGCGCCCCACCCGCCTCCACCCGCACCATGTCCAAGGCGTGGTCACCGGCGGATCCTGGACGGCAGCTCGACGGACGCCGGCTCGCGGCGGCACAGGCCCCCGCGGAGCAGGGCGGTTCCGGCGCGCCGCGCGGTACGCCGGTCGGGGGTCCAACAGGATGAGCTCCCCGTCCATCATCCGCTCGCCCTCTGGGTAGGTATGTCCTTATCGGTGCACTGGGGACGCTACGCATGGATCACGAGCGAGGGCAGCCGCCATTCGCCTGTGGAGGTCACAGCCGGACCGGCCTTGTCCTTCACCTGCCGTTCAGTTGGGATGTGGAAGCGTGAGCCTGGTGGCCCTGACGTCGCTCGCCGGACTCTTCGCGGTCGTCACCGGCGTCAACGACGGCGGCGCGCTCCTGGCCACCGGCTTGAAGATCCCCAGCATCCCGCCACTGGCCGGTGTGATCATGATGATGGTCACGGTCGCGCTGGTCCCCCTGGTGACCTACCGGGTCGCGAGGACCTTCACCACCAGGCTGGCGAGCATGGAGGGCCCCTACGGCCGGATCGCGCTGGTCGTGGCCGTGCTCGCCGCACTGGCCGTCGTCGCGGTCCTCAACAACCGGGGGCTGCCCACCAGCCTGACCCTCGCCATCGTGGGCGCCCTCGCCGGCGCGGGCCTGGGGTGGGGCCTGCCCGTCTCGGCCGGCGCCGTGCTGTTCGTGCTCGCGGTCGCGCTGGCCTCGCCGTTCGTGGGAGGGCTGCTGGCGATCCTGACGATCCGGCTGCTCGTGCGGCTGGCGCACGGCCGCACGCTGCGGCAGTGGCACCGGGCCGGGTTCGCCCTGCAGTGCCTGGCCTACGCCGCCAACGACGGCCAGAAGATGCTGGCCGTCTTCATGCTCGCCCTCGGCCTCTCCAGCCCTCCATTCCTCATCTGCCTGGCCGTGGCGGTGCTGTTCGGGATCGGCGCCCTGTACGGCCTGCCGCGTGCCGGCCGTACCCTCAGCCGGGGGATCATCGCCTCGCGCCCGCTGCACGGTGTGACCGCCGAGCTGGCCAGCGGCACCGCCGTGATCGGCTGCGCGGCGATCGGCGCCCCGGTGAGCATGACCCAGACGATCGCCGGCGCCCTCATCGGGGCCGGGGTGGCCGAGAGCTCCGGCCGGGTGCGCTGGCACGCCGCCACGAAGATCGTCCTAGCCTGGACGCTGACGCTGCCGGTGAGCGGGCTGCTCGCCGCGGCGGCGGCGCTCATCGTCCGAGGGGTGATCGCGTGAAGCGGCTGCGGCGGGTGCGGGATCTGATGGCGGGCCGCATGGACAGCGCGCTCGCCGAGGCGCTGATCGGGCAACTGGAGGCCACGAAGCAGGGCGCCTGGCTGGCCATGGCCATGATCGGCGGTGATACCGGCCGCACCGACGCCCACGAGCGGATGCGGGCCATCGAGCATCGCGGCGACACCGAACGCGCCCGCCTGGTGGAGGAGCTGTCCGGCTCCCTGGTGACGCCGATCGACCGCGAGGACCTGTTCCGGCTGTCGCGCTCGATCGACGACGTGCTGGACTCCCTGCGCGACTTCGTCCGCGAGTCGCATCTCTACCGCGTTCACGACCAGCAGCGCTTCGCCCCCATGCTCGACCAGGTGATCGTCGGCATCGAGGCCCTGGAGGCCGCGGTCCACGACCTGGCGTCCCGCCCCTCGGTGATCACCCACGACGCACTGGAGGCGAAGAAGATCGGCGGCACCATCCGGCGCATGTACCAGTACGAGATCGCCCGTATCTTCTCCGGACCGGTCAACGCCGAGACCATGAAGGAGCGCGAGCTGGTCCGGCGCCTGGAGATCGTCGGCATGGCGATCAGCGAGGCCGCCGACGCGATCGCCGACGGAGCGATGAAACGCTGACCCCGCCGCATGCCCCATCCGGCCTCCGGGAGCGGGTGCGGGGCCGTACGGGATCCCTCCGTACCGCCCGGCTGTTCAGGAGACGCGCAGGTCGTCGACGGCCCAGTACCAGTTGTTGTCGGCGTCGTAGTAGCGGAAGCGGACGGTCATCCTGGTGGCGCCCGCCGGGACGGTGACGGGGACCGACTCGACCTTGGCGACGGCGTCGGCGGAGTAGACCTTCACGACCTTGGAACGGCCACGGTCGAAGGAGACCAGGACCCGGCCCTTCTGGTCGCCCTCCTGCCGGTAGTGGGTGACGTAGCCGAGCCGCACCGACGGACGGCCCGCGACCGGGTACGGCGCGCTGACCAGGGTGGAGTTGAAGGTGCCGGTGCCGTGGGAGCGGTCGTCCCACTCGTCGGAGTCGGCCACGGCGAACACGCCGCGGCCACGGACGAACAGCTCCCGCCACTGGTCGCGCTGGGCGCGGGACCAGAACTCGTCCGTGGTGAACGACCAGCCGCGCCACTCCTCGACACCGCCGGAGGGCAGCCCCCGGTTCTCCACCGACCAGCCGGCGGGCGCGGTGTGGGTGAACCCCCTGACCCCGGCCGGGATGCCGCCCTCGTCGACCCGCCCCTTGAGGGAGAGGCGGTCGAAGGGGTCGGAGGCGCGCAGCACGACGGACCTGCCGTCCAGGCCCGCCGGGAGCGCGAGACCCAGCTGGCCGAAGACGGTGGCGGCCACGTCGACCAGACGGGTGTCGGACGGGGTGGCTCCGGCGGCGATGCCCGGACCGGCGGCGAGGACGAAGGTACGGCGCTCCTCGACGCTGGAGCCTCCGTGGCCGCCGGCGTCGGTGTGGCCGTGGTCGGTGGTGACGATCACGGTCCATCGCTCGTTGTGGAAGGTGAAGCGGGTCCGGACCGCGCTCAGCAGGCGGCCGATGGAGGTGTCGGCGGCGGCGATCGCGTTCAGGTATGCCTGGCCGGCGGCGCCGCTGTGGTGCCCGGTGACGTCGACGTTGCCCAGGTAGACGAAGGCGACGTCCGGGTTGCGGTCGCGCAGCACCTTCTCGGAGACCTCGGTGATCCGCCCGTCCTCCGCCGGGTATCCGGCGGAGTCGCCGTTGAGGACGATCCGCGCGTCGATGCCGGGGCCGAAGGTGCCCTGGTCGCCGAGGGACTTCCAGTCCATGGCGGCGTAGGTGGAGTAGGCCGGGTCGATCTTCTCCAGCCGGGTGAGGAAGTCGGGGTAGAGGTCGTAGCGCTTGCCCGCGAAGACGTTGTTCCTGACCTTGTGCTTGTCCGGCCACGTGCCGGTGGCGACGGTGGACCAGCCCGGCCCGCTGGAGGTGGCGGCCATCGGATCGGTGTAGAGCAGGCTGGTGCCGAAGGTGCCGTTCGCGATCAGCGAGTCGAGGTTCGGCGCGTCGGCGGCGGCGATGCGGTCGTGTCGCAGGCCGTCCAGCCCGATCACCAGGACCTTGCTGGTGCTGATGCCGTCCGGGACGTCGGGCACCGGGACGGGGGCGGCCTGGGCGGCCGTGGTGTTCAGGACCTTCTCGGGGGTGGAGCCCGGAGCGGGCGTCACAGGCGTGGAAGTGCCGGGTTCGGCCAGGGCCGCCGTCGCCGGGATCAGGATCATGACCGCGACCGCCGTCGCCACCACCGCGTTGCGTAAGCGCATGAACGTCCTTCCTCACTGGGCCGGGGCGCTCCGGCTCTGCGCGAGGACCTCCGGCACGGTTGACCGCGTAAAGGTTGCCAGGTTGAGGGCGTCTCCGCAGGTCATCATGCTTTTCGGCAGCCGCTGTGGACCTCTTGTGGCGATAGGTGGTGATAGCGTCCGGGGTCTATGAGCGACTCTCAGGCGGGCACCGGCGCCCCCCGGACGGGCGCGGGCCGATCATCGGCGGACGCGGGCGCCTCCCCGACGAGTGCGGACGTCTCACCGGCGGACGCGGACGTCCCCCCGGCGGGCGCGGGCCGATCATCGGCGGACGCGGGCGCCTCCCCGACGAGCGACCGGGCCGCGGCACGGGTGGTCTGCGTGGACGGCGACGGCCGGGTGCTGCTGATGCACTGGCGTGACACGGTCACCGGCGTGGCCCTGTGGGAACCGCCGGGCGGCGGGATCGATCCGGGCGAGACGCCCTTCGATGCCGCGCGGCGGGAGCTGACCGAGGAGACCGGGCTGCCGGGTGAGGCGGTGCTGGACCGGTGGGTGCCGGTGCGCCGGGAGTTCGACTGGCTGGGCACCCACTACGTCAAGACCGAACGGTTCTATCTGGCCAGGTTCGAGGGCACCCCGGCGGTGGGCCCCGGCGCTTTCACGGCCGAGGAGAACGACACCTACCTGGGCTCCGGCTGGTTCTCCCCGGTCGAGATGGCCGGGCTCCCCGACGCGCTGGAGCCGCCCGACCTGGTGGAGGTGGTCTCCCGGATCACCCGGCTGGGCTGATCCCGGACGCCTGCCACCCGCCCTGGGATGGCCCTCGCCCCCGGCGGACCGGGATGCCACGCCGCAGGGCACGTCCCGGATCGCGGTGATGGCCGTGCCGTACCGGGCGAGAGCCCCGCGGACGAGGCGATCCGGCGGACGGTCACCGAGCCGGGCCCATGGAGCGCGAACGGCTCCAGTGCCCGGATGACCGCCCTGGCGGCGCGGTCGCCATCGGCGGAACGCGTGTCCGGCGCACTGGACACGCGTTTGGTGCGAGTCGATCCGGAAGCGGGACGGGCTCGGTCCCGGGACGGAGGCCGCGCCCGCCGGAGACCGTGCGGGCCGCCGGCCCTTCCACGTCCTCCTGCGGGGATGGACGGCTCCCCCCGGGCCGGGCCCGTCAGCCGGCGTCCCCTCTCAGTGGCCGTTGGTGCCGCTACTGCCGTTGGCGGCGCCATTGGCGCTGCCGCCGTCGCCATGGACGGTGAGAACGACCTCGGTGTCGGCGCCAGCTGGCTGGGCCGGCATCATCGCGGGCGCGATAAGGGCGAAAGCCATCATCGCTTCAGCCGCGAGTGCGCTCCTGAGCTTGATCATGACGGATCACTCCATGTCGAATCGGTCGCGCCCCGGGCGATGCCCGGGCTGACGGAACACCGAATCGGTGGTGTGCAGGACACCGACACGGTGCCTGGATCTCAGGCTAGGCAGGACGCTCCCGAGGAAGGTAGGAGTGTCACTCCCAGGGGGCGGGCCCCACCGCCGGCGAACCTCTCGGAGTACCGGCAAGGGAGGAGATGGCGCGGTAGCGGCAAGGGAGATGCGCGCGGAGACCGGCATTTCCGGCGGCCCTCCGCACACCGGTCACCGTCACCACGACGGATCGGCGCCGTCGCCGCCTCCGCGGGAGGGGAGCGGTACGGGGAGGCAAGGAATACGGGATCCGGTCCGCCGGTTTTCGGCAAGAAGTGATGAACCCAACCACACGGTGATGAAATGGACAGCAACAACGCTCTGGGGGAGTTCCTGCGCGCTCGACGCGAGGCCACCTCCCCCGCACAGATGGGGCTGCTGCACTCCGGTCCCCGCCGTACCCCGGGACTGCGCCGGGAAGAGGTGGCGATGTTCGCCGGGGTCAGCACCGACTACTACATCCGCCTGGAGCAGGGACGCGAACGCCATCCGTCCGAGCAGGTGCTCGGCTCCCTGACACGGGCACTGGACCTGGACGCCGACGCCACGGCCCACCTGCACGAACTCGCCCATCCCGGCTCACGGCGCAGAGCGACCGGTGAGGCGGAGCAGGTCAGTCCGGATCTGCTGCGGCTGATACGGAGCTGGCCGTACACCCCGGCGCTGGTGATCAACCGCTGGATGGACGTGCTGGCCGCGAACCCGCTGGCCACTGCCCTCTACAACGGGTGGGAATATGCGGACAATTTACTCCGGATGGCCTTCCTGGACCCCTTCGCGCGCGAGTTCTACCGCGAGTTCGGCCTGGACTGGGAGCAGGTCGCCCGTTCCAAGGTGGCCCACCTGCGCGCCGTCGCGGGAGCGGACCTCGACGATCCTCGCCTGACCGAGCTGGTCGATGAACTCTCCTTCAAAAGCGCGGATTTCCGCCGGTTATGGGCTCGGCACGACGTGTCCCCGCTATCGCACGCGGCCACGCCCCTCCGCCACCGCGAGGTCGGCGACCTGCTCCTCACCTGCGAGGTGTTCGACGTCAACAGCGCTCCCGGCCAGCAGCTGATCACCATTCACGCCGAGCCCGCCAGCCCCTCCGAGCAGGCCCTGATCCTGCTCGGAGGCGACCTGACGCCGTCACGCCAGGAGGACGCCGGTTACGCGCTGTCGGCGGCCCGTCGTCGCTGAGGCCGGAGCCCTCGGCCCGATCACCGAACGCGCTCCGCCGGCCATTCGCATGGATGCTCACTGTGGCGTTCGGCGGGGCGGCCGTGATGACCCCTGCCTCAGTGCAAGACTCCCCACCCGGAGCGGAAACACCACCCTCTTCGGGGGAAAGCTATCCACCTCGGACGGCGAGGGTATGGATAAATCCACCGATGGGGGAAAAATCAACACCTAAGGAATGTCTGGAGGAAAAACAATCACCACGGAGGGGATGAATTCTCCCTCGGTGGAGCTTCTCTCCTCCTCCAAACCCACCGGCGCCCCGAACCCACCGACGCCCTCGAATCCGCCGCCTCCTCAGCCGAGCCGCCCGCCTCCTCTCCGGCCGCGCTCTCTCCCGGCGACGAGGTACGGCTGAGCGTGGACCCCGGCCATGTCCAGGTCTTCCCCGCGTAGCGCCGTGATCCGCGCCGGGCCCCGGGCCACGGCGCCACCGGGAACGGGTCCGCGGACCTCCCCCGACGGCCCGCGATCTCCGGGGAGGCGGGCCGGCGTCACCTCACGCGGGCACCAGCTCCTCGACGTAGGAGCGCGCGAGCTGTGAGGTGAGGTCGTGGAACTCCTTCTTGGTCACCGCGTCCCGCACCGTCGCGAGGACGGCTCGGGCGTGCCTGAGCGCCTCGTCCACGGAGACCCCCTCCTCCAACGCGATGAGAGCGAGGAAATCCTCCAGCGGCGTCGTCCCGGGAGCGCTGTCGCTCCCCTCGTTGCCGCGCTCCAGCGCGGAGGCCAGCTCAGTGGGGAGCGCCTCCATCAGGTCGCGTATCTCACCCACGCTGATCTGCTCCCCCAGCATCTCGAGCACCGCCTCGCTGGCCCGCCAGGCTCCCTGCTTGTCGGCGAGTCCCGCCCGGCCGGCGACCCGGTTCAGGAACTCCTCCAGCGTGAGGGTCGGGCCGGCCTCCGCGAGGGTCCTCTCGATGAGCAGCCGGAAGTCCTCCGGAAGCTCCGAGATCACCCGGGTGAACACGGCCGTGGGCACGGCCCGGCTCAGTGCCAGGAGGACGGCGCCCGCGCGCCGTTCGGCGACCGGCAGGTCGACCTGCTCCCCCTCGGCGATCCGGCGCAGGAACCCGTCGGCGTAGACGTTCTCCTGGACGTGATCCTGCGGCAGCAGCCGGGCCGGCTCCCGTGGCAGGTGCTCGGCGAGGTCCCGGGCCTGATCCGGTGTCAGCCGCTTGACGAGTGTTTCGAGCGTCACACGGACCGTGGTCTCGGCGGTCTGCCGGTCGGCGCCGGCCGCGTGCTGGACGATCGAGAGAAACCGGTCGTAGTCCATGACTGCCTACTTTGGTCTGTTTTTTCCGACTTCTACCGACTTCTACCGACGCTACTCGAGACGCCCTCCGGGCCATATGCGCTCAGGCCGGACCGGGACCAAAGCGGGCAGAGGCTTGGCAAGCCGTTGATCCGCGACACGGATCTCACCGCAGCCCCAGAGCCCGCCGGATGTCGGGATCACCGGGATCGAGGTCGAGGGCGCGGCGCAGATCATCCATGGCCGCCTTCTCCCTTCCCAGAGCCCGCAGAGCGGTCGCCCGGTTGAAGTACAGCTCCGGGCCCTCCTCGATCTCGATCGCCCTGGACAGATCCGCCACCGCGCCCTCCGCGTCACCGGTCTCGTAGCGGAGGATGCCCCGGTTGGCCCAGGCCGTACCGAGACCGGGAGCCCTGTCCAGGGCCGTGTCGAAGGCGCGGGCGGCCTCCTCGAAGTGCCCGGACGCGGTGTCCAGCTGTCCCTTCACGGTCAGCAGGTGGGGATTGCCCGGCATGAGCGCCAGCCCGGCCTCGACATCGGCCCGCGCCTCGGCCGCCGACCCGAGCACGGCCAGCACGCCCGCCCGGTTGATGTAGGCGTCCAGATGGTCCGGGTCCAGCTCCAGCACGTGGTCCAGATCGGCCCGGCCTCCCGCCAGATCCCCCAGCGCGAGCCGGACCTCGGCCCGGTTGTAGTAGGCCTCGGGCAGCGGCGGGCTCACCCGGATCGCGGCCTCGTAGTCGGCCAGCGCCTCATCGGTCAGCCCGAGCCGGAACAGCAGGTTGCCCCGGTCCAGGTAGTGGTCGGCGAAGAGCGGGTCGACGGCGATCGCCTCGGTGTACTCCTCCAGGGCCTCCTTGGTACGGCCCAGCTCGGCGAGGAGCCGGCCCCGGTTGGCGTACAGCACCATCCGGTGCACCGGGTGCCGGCCCGGCGGCAGATCCCGCCGCGCCAGCTCGATGGCCGACTCGACCAGGGAGAGAGCCTTGTGCGGCTCGCCCGCCCGCGCCTCGATGAGGGCCTGGCCGTTACGGTCGAAGCCCAGCTTGAAGGCGCGCTCCCCCCGGTCCGGCAGCAGGGTGGAGATGGCGACGGCCTGGTTGATCCAGCCCCTGGCCCGGCCCAGGTCCCGCCGGGCCGGATCGGGGTGACGGGCGTCGAGCATGGCCGTGCCGTACGCCGACGCCGCGTGCACCGCGGGGTCCTGGCTGCCACGGCGGGCGCGCTCATAGAGGTCACGGGCCTCGTCCTGGCGGGACAGGGCTCCCAGGGCGGTGGCCGTGCGCTGGGTGAAGCGCCACCAGAGGTCCGAGCCGGGCTCGGCCAGCCGTAGCCCGCGCCGTCCCAGCTCGGTCACCGCGTCCAGGAAACCCTCCCTGACGCAGTGGTCGACGGCCGTCCAGAGCGCCTCGGCCCCGCGGCCGCGGGGGTCGGTGCCGTGCTCCCGGTGGAAGGGGACGGCGCCCAGGCGCGGGGAGAACTCCCCGGTGGCCTCCAGTTCGTCGGCCCGCAGGTCGTGCAGCCTGGCCCGCTCCGCCGGGTCCAGCGCCTCGTAGGCGGCACGCGATCGCTCGTCGGTGCAGTCGGAGGCCACATGGGCAGCGCCGTCGGCGTGCGGCGGACCTCCTTGGCCGGGACCGGCCTGAACCTGCCCCGCCCCGGGCCCGGCGGAGTCCGCCACGCGGCCGCGGAACCAGCGCGGCGGTGGCTGCCGCGAGGCGAGCACCATCGTCAGCAGTGCGGGATCCAGCCGCCTGACCAGCACCGCGAGCAGTTCGAGGTCGGTCGGGTCGGCCTCGTGGAGGTTCTCCACGACCAGCGTGCGCGGCCCGCTCAGGCACGCGCCGAGGAACTCCGCCACCCCGTTGGCGAGCCTGAGGGTACGGCGGGGCGCGGGCACGAGGATCCGCTCGTCGTCGTCGATCCGCGCGTCTATGGTCTCCCGTCGCGCGGCCACCCGATCTCGTAGATCAGGGGCCACGCTACGGATCTCGATGTCGTGAGACGCGACGTGCGCGGGGGCCCGTTCCAGGACCTCCGGGACGACCGCGCGCAAAATGGCGCCGCCGACCGTGTAGGGCCCACGCGACCGCCGGTGCCCGTTCACCACCAGGGGGGACGGGTCCGCACGGTCACCGGGGAGCGGCCCGATCAGCCAGAGATGCTCCCTCACCCCTTGTGGATGACGCTGGAAGCACCGCTCAGCTTGGTGGTGCCAGGTTTGCGAACAATGATCTTCTTCATCGTACCCCCCACGGGAAAATGACTACAGGTACGAAGAATAAGTATTCTGTCACTTCACTAGATCGCAATACTTGACTATAAAACAGTCGTGAATTTACTTAAATGAAGCAAGATGGGACATGGCGACAACTAGATCTTTCTCGCCATAAAGCACGACGCATCCACCGCGCTCTTCCCGGCTGATCTCACGCCAGCCGTGCTTGCGGTAGAGCTCGATCGCGGCCTGCTGGTTCAGCGTGGTGTCCCCGCGGAGCCGTACGTAACCCAGTTCGATCGCCCGCGTCTCCAGCGCCGCGCTCATCCGGGCGCCGAAGCCCCGCCGCTGGAACTCCGGATGGACCCGCAGACGGCACAGCTCCGCGGTCTCGTCGTCGATCCGGCGGAGCCCGCCCATCGCGACGATGCGCCCGCCCGGGATCTCCCCCACGAGGAAGTCCCCCCGGCCGGCGATGTAGATCTCGTTGATCCTCGGGAAGTCGTCCTCGTAGTAGACGCCGTCTCCCGGCGCGAGGCCCACCTGGGCGAGGCAGATCTGATGCAGCGCCCAGACGGATTCCAGGTCGGACCAGCGATAGCGCCGGAGCCTCATGCATCGCCCCCGGACGGATCCGCCGGCGCGGGGCGCAGTGCCTCCAGATAGAGCTTGAGCTCGGGGTGGTCGGGACTCCTGGCCTCCACCTCCTTGGCCACCTCGTGGGCGCGCTGCATGAGGAGGTCGGGTCTGCCGCCCTGGTTCAGCCCGGCGAGCGCGGACATGGCTATCGTCAGCGCCTCCTCCAGGTCGCCCTCAAGGAGCTTGCACTTGGCCCGGTCGAGCTTGATGATCGTGGGATCGAGCCAGTCCGCCGGGCCGTACTTGGTGAGAGCCTGTTCCAGGATGAGGTCGGCCTCCATCGCCTGCCCCAGCCTCACCAGCGCGTCTCCCTGATGGAAGTAGAGCTGGCGCTCGGTGTAGCCGAAGGTCGAGTCCTCCTGATCGGCCGCGGTCATCTGGGAGAACGCCGCCCTGGCCCGGGACAGCGCCCGCTTGGCCTGGTCGACCACGTCCTTCTTCCCCGACCCCGACAGCATCGCCAGCGCGCGGGCCTCGAAGACCGGGGCCATGGCCTGGGCCGCGCACGGCGTCTGGCCGGCCAGATCACGGCTCTTCCTCGCGAGGTTGAGCGCCTCGCGCGGGTCGCCGTAGTAGAGCGGGACCAGAGCCTCCCTCGCGATGACCCAGGCGCGGAGCGCCCGGTCGCCGGTGTCGTCGGCGGCCGTCCTGCCGGTCCTGAAGAAGGACCGGGCCATCCTGTGGTCGCCGAGGTTCACCATGATCATGCCGCTGAGCCCGGCGAGCTGGGCCGCCATGCGGCACAGCCGTTCCTGCAGGTCCACCGGCTGGCGCCGCTCCATGGCCTTGCGCACGGCGCTGAACTCCAGCAACACGTCGCAGAGCAGCCGCAGCGGCGGCGTGTTCATGTACTGGCGGCCGAAGCCGATGGTGGCTTCCTCCCACTGATCGAGCATCGCAGGCGAAACGGTGGCCGACACCAGGGTCTCGTCCATCCTCCTGCGGATGTTCTCCACAGATCCAAGCACCTGTCCGTCCAGCGTGGCGCCGGTGCCGGTGCCGGCCAGAAGCAGTAAAAGCGTCCTCCGTAGCACGTTCTCGTCCTCCTCGCCCCCGTCCGCGGAAGGGTCGCCGCCGATCGACTGGATCAGCCGCTCACGCGGACCAGGGGAAGTGTCGGGTCTTCCATCCTGGAGATCACCTCGGAGGGCACCGGGCGTCTGGTGGCCGTGACCACAGATGCACGGGCCGTCGTACCCGAGAGATGCCGGTTCGACCCGGTAGGCGGAACACAGGTAGTGGAGGTATTCGGGCCCCGGACGCTTCAGCCCGCTCTCATAAGCGGACAGGAGCGTCTCACCGATACCCGGCGCCGCTTTGCCGTCGCGCTCGAACAGCGCCCTTATCTGTTCGATCACGTCGGCGAGGGCGACGCCATGCGCGAGACGGTGACCCTTGATGCGCGTGGTCCCGAACTGGGGACCGCACTTGTCGTGGATCTCCTCGGCTATCTGAGCCGAGCCACGCCCTGCCGCCAGGCCTCTGGCCCGGATCTGCCGAGCTAACTCTGTCTCCCTGTGCTGCCTGCCGGACATACCGGCCCCTCTCTCGTGGCCGGCGGGGCTGGCTGGCACACTAGTCCCGACCGGTCCTCTCCCGTGACTCAGTGTGATTCAGCTGTCGCACTGTGCCTACCGAGAATGATGGACCAACTTTGGCTCATCCGGAACGCGCGAATAGAGCCATCGGCTAAGGATCGTCCACCACCGGACTGTTTCTTTCAACCTACTTGGGAGAAGGCACAACCCGATCTTGGGTTTCCCTCCGTTGACCCATTGGCCCAGGTGAGTCATCTTTGGCCAACCAGCACTGATTCGCGTAACCAAGCGAACACGATTCGGTGCGGTATGGGCGACCAAGAGGAGGGACGAGGTGGGGGAAGACGACTTCGGGCACCTGGAGCGGCTGGTGTCAGAACTTGACGCTCGCGGGCTGCACGCCAGAGTGGTGCGGACCCAGTCGGGTCGCGCCTTCGTGCGCGTGATCAACCCTAGCGCAACCAGCCTGGCGGAGAACGTCACCTGCCGAGCACAGGCCGCCCCAAGCCACCGGGACTGGTACTACTGGTGGTCCTGGGGGGAGCGGATGCACACGGCGAAGGACCCGGCCGGTGCCGCGACCAAGGTCGCACGCGTACTCGCCGCGGTGGGGGAGTGAGACGAGCGGTGGGCCGGACGGAGTCGCAGCCGTCCGGCCCGCCGCCCCCAACGCGGCTCTGCGGGGCCGGCGGGGTGACCGGTGCGGAGCGTCCTCGGACGCTGGGCACCCCGCCGGCTCCAAGACCCGTGAACGCGAGTCCTGTGAACGCAAGAAGATCGGCGAACGCGAGCTGCCGTCCGGATCCGTCCGGACGGTGATCGGAGGGATCCCCCTCGGAAACGGCACGGGCCACGCTTCCGGGTGCGTGCCCCGCCCGAGCCACCCGTCACCGGAGTGTCCGGCCCCGCCCCCCGCGGCCCCGGTGTCCGGATGTCCCGTCTTCCCCGGCGTGATGTGACGGCGGCCGGTTCGGTAGGCAATA
>NZ_NGFP01000151.1 GCF_002149035.1 Streptosporangium minutum
GATCTGCGCGGCCGAGGTCCGCCCCATCGCCTCGACCGCGCAGATCGTCACGCAGGACATCACCGTCGACGTCGGGGACACCACCCTCGAGGCCACGATCCGCGCGCCCCTCACCCCCGGCAAGCACCCCGCCCTGGTCTTCGTGCAGGGGGCCGGGCCCGGCGTGCGGGGCGAGTTCACCACGCAGGCGGAGCTGCTGGCCAGGGCGGGCATCGTCACCCTCGTCTACGACAAGCGGACCGTGCGCTACGACTTCCGCAACCGCGACTTCGACCTGCTCGCCGACGACGCGCTGCGGGTCCTGGCGCGCCTGCGCACGCGCGCCGACGTCGACCCGGCGCGTACCGGGCTCTGGGGGGTGAGCGAGGGCAGCTGGGTGGTCCCGATCGCGGCCGCCAAGAGCGACGCGGTGGGGTTCGCCGTGCTGGTCTCGGCGCCCAACGTCTCGCCCATGCGGCAGGTCACCTGGGCCATGGGCGAGCAGCTCGACCGGCTGCACGCGCCCAGCGGGGTGCGCGAGCTGGTCACCAGGGCGATGAGCGCGGTCCACATGAACTTCCTGCGCTACGACGGCCTGCCCGCGCTGCGCGGGATCCGGCAGCCGGTCCTGGCCCTGTACGGCACGCGCGACCCGTCGATCCCGTTCGTGGAGAGCAGCCGGGCGCTCACCCGCGCGCTCGCCGAGGGCGGCAACGCCGACTACACGATCCGCTACCTCGACGGCGCCGACCACGGCATGCGCATCCACGGCGGGCCGTTCGCGCCCGGTTACCTGGAGACGCTGTCCAACTGGGTCAAGGGCCTGCCGGGCACGGCCAGGCCGCCGGTGCACATCGCGGGCGCCACCCCGGTCCAGCGCTACGAGGCCAGCGAGGTCCCCGCCGCTCCGTGGTACGCCGGGGGCGCGGTCCTGGGGTTCACGCTCTGCCTGGCCGCCGTCGGATACGTGGTCGGCCCGGTGGCCGAGATGGTCGTACGGCTGCGCGGCCGGCAGCTGCCCGCCGAGGCCAACGCCCTGATCTGGCCGCCCATCCGGCGCAGGTTCCGCCGGATGGCCTGGACCGGGCTCGGGCTGCTGGTGTCGGTGCTGGCGTTCATCACGCTGCTGGTGCTGTTCTCGGTCAACCAGGCCGGGGCCTGGCCGGCGGTGCTCGCCGGATGGCTGGTCATCCGGATCCTGGCGGTGCTCATGCTGCTGCAGGAGGTCACCTCCGTGGCGGCGGTCGTCTCGGGGCTGCGCGAGGGGTGGCAGCCCAGCCGCCCCCAGCGCGCCGCGATCGCCGGTGTGCTTGGGAGCACCGGCCTGCTGCTGGTCGCGGCGGCCTACTACAGCCTCTTCGCGTTCCCGTGGTAGCAGTTGAGCCAGCGGTCCATCTCGGCGAACACCACCTCGCGGGCGGGTTCGGGTGACAGCACCAGGTCGTGCATGCCGCCCGGCACCCGGACGCACGTCACGTGGGGGCCGATCCTGGTCGCCCAGTGCGCGATCTGCCCGGGGTCGAGCACGACGTCGGCCCCCTGGGCCTCCGGTGCGAAGTCGCGCAGCTGCAGCCCCTTCTCCGCGCAGAGCACCAGGGTCGGGACGTCGGCCCGGAGGCCGCCGTGCAGGCGCCGCTGGGCTCGGCGGATCGCGGCCAGCCAGGCGGCGTGCACCGCGAACCCGCCGATCGGCTTCCACTCCAGGTCGAAGTCCCACTCGCCGTGGTGGTCGCGGTGCAGGCTCGTGCCGTAGGCGGTGGCCGGCCCGAGGGGCAGGACGGCGCGTGGCGACATCCTGGACATCGGCCCCTTGAGCAGGTCGGCGGCGACCCGCAGGGGTGAGGGGACGTTGAGGTCGAGGAAGGGGCTGTTGAGCACCAGGCTCTGGATCAGCCCCCGGCCGCGGACCCGGTCGGCCCAGAGGGCGGCGATCAGGCCGCCGGTGGAGTGGCCGTTGAGGATCACCTCGTCGTGGCCGTCCTCCTCGCGGATGACCCGGACCGCCTCGTCGATCTCCGGGAAGTACTCGGTGAGGCTGCGCACGAAGCCCCGGGTCTGGTGCGGCAGCAGCGAGCGGCCGTACTTGCGCAGGTCCAGACCGTAGAAGTCGATGCCCTGGGCGACGAAGTGGTCGGCCAGATGGGTCTGGAAGAAGTAGTCGGTGAACCCGTGGAGGTAGAGCACCGCCCTGCCGGTGGGCTCGGGGGCGCGCCGCCGTACCAGCGAGGCGACCACCGCTCCCTCGTAGTCGTCGGCCATGGGCAGGACCGTGAGCTCGTAGTCGGGACCGAGAACGTCAGGCATGCGGTCAGGGTAGTTCGTAGGGGTTGGCGGGCCACGAGGGGACCGTGTCCGGAAGATCCTCGCTGACCTTCATCGGGAACCTCGCCGGGCGCTTCTCCAGGAAGGCCGTGACGCCCTCGGCCGCGTCGGGGGCGGCGCCGAGGGCGTTCATGAGGTGGGAGTCGGCGCGGTGGGCCTCCCAGGGGGAGGCGGCCGACAGGCCTGACCACATGAGCCGCCGGATGGCGGCGACCGAGACCGCCGAGGTGTTGTCGGCGATCTCACGGGCCAGCGCGTAGGCGGCCGGGAGCAGCTCGTCCGGGGCGTGGACCTTTGAGACCAGCCGGCCTTCGAGGGCTTCGGAGGCGGGGAAGACCCGGCCGGTGGCGGCCCACTCCATGGCCTGGGCGATGCCGACGATCCGGGGCAGGAACCAGCTGGAGGCCGCCTCGGTCACGATGCCGCGCCGGGCGAAGACGAAGCCGAACCTGGCCGTGTCGGAGGCGAGCCTGATGTCCATCGGGAGCGTCATCGTCACCCCGACGCCCACGGCGGGGCCGTTGATCGCGCCGATGACCGGTTTGAGCGAGCGGGCGATGCGGAGCGCGACCGTGCCGCCGCCGTCGCGGGGCGAGCCGTCGACGGTGTCCTCGCCGCCGTACATCTCCTCGGTCCTGTGGTGGTTGAAGGTGTCGCCACCGCCGCCGAGGTCCGCTCCGGCGCAGAAGGCCCGGCCCCGGCCGGTGACCACCACCGCGCGCACCCCGTCGTCGGCGTCGGCCCTGTCGAAGGCGTCGATCAGCTCGCCGCGCATGACGTAGGTGAAGGCGTTGAGGCGGTGGGGGCGGTTCAGCGTGACGGTGGCGACCCCGTCGGCCACGCCGTACTCGATCTCGGTAAAAGACATGACCGAACCTTATTCCAGTAGAAATGTGACAATAAAGCCGGATTGCTTCTCATACTGTTCACTCATTCGCCGCCCGCAGGCTCCGATCCTCGTCCTACCATCTCCGGTGCAGCGCTCAAGCCATCACCGGTGCAGCGCTCAAGCGCGGAGGAATCGGGGGCAGGTGCGAGACAGATCAAGGCCGTCCGGGGTCGGCACGGTCATCGGGTGGACGGCCCTGTCCGTCGTCGCGCCGGGAGCCGCGCATCTGCGCGCCGGATGGCGCAGGACCGGCCTGGCGCTGCTGTCCGTCCACGCCGTACTGCTGCTGGGACTGCTGTGGGTCGGGCTCACCTCCGACCTCGCCGACTTCGCCGGCCTCGCCGGGCAGCTGGCCGCGTCGTCCTGGCTGACCGCCGTCACCGTGGCCTCCGTCGCGCTCGGCGTCGCCTGGTTCGCGCTGGTCGTGCACTCGTTCATGGTGCTGAACCCGGGCACGCTCCCCGGAGCCGGCCAGGCGATCACCGGGACCCTCGCGGGCGCGCTCGCGGTGGCCGTGCTGCTGCCCTTCGGCCTGGTCGGGCAGTACGCCGCGGTCTCGCAGTCGGCGCTGGACAAGGTCTTCAACGCCCCGGCCGCGCCGCTGCCCCCGGACGGCTCGACCGGTGCGGGAGACCCGTGGTCGGGCCGGGACCGGGTGAACATCCTGCTGCTCGGCGGCGACGCCGACACCCATCGGGTGGGCGTGCGGACCGACAGCATCAACGTGGCCAGCATCGACGTCGAGACCGGCAACACCGTGCTGCTGAGCCTGCCGCGCAACCTGGAGAACGTGCGCTTCGTCCCGGGCTCGCCGATGGCCAGGCGCTTCCCCGACGGCTTCCGGCTGCCCGCCAACCCGGACGGCTCGCGCGAGGACCTGCTCTTCGCGGTCTGGGAGTACGCCGACGCCCACCCGGAGATCTTCGGCGGCCGCAAGGGCCAGGGCACCCGGACACTCGTGGAGACGATCGGCCACACCCTGGGGCTGAAGATCGACTGGTACGCCCTGGTGAACATGTGGGGCTTCGCCCGCCTGATCGACGCGATCGGGGGCGTCCGGCTGACCGTGCCGCAGGACGTGGTCTTCGGCAAGTACAACGAGGGCCTGGTCAAGGCGGGCACCCGCAAGCTCCGCGGGGCCGACGCGATGTGGTTCGCCCGCTCGCGCACCAACAGCGATGACTTCACCCGGATGGGACGCCAGCGCTGCGTGCTGGGCGCCCTGCTCACCCAGGCCGACCCGGCGACCGTGCTGTCCCGGTTCAACCAGATCGCGCTGGCCACCAAGGAGCTCCTGCGGACCGACATCCCGCGTCCGATGCTGGAGCATTTGGTGCCGCTGGCCGTGAAGGTGAAGGGCGCCAAGGTGACCAGCGTGCAGTTCGTGCCACCGCTGATCAACACCGGCTACCCCGACTGGGTCAAGATCCGCACCGTCACCGCCAAGGCCATCCGCGCCTCAGCAGCTCCCGCTGCCCCACGCCGCCACCTCGCCGCCACCACCCGGCCCACGGCTCCAACCGCCACTCCCGGCCCCGGCTCGGACGGCCCCACGTCCGCCACGCCGAGCCCCGGTTCCGGCGCCACGCCCGGTTCTGGTTCCGGTGCCCGCACCACCTCCGCTCCCGGGGCCCGCGCCACCTCCGCCGCCACACCCGGTCCGCAGTCAAGCGCCGGGACGACGGACTCGGCCGAGCCCAAGGGAATCACCGACGGTTGCGCCTGATCCGGCCCCGCCACACGGCGAGCGTTCTCGATGACACCCGGCAGCGGAGAATCTCGGGGTGAGATCAGGAGTCGAGGCGGACGAGTGTCTCGCCGACGTTGACCGAGGGTACGACGCTGCGCTGGTCGCGGCCAGGACCGGCCTCCTGGTTAGGACGGACGGTTTCTCCTAGCCGAGACCAAATCAGCGGTCGAACTCGCCGGTCTTGACGCCGCCGATGAACGCTCCCCACTCGGCTGGGGTGAAGAGCAGCTTGGGACCGTCAGGGTTCTTGCTGTCGCGGACCGCGACCACCCCCGGCAGATTGGCGGCGACCTCGACGCACTGGCCGCCATTCCCGCCGGAACGCGATGACTTCCGCCATACGGCGGCGCTCAGGTCCATTCGCGCCTCACATCCTCGATCATTTTGAGGGACATGTGCTCAGGATAGGCCCAGAGCCGGATCGCCTCATAGCGCTTCCAAATCGCAGTCACGGAATCGAGATCCGTCGTGACTTGCCCTTCCGCCGAGGAGTCCACGTGAATGGCGTCCGGTCGTCCATCCGAAAGTTCAGCGATCATGAAGGCGCCCATCAGACCTGTCAGGCATTCGGGGCTGACCAACTGAATGGAGACAGTCGGCCTCTGAGCGATCTCCAGCAGGTGACCGAGTTGTCCGTTCATCACCTCGGTTCCACCGACCTTACGGCGTAGCACGCCCTCGTCAATGAGTATGCGAAGCGCAAAGGGTTTGCCCCGGTCAAGGATTCCCTGCCGCTGCATACGCGTTTGGACCCGCTCCTCCACCTCCCCAGGAGTGATCTCAGGCTCCTGGCTGAAGATCTGTCGAGCATAGGACTCTGTCTGGAGAAGGCCTGGCACCAGAAGGGGATCCCAGGAACGCAGGACAAGGGCGGTGGGTTCGATCTCCTCGGCCCAGTCACGGAACCAGACCGGGCCACCGGGCTGAGCGATGATGCGCTGGTAGAGCCGCGTGAAGGAGACGCCGCCAGCCGCACTGAAGAGCCGGTCCAGCCTCTCGGCGTCGGACTTCGACGGGGTCCGGGTGGCCTTCTCCAGGCGGCACACCTGGGTCTGGGTGCAGCCGAGGCGGGAGGCCACGGCGGTCTGCGAGAGCTGCGCGGCCTCCCGCAGACGGCGCATCTCCGCACCGAACCGCACACGAGGGGATCCGGGGTCGAGAGACGGCGCACCATCCATCACATTTCCTCTCGAATTAGAAAAAACGGACTTAATAACCGGCCGGCGACGCCTAACTCGATCTGGATAGACCAACGACTGTCATTATCTGCTCTACCCTGGATTGTCGATCCGATAGCCGACCAACCACCGGTAAGTCATTCTAGACACAGAAATTCTCTCCGCGGCAGCACGAGAAATAAAGCAGTTCGTCACTTTCTCCAGCAGAAGTAGACCAGGCCGCACATGGATGCGACTGCGCTCTTTAACACCCGGATCATAAACATCTGAAAGAGTCCAGAAGGGGAAATCATGACGACAGACGAGCCGTCGGCCGGACGAATCGCGACTCTGGCCCATGACGACAAGGCCGTCTTGAGGTCGAGAGGCAAGGCCTGCCATCGCCTCAAAGATGGCCATCACCGACAAACGGATGCGGGAAGGGTGTGGCGGAAGCGTGCCGAGTGGGCGAAGATTGGTACGTCCCGGAATCCGTCACCCCCGGAGGTACTGAATGCGCGTCGCCCGCCTACTGGCCATCGGCATAGCGCTGGTGATGGTGACATCGGGTTGCACTTCCGAGCCTTCACTGAAGGAGGCAGCGGCGGAGTTGCAGAAGGATACACAGCGACTGGAGACCAACGACGTCTTCAAGAACCCGCTCAAGAAGCTGCGCATCCTGCA
The DNA here is from genome assembly GCF_002149035.1 of Streptosporangium minutum. Lineage (GTDB taxonomy): Bacteria > Actinomycetota > Actinomycetes > Streptosporangiales > Streptosporangiaceae > Streptosporangium > Streptosporangium minutum. The sequence goes on from NZ_NGFP01000151.1 coordinate 6,782, forward strand.
GCGCCCAGACAAGGACATCCGCTGCGACAAGGACAAATTCAGGCGAGTACTACGAGCCACCGCCGATTATGAACGCATCAACGAACCATTGGACTCTCACCTAGGCAGAGCCCAAGCACTGATGGAGAACGTCCTCGTCCAGGACTTCGGATACAAGTTGGAGTATGACTTCAGCCAGATGGATACCAATGAAGGGCGATTCATCCACGGCACGAAGAAGGATCTAGGTATCACAGTGACCGTGTATGTGGCCCCTGAGGCTCCCACCTGGCGACTGGACGCGATGACTCCGTGCCTGCCGACGTGAGAAAGACGAATCAGTTCCAGACTCTTAACTGCTCTTTGGCTTGATCACTGGCCTGAAATTTTGAGGCATCTTCGATCTTGGTATCCAAATTATTGTTACTGTCCATCCAGTGTTCATAGGGCGTCAGTTTCTCCCGCAGCACCTGTTCCCATTTCTTGTCCTCGCTCGCTTCCCGCTTCGCCTCTGCCAGGAGCTCGTCATAGGTCTTGAGATTGCCGGTGCTCTTGCTGATGAGTTCGGCGGGCGGCTCGCTCGCTGGATAGCCGGCCTCGTGAAGGATGTAGGCGATGTCGTACTTCTGGCGCAGGACAAAGTCCGACCGGGCTCCGGTGGCCTCCTCGACCCGTGTCTCGAAGCTGTCGGCCCAGCCGTCGAGGACGGTRCTGATGAAGTATGCCTTGGTCAGTTCCCATCCCGCTTCCTTAACCCCGCCCACGATGGGAATCCGGTCGATTCCGAGGGCAAGAGTGTTTTTAGTGATGTCACGGATCAGATCGTCGGTGGCGTCCTGCTCCCCACGCACATCTAATGTCGCCTTGAACTCTACGCTGGCGAGATCGCCGAACATCCTCGCTGTGTCCTCGAAGTATCTGGTCCCGCCTTGCGCGTCCAGCCGCGCTGCTGCCGTCAGCGTGTCATAGCGGAATTGGGCTGCGGTCACATCGAAGTCGTCGGTGAGCTGCTTGTCCCCGACAAAGGTCTTGAGGAAGCGATGAGTGTCACCTGGGCTGAGGTAGAACGCCGGGGTCACCCCGGGAAGGGCGATCCAGTTCTCCGGAACCCCCATCCCGGATGCCCGGTCCACGGCTTTGTCGAAGCGGGCACCCGAGGCCAGCTCGTGGATGTAGGACTTCGCGATGGTGACCATGGAGTCCTTGGCGACCATCGGCAGGCCATCACCGAAGGACCCCACGGCCTTGATCGCGTCCAGGGCGAAGGCGGCGGCAACCGGGCTGTGCTGACCGGGGTTCTCGGTCGTGGCCTCGGTGCCCGCCTCCAGCACCCGCCCGAAGGCGTCGGCCACCTCGTCCCCGGTGCCCGCGCTCTTGGCGTAGTCGAGGAACCGCTTCATCTTCTCGGTCTGGCTCAGCTTGACGTCGGCTCCGCCCAGCTTGGCGAACACGTCCCGCGCGGCCGTACCGTCTCCGGCGAGCACCTCCAGCCCCAGCGCGACCACATCGGAGGGCAGGCCGTACGCCTTTATCTCGGTGGGTCCGGCGGCACGCCAGTCCTGCCGGGGCTTCTTCACGAAGTCGTCCAGGACCAAGGCGCGAGATGCCGCGCTGCGGACGCTGGAGGGGGCGTTCGCACCCCTGAGCAGTGCGAGCCGGTTCCACGCGGCGACCTTGCTGCCGGCCGGTTTGACCAGGTCGTTTCTGACCTTGGCGAACGCCGGGACGAGGGCGGGGGCGCGCAAGGCCGCCCCGAGGGCCGCGCTGAAGGCGGCCAGGTCCTTCTTGGCGGTCTTGCTGCCGGTGCTCGCGATGAGACTTGGCAGACTGTCGCGGACCTTCGGGGACAGCAGGGCGAAGAAGGCGGCGGCGGCCTGGGGATTCTCCGCCAGTTTGGCGACCTTGTCAGCATGGTTGTGGATGATCTCGCCCTGGAGCTCGCCGTCGAAGTTGACGAAGATGTCGTTGCCGTACATGTTCGCCAGGCCCTGGGCGGTCTCGAAGTCCTCCAGCTCGTCGGGCAGGCGCACCAGCGACGACCGGTCGCCTCCGCTGCCCAGCTCAGGGGCGCCCTTGCCCAGGGCGTTGATCAGGTCGATCCGGCCGTGGAGCATGGAGACCTGCGTGCCGCCCCAGTCGGCGATGTCGGCGATCTCCCGCAGGGCGGGGGTGCTGATCCCGTGCTGGCGGAGCTTTCCCTCGAACTCCTGGCTGTACGCGGTCAGCCGGTCGGCCGCGCCGCTCAGGGAGGTGGCGAGCTGTCCCATCCCCTCGGGATCGATGCCGCAGAACTCGGCGGTGGGTGCCATGGAGCGTTCCCCCTCACGGTCACGACGGTCATGTGCGCCCGGCCATCTCCCGGCGCGCGGCGTTCGCCTGGGACTCGGTCACCAGCGGAGGAGTGCGGCGCAGCTCCTCCTCGATCGCGTCGACCACACGCTGCGCGAGCCGTCCCAGCCGCTGGTGCCGGTCTTCCAGCTCGGTGGTCCATTTGTCTGCCGTCGGCCCCGTCCAGACCTTCCCCGACCGCATCGCTCCGGAGGCGCGCTGGTAGGCCTGCCGTACCTCGTGAGCCCTGTCCTCGGCCTCCACCAGGAGGCGCTGCAGCTCCGCGTGCCGGGGATTGGGCACCATCGGCTCGGCCACGCCGCCCCCGTCCTCTCCAGGACCCCGCGATGAAAGAAAAAAATTAATACCACAGTAGGTATAGATCGTCTATGCCGACAAGGCCGGAACACCGCCGGCAGCACGTTTCTACCGCTGGATCCATAACCACGAGAGCGGACGGGTCCGATATTTCGGTCATTCCATCTCATGCCGAAACGACTACTCGGTCCGACAGCATCGGAGTAACGGATGTCGCTGTTCGAAGAGCACATCGACGAGATAGAAATCGCCGCGAAAACCGCGTCATGGGTGTGTTTCATCGCCATTTTCGCGATGGTCTCCACCGGCCATGCGAGCACGCCCCTGGCCATCGCGGTCCTCATCATCTGGGTGTCCCGCATCACCCTGTACCAGATCAATGAGACCCGGGCGCGCTGGGACGCGGAGGCCGTCGAAGAGGGGGAGCTCCGTCGCGAGCAGCAGCGCGCGAACCGTGAACGAGAGCTGCGCCTCCAGATCCAGCGGCTACAGCGGCCGGACCGTTGACCACCCGTCGCCGCCCCGATCATCCCTCCGTCCCCTGCCGGGAGCCGGGGCTTCGATCATGACCTTCGCCGTGTTCCCTGACGCCGGCGAGGGCGCCCGCCGCCGAGACGTCACCGGAGGTGCTCAGGTGGCGTAGGACTCCTTGGCGAGCCGGCGGACGCGGTCCACGTCGACCGTGTGGCCGAGGCCCGGCTGGGTGAGCGGTACGGCCACGACGCCGCCGGTGGCGCCGACCGGCGGGGTGACGATCTGCGCGCTGCGCGGGGGCTCGGCCACGTCACAGGGCAGGTCGCAGCCGGGCAGGCTGGCCGCGGCGACCGTGGCAGCGCGGGCCAGGCCGGTGCCCTGGCCTCCGGCGCAGGCGATCTCCCAGCCCGCCGCCACGGCGTGGTCGTGCGCCCGCCGTACCTCGCGCAGTGAGCCCAGAGCGGCGGGGCGCAGCAGCAGCGCCCGGCCCGCGTTGACGAGGATCGCCTCGTCGAGCTCGGCCAGCGAGGACACCTCCAGCAGGACCGGGGCGGCGACGCGTTCCTGCAGTTCGGCATGGTCGGCGAGGTTGGCGAACGGGCGCTCGATGGACGAGAGCGTGTAGGCGTCCAGCGCCTCGAGGGCGCCGATGTCGGTGTAGGCGCCGCGGGCGTCCACGCCGATGCCCAGCACCGGGTAGGCCTGGCGGACGGCGCGCAGCGGCTCGATGTCCCAGCCGGGGTGGACGTCCAGGGTGATGTGGGCGTATCCGGCACAGACATGGCGGTTCACCCGCGCGACCAGGCTCTCCAGGTTGCGCTCGGCGCCGATCCTGACGGTGGCCATCAGTGAGGTACGGCTGCCGCCCAGCGCGTGGGAGAGCGGCACGCCGCGCATCCTGGCCCACAGATCCCAGCAGGCCATGTCGGCGGCGGGGCCGCCGGGGACGGCTCCCAGCTCGTCGGGGTGCTCCCAGTCGACGCCGATCAGCGCCCGGCCGAGCCCCTCCTCCAGGAATGCCCAGGTCTTCGGGTCGGCGTCGACGACCTCTCCCCACCCGGCCATGCCCCCGTAGTCGGTGAGCCGGACGAGGATGCTCTCCGGCCGCCTGCCGTACGGCAGGACCAGACGGAATACCTCAAGCTCACGTACGCGTGGCATGGACCCCCCTCGATCTCTGCTCGGGAAAACGCGAATCCCGCCCGAGGGCGGGACTCACCCCTCAACACGGAGAAGGGCGGCGTTCTTCCCATAGTGTCACGGGGAGTCAGGCCCTGAGCCGGCCCAGCGTCACGGGGGTCAGGTCCTCAATCGGCCCAGCGTCACGGGGGTCAGGTCCCGAACCGGCCCAGCGCCACGGGGTCAGGTCCTGAATCGGCCCGCGACCAGCACACCCGTGCTCGCCAGGAGCGCGGTCAGCGCGAAGCACACCAGGTAGACCGGCCCGGCGGCGCCGAAGGCGGCGACGATCGCGCCGACGACGGCGACCGCGACCACGGTGAAGACCGACTCCCCGATCCCCATCGAGGCGCTGTTCTCGCCCTCCTCGCCCGGGCGCGAAAGCTCCAGGACGAGCACCGACAGCGTCGGGTAGACGATCCCGATGCCGAATCCGAGCACGGCCTCGCCGATGAAGGCCAGGGCCACGGGGACGGCGGTGAAGACGGTCAGGGCCATCAGCACGAGACCCGCTGCGATCATGGCGGGGCCGGTCCGCAGGACCTTGACCCGGTCGTAGCGCTTGCGTCCGACGACCCACGAGCCGAGCGACCAGGCGAGCGCGCCGCCGGTGAGCACCATTCCGGCCTGGGTGGTCGACAGGCCGCGCTCGTCGGTGAGCATGAGCGGCAGGAAGACCTCGCCGCCGAAGACGGTGCCGGCGGCGATCCCGCGCAGGGTGATCACCGAGGGCAGGCCGCGGGCGGCGCGCAGCGTGCCGGGCGGCAGCAGCCGGGGCAGCGTGAGGACGAGGAGGAGCAGGCCGACGACCAGCAGGATCAGCCCGGCGCCACGTGCCGCCCCGCCGTACTGCATGAGCGCGGCGCCCACGGCCGCCAGCACCGCCCAGCCCAGCCGCCGCAGGATGGGGCTGCGCTCGCTCACCTCGGAGTGGTCGTCCATCGGCGCGGAGGACAGGCCGCGCCACAGCAGCAGCGCCGCGGGGACGACGAGCAGCGGCACACCCAGGAAGACCCAGCGCCAGCCGAGCTGCTCCGTCACGACACCGGTGATCGCCGGTCCGACCATGGACGGCACCACCCAGGCTCCGGCGAAGACGGAGAAGACCTTGGGGTGCACGGCCGGCGGGTAGACTCGTGAGACCAGCACGTACATCGAGACCTGGAAGATCCCGCCGCCGAAGCCCTGCACGAACCGGCCCAGGATGAACACGTCCATGGTGGGCGCCAGGCCCGCGATCAGCAGTCCCGCGACGAAGGCGCCGACACCCGCCCAGAGCGGGCCGACCGGCCCCCGGATGTCGGCCCAGCGCCCGCCCAGCACGGTGGCGATCATCCCTGCGGCCAGCGCCCCGCTGAAGGCCAGGGCATACAGCGCGAGCCCGTCGAGCTCGCGCCCCACGACCGGCATCGCGGTCGCCACCGCGAGCGCCTCGAAGGCCACCAGGACGATCAACGCGACCATGCCCACCGTCAGCGCGCGGTAGCGCTGGGCGAATATCCCCTCAACCGGGGCCAAAACCGTCGTAGCAGTCATGATCGAACAGTACGGCCGCCGCCCCACGCCGGGCATCGGCCCCGGAGGTCAGCCCTTGGTCGTAGGACCCGCCGCCTCGACGTGGGAGGCCAGGCCGCGCAGGAGCAGGTCCAGGCCGAACTCGAACCGCTCGGTGCCGCCGGCCTCCATCAGGTTGTCGATCTGGGCGACGAGGTTGGGGAAGCGGTCGACGGGCAGGCTGCGGTAGAACTCCTCGATCTGCCCGAAGAACTCCCCCATGAAGCTCTCCAGATCGCTGCCGCTGGCGCGCTGCCTGTTGAGGTAGAGGGAGCCCTCGTAGGCGTCGGAGCAGACGTAGAGGCCGAGGCGGTCGATCATCAGGGCCGCGACCTTGGGCGGCACCCCTCCGGCGAGCATGATGGCCAGCTGGGCGTCGGCTATCCGCAGCGCGTTGGGCCCGGTCGGGATGGTGGCCAGCCCGACCTTGGCGATGTCGGCATAGGCCCGGAACACCCGGGACGCCTCCATGATCAGCTCCCTGAGCTGCTCCAGCCAGCGCTCCGGCTCGGGCTCGGGCACCTGGATCTCACCCATGACCTCGTCGTAGATCAGGTCGAGCAGCTCCTCCTTGTTCTCCACGTGGGCGTAGAGGGAGGCGGGGCCGGTGCCGAGCTCCTGGGCGACCCGGCGCATGCTGACCGCGTCAAGCCCTTCGGCGTCGAGGATCCGCAAGCCGGCGGCGACGATGAGATCCCTGCTCAGGACGGCTCGGGGAGCGTTCGTCCTGCGGGTCTTGCGCCACGGCGGAGCCGGGATGTCGGTCATCGGCCGATCCTATACCGCTCTGGGCCTCTTTCACGAACACCGTACCAACTACGAACGCCGTACTTGACTCGAACGATGTTCGCCATTAAAACGATGTTCGTAGAGGACGAACGGCGTTCGCCGAACGCCTCCCCTCCCTCGGATCGGAGCCCCCCGATGACTCATGCGATCGACACCGGACCACCCGCCACCGCCGGGCCGTACCGGTGGCGATGGATCGCCCTGGGCGTGATCCTCGCCGCCGAGGCGATGGACCTGCTCGACTCGATGGTCACCACCATCGCGGCGCCGTCCATCCAGGCCGACCTGGGCGGCCCGTCGAGCATGATCCAGTGGCTCAGCGCCGGATACACCCTGGCGATGGCCGTCGGCCTCGTCACCGGCGGCCGCCTCGGCGACCTCTACGGCCGCAGGCGCATGTTCGCCGTCGGCGCGCTCGGGTTCACCCTGTGCTCGCTGCTGTGCGGGCTGGCCGCCTCCCCCGAGACGCTGATCGGCTCGCGGGTGCTGCAGGGCCTGTTCGGCGCGGTGATGGTGCCCCAGGGGCTCGGCATGATCAAGGAGATGTTCCCGCCCGGGGAGCTGGCCGCCGCGTTCGGCGCGTTCGGCCCGATCATGGCCCTGTCCACGGTGGCCGGACCGGTCCTCGCGGGCTGGCTGATCGACGCCGACCTCTTCGGCACCGGCTGGCGCATGATCTTCCTGATCAACCTGCCGATCGGCCTGATCTGCCTCCTCGGCGCGATCCGCTACCTGCCCGGGTCGAAGCCCCCGCACGCCTCACGGCTGGACCTGACCGGGACGGGACTGGTCTCGGCCGCCTCGTTCCTGCTGATCTTCCCGCTGGTCCAGGGCCGCGACCTCGACTGGCCCGCCTGGACCTTCGCCTCGATGGCCGCCTCGATCGTGATCTTCATCTTCTTCGGTCGTCACCAGTCCCGCAAGGAGCGCGCGGGCGGCGCCCCGCTGGTCGTGATGAGCCTGTTCCGCAAGCGCGCCTTCAGCGGGGGCCTGGTCACCGGCCTCGCCTTCTTCTCCGGGATGATCGGCTTCTCGCTGGTGTTCGGCCTCTACACCCAGATCGCCCTGGGCTACGACCCGCTGAAGGCGGGTCTCGCCGGTCTGCCGAACGCCGTCGGCGCGCTGGCCGGGTTCATCGTCGTCAACGCCTCGGGGCTGGCCCGGAAGGTGGGCCGCAAGCTGATCCACCTGGGCACGGTCGTCATGGCGGCGGGCGTCGCCGGGGTCGGCGTCACCCTCGGCCTCGCCGGGATGGGCGTCACCCCGTGGCAGCTCGCCCCCGCCCTGGCCGTCACCGGCGTCGGGATGAGCATGGTCATGGCCCCCTTCTTCGACATCGTGCTGGCCGGGGTGGAGCCCCACGAGTCCGGCTCGGCCTCCGGCACCCTGACCGCCGTCCAGCAGCTCGGCGGCGCGCTGGGGGTGGCCGCCATCGGCACGGTCTTCTTCGGCCTGCTCAGACAGGGCTGGAGCTTCGAGGACACGATGCGGCTGACGATCTGGATCGAGGTCGGCCTGCTCGCCGTCACCTTCCTGACCGCCTTCCTGCTCCCGCTCCGCGCCCGGCCCGAGGAGGAGGCCGCCCACTGAAAGCGCCGCGGGGGACGAGCGGCGCTCCGGGAGCCGCCTGCCCCACCGCGCGTTCACCGGACCTACGGCCGGGAGGTCGCCGCGGACGAGCGCGGCGAGCCGGATACGCCGGGCGCCGGCATGTCGTCCCGCGACCCGGCCCGTCGCCGTAGCGCTCGCATCATGCGCAGGAAGCGCACATATTGGAGAGGCGTGGGCGTATACCACTGCCTACTCCCGATATCGGAGCGTTGATATGGTCGCGGCTGACCGATTGTCACCGCGCGGACGGCGTCCGCCATCGCGTCGAGAGCGCCCAGATACTGTTTTACGGGAAGCGTGCGATAGGTGTCCGTGAACGGGTCGACGGGGACGGCGACCTGCGCGAGAATCCCACCCGTGTCGACACCGGCGTCGATCAGATGAATCGTCGTCCCGACCAGTTCGGGGTTGCCTTCGTAGATCGCCCAGAAACCGCCGTGCACGCCTCTGTACCTCGGGGTGATCCCGACGTGAATGTTGACGAACGCGGGGGCGAGATCGAGAATCCGCGTGGCGATGATGCCCGTGCCCGAGACCATGACCGCCGAGGGCCGCGCGTCCCGCAAGAGAGCGGCGACCTCCTGGCCGTTGACCGAATCGACCTCCAATACCTTGAGACGCCCGTCGGGAGGGCGCACATCCCAACCGGCGAGCAGTTCATCGATCCGGACACGTGATCGCGGTTTTATCACCAGGCGGTCGTAGCAGATGAACGCCAGTTGCGCTCCGACGGGCAGCGGCCCGAATTTACGCAGGCGGTGACGGAGCAGCTTTTTCTGCTGCGACTCCTCGAAGACCACTGCCGCCACGTCGAACCGTGCCGCCAGATGGTTTATCAAAAGATAGGACTGCCGGCTGCGGCAGGCCAAAATGATTATGGGGTTCACGGCCGCCCCTCGGTCTCCAAGGCGGACTCGCCCGCGCCCCGCAGAACGAGGTCGGCGGCCTGACCCATCGTCATGACGGCGATCTCTCCCCTGTCGCGACGCTCGGACATGTCGCGCAGGATCCGCTCCAGTGTCTGAAACATCTGGCCACCGCCCCCCAGATTGAAAGGGTGGAACCAGAGGTGGTAGAGCTCTCCTCGCCGGGTCGCGCGGTCAAGGGCCAGCCGGGCCTGCCTGATCCGGGACGCGGGCGGAATCAGCTTCCGCATCCCGTTGTCTCCCATGAGGAATTGGGACGCGGGGAGATTGACCAGCCTGTCACCCTCACGGAGCCGGCGCAGGTCGTAGGTCGGGGAGGCCACTCCGAGGGCCCGGTCCACGAAATGGAGGACTCCGTGGTGGCTGCCGTACCAGCTCTGCTCGACACCTCGGTAGGCGATTATCCCGAAATCGGAAAGAATGTCGGTGTATGCCACCTGGTTGCGCGGGTAGACGATGGAGCGCATGGTGATCCCATGCCGCATGCTCATCTGTGCGGCCGCCTCGAGCTCCTGCCGCCACAGCTCTTCGGTGGTCGACACATCATGCGCGCAGACGTGACTGAAAGTGTGGGTGCCGACCTCATGGCGGACGCGCGCGCTGTCGATCCATTCGAGAAGGCGGGGGGCGTAGTACCACCGTTCCGGAGTCCGCCCTCCTTCCCGCCGCTCTTCCGGAGCCATCAGAAGTTGCCCGACAAGAGCCCATGTCGCGGGGATCTGATATTCATCCAAAAGGCTGATAAGACGGCGGATGATTATCGGCTCGTCGTCCAATACCCTGGAATAACGCGGCAGATCCTGGGCGTCGATTCCCCAGGCGAGCTCCGTGTCAATAGAGAGGATGCATAATCCCGGCATGCCGGTGACACTATCAAGCGGCTGATCCTTTTCGGTCGAACGAAAGTTCGGTGCAATCTTGGTTTGAGTCAAGATACAGCCATGTCCGATCATGATCCGCCGGGCGGCGTTTCGGGTCGATTGTCGTCGGGGCGGATTCGGCTGTGGCATCGTTCTCCGCCGACATGCCGGCCCGGTGGACACCCGGCTCCGGCTCGGCCTTCGCTACCCTGCCTGCCGTCCAACGTCTCGGCCCGCACAGCCGTACCGGTGTGGCGCGCAATCACTACGGGCAGGACATTTCCCGTTAAGCACGCATACAGGCAGGTGTTTGCTGACACTTCTAGCCTTGGGCCGATCGGGGGAACGGTCCTGTTGATCCCCATGTGGGAGGTTCATCGATGGAACGCCGTACATTCCTTCGCGCCTCGGCGCTCGGTGCGAGCACCCTGGCCTTCACCGGAAGCCTGTGGCAGGACGCCCTCGCGGCTCCGGCCCAGAACGCCCCGGGGCCCTACGGGGCCCTGCTGGCCGCCGACGGCAACGGCATCCGGCTTCCGGCCGGGTTCACCAGCCGGGTGATCGCCCGGTCCGGGCAGCTGGTCCCCGGCACCTCCCACACCTGGCACAGCGCGCCCGACGGCGGCGCCTGCTTCGCCGACGGCGGCGGCTGGATCTACGTGTCCAACTCCGAGGTCAATCCCGGCGGCGGTGCCTCGGCGATCCGTTTCGACTCCTCCGGCGGCGTCGTCTCCGCGGACTCGATCCTGTCGGGCACCCGGCAGAACTGCGCCGGGGGCGCGACGCCGTGGAACACCTGGCTGTCGTGCGAGGAGGTCAGCCTCGGCTACGTCTACGAGACCTACCCCTTCGGCGGACCGGCGGTGCGGCGCCCGGCCCTGGGCCGCTTCAAGCACGAGGCGGCGGCCGCCGACCCGGTCCGCAAGGTGATCTACCTGACCGAGGACGAGACCGACGGCCGGTTCTACCGGTTCGTCCCGGCGACCTGGGGCGACCTGTCGTCCGGCACGCTGCAGGCGCTCGTCGCGGGCTCGGCCACTTCCGGCACCTTCACCTGGGCCGACGTACCGGACCCCGACGGCTCCCCGACCGTGACCCGGAGCCAGGTCTCCGGCTCGAAGTCCTTCAACGGCGGCGAGGGCTGCCACTACGCCGGCGACACCGTCTGGTTCACCACCAAGGGCGACAACCGGGTCTGGCAGGTCGACGTCGCCGCGGGAACCTACGAGCTCGCCTACGACGACAGCCTCGTCAGCCCGGGAACGGCGCCGCTGACCGGCGTGGACAACCTCACCGGCTCGGCCTTCGGGGACCTCTACGTCGCCGAGGACGGCGGCAATATGGAGATCTGCCTGATCACTCCGGACGACAGGATCTCCCCGTTCCTGCGGATCAACGGCCAGGGCTCCTCGGAGATCACCGGCCCCGCCTTCAACCCCGCCGGCGACCGCCTCTACTTCTCCTCCCAGCGCGGCACCTCCGGTTCCTCCTCCGGCGGGATCACCTACTGCGTGACCGGCCCGTTCCGCACCTGACGAGCGGCCCGGCAGCACGGGTTCACCGGCCTGTACGGCCGGGGCGGGTGAACCCGGACGTGATCCGCGGCCCCGCCGGTCAGAGGCCGAGTGCCGCGCGGACGACCTCCCGGTCCTTCTCCTTCTCCAGCTCCGACAGCTGCCGATACGGCAGCTTCTGCTCGGCAGGGGCCCATTCGCCGTTCCGTCTGAGCCACGCCTTGTGCACTTCCTCGCTGGCCTCCTCCATGAATTTCTCGCTTCTCAGATCCGCCCCTCGCTTCTCACCGTCGCGCAGCAATCTGACCGCCACGTCCGCAGAGTCCCTGTTCTCCTTCTGCCAGTCGCGCGGCAGGCGCTTGTAGTCGGTGTTGGCGAGGTCGACCTGGTCTGTGCCGTTCTTTCTCGCCCAGGCCTTGTCCGTGGTCGTCTTGATCCGGGGCTCGTAGCCTCCGCCGTTCAGCCGGCGCGGAGCACGCCACAGGTCGTGCAGACGGCCGGCCACGGTATCGACCCGCCTGGCCCGGGGAGTCCTCAAGAGGCTTCTGAAGATGCGCCCGATGCTGCCCAGGGCGTTGCGGAGCATGACCATGATCGGCTCCGTGGTCCTTCAGTGAACTGCGCGTACTCATCCGCCGATGTCGGGAAGCCGCGTCCGGAGGAGTATCGGCCGTCGGCGTCGATCGTCACCTGCTCGGGCGGCATCGCGCCCCCACCTGCCTTACGGCTGCCGCAGCGTCTCGTCGAGCGTCGCGGTCAACCGGTCGAAGTCGCGGACCGCCTGGATCTCCATCAGCGAGAGTCACACAGCACCTCCGAACCCGTCGTGCGCGATCCGGGCAGATCCAACCGATCATGACCGGCCCGCCAGGAGGATACCGAGCCCGGCCCATGATGTCGATGATCATGGGGTGAGGCTCTGATCGCCTCCTGATGACAGCGCCGCGTGACGGGGACCGTCCGGACCGCCCCGCCGGCCGGACGCTCCCACCGGACGGACATCTGCGGGCACGCCCACCACCCGGACGTCCCTTCCGTTCGGGCACGCCCGCCGCCCGGCCATCTCTGCCGGACGCCCGGCCCGGCGGGGACGGCCTGCGGCCATGGCGCTCTGACAAGGACGGGCCTCCGTGCCATCCTCGTCAGAGCGGGATCATGTGGCCGTGCGCTCCAGTTCCTTCTCGGCCCACTGACCGATGTCGCGGCGCTCGATCGCCGCGGCCATCAGGGCGGGGAAGGCGTCGGGGGTGCAGGCGAAGGCGGGCACCCCCATGGCCGCCAGGGCGGCGGCGTTGTCGCGGTCGTAGAAGGGAGCTCCCTCGTCCGACAGCGCGAGCAGCACGATGACCTGGACTCCGGCCGCGGTCATCTGGGCGACCCTGCGGAGCATCTCCTGCCGGACCCCGCCCTCGTAGAGGTCGCTGATCAGGATGAAGATCGAGTCGGTGGGCCGGGTGATGAGCCCCTGGCTGTAGGCGATGGCCCGGTTGATGTCGGTGCCGCCGCCGAGCTGGGTGCCGAACAGCAGCTCCACCGGGTCGTGGAGCTGGTCGGTGAGGTCGACGACCGCGGTGTCGAAGACCACCAGCGACGTCCTGAGCGAGCGCATCGAGGCGAGCACCGCGCCGAAGACGCTGGAATAGACGACGGAGGCGGCCATCGACCCGCTCTGGTCGATGCAGAGCACGACCTCGCGCTGTACGGCCCGCTGCCGCCGGCCGTACCCGACCAGCCTCGACGGCACCACGGTGTTCCGCTCGGGCAGGTAGTTCTTCAGGTTGGCCCGGATCGTGCGGTCCCAATCGATGTCGGCGACCCGCTTGGGCCGGTGGGTGCGCGCCGACCGGTCGAGCGCGCCGGTGACGGCCGCCTTCGTCTTCTGCACGAGCCGCCGCTCCAGCTCGGAGACGACCTTGCGGACCAGCGCGCGGGCCGACTCGCGGGCCTTCTCCGGCATCACCCGGTTGAGCGACAGCAGCGTGCCGACCATGTGGACGTCGGGCTCGACCGCCTCCAGCATCTCCGGCTCCAGCAGCAGCCGGGTCAGGTTCAGCCGCTCGACGGCGTCCTTCTGCATGACCTGGACGACGGTCGAGGGGAAGTAGGACCGGATGTCGCCCAGCCAGCGCGCCACCCGGGGCGCGGAGGCGCCCAGGCCGCCGCTCCGCTCGCCCGCCCCCTCGCCGTCACCGCCGTTGTAGAGCGCGGCCAGGGCTCCGTCCATCTGGGCGTCGGTCCCGCCGAGAGCGCATCCCGTGCCGTCGGCGTCGCCGCCGAGCACCAGCCGCCAGCGGCGCAGTCTGTCGTCCATCACTCGGCCTCCGTCTTCCCCAGGATCATCAGCACGGTCCGCACGGCCGCCGCCGCCCGCTCCTCGTCGAGCTCCGCGACGTCCTCCCCGCCCGGGACCGCCCCGGTCGTGAGCAAGCGGACCCGCGAGCCGATCGAGCGCCGCTCCGGCGCGGCGAAGGCGCCGAACGTCCGGCGGAGCAGGGGCAGCACGTCCACGAACGTCTCCGGGGCGAGCCCGGTGAGCCATCCGTCGATCAGAGCGAGCAGCCGGGCGTCGTGGACGAGCAGCAGGCCGCCGCCCGACAGGAATCCCTCGATCCAGGCCGCCGCCCGGGCCGGTGGGTGCCCGGCCGACATGGCCCGCGACATCCGCGGGCCCACCTGTTCGGCGTCGAGGTCACCGGCGTCCAGCAGGATCCTGGTGAGCCGGCCCTCGATCAGGCCGTGCAGGTCGGAGCGGCCCGACGCGCCGCGCAGCGTGGCCAGCCAGCGGGCCTGGGGCGCTTCCGTGCCGGAGGCCCCGTCGAGCAGGGCCACCGCGGCGTGCACCCCGTCGATGTGGCGCAGCAGGTCGCGGGCGGCGTCGTCGTCCAGCCCGGTGACCGCTCCGCCCAGCCCGACGCAGACCCTGGTGAGCAGGGCGTCGACGATGGAGGCCAGGCCGGTGGCGGGGGTGCCGCGCACGTCGCCGTAGCGCTGCGCGCGGACCATCGCGGGCAGCGCCGCCATCAGGTGCGTGACGTCGCTGTCGAGTGCGGCCCGCGCCGACAGCGCGTCGAGCACGTACGGCAGCGCGTCCGGCAGGTCCGCGAGCAGGCACCTCTCCACCAGCCCGGTGAGGCCGGCCAGCGAGACTCCCGCGGACGCGGCGGGTCCGCCTCCGGGGCCCGGGCCGGCGGCCCCCTGCGGCGCGGCCGGGCCGGACGGCCGTCCTCCGTCCGCGAGATCGCGGACGCGGGCACCGGCCGCCGCGGGGACCGTGGTGCCCCAGGCGCTCGCCTCGATCAGCTCGATGTCGAACTCGGGACGCCAGGCGAGCGTCCACGACTCGCGAAAGGTGCCCTTGCTCCGGCTCTCCTGGGGCGTGCCCCACTCCACGCCGAGCAGCCGCAGCCGGTGCAGCAGCCTGCTGCGCTCCAGGTCGAGGGGCTTGCGCAGGTCGAGATCGTGCTCGCGGTCCAGGGCCTCGGGCCTGAGCTTCAGCCGCCGCTGCTCCTCGCGGAGGTGGCGCTGGAGGGGGACCATCGGGGTCGCGTCGGGGACGTGGCCGAGCCGCTCCCCCACGACCATGCGCCGCTGGATCAGCTCCACCGGCAGGTCGTCGCCCTCGCACAGCACGGCCCTGGCCGCCTCGGTGACCTCCGCCAGCCCGGCCAGCGGCCGTCCCCGGAGCACGGCCAGGCTCTGCGTGAGCCGTACCGCCTCGATGACGTGCGCCGAGGAGACCGGCAGGTCCTCCTCGCGCAGCACCCCCGCGGCGGCGGTCAGCCACCGCTCCACCGGACGGTCAGCGGAGGCGAACAGGTGGTGGTACCAGCCGGGTGATGTCACCCCCGCGCCGTATCCGCTCCAGGCGGCCAGCCGCCCGTAGGTCCACGGCACCCAGGTCATCTCGGCCTTGACCTTGGGCAGCCCGCGCAGCAGCGCGTCGTCGGCCTTCACCGTGGGCAGCCCGGCGCCCCAGGCGGCGCCCTCCCGCGACGGCCCGGCCAGCGCGGGCACGTGCCACGCGCCGCAGACGACGGCGATCCGCTCGAACCCGTCCTTGACCGCCCTGCGGATGGTGCGCCGCATGAAGGCCTCCCGCCGGGCCTCGTAGGCGTCGGCCACGTGCCCCTCGCGGACCGCCGCCATCGCCTCGGCGATCACCTGGAACGGCGTGTCCCCGCGGTGCTCGACCACGTCCTCCCACCAGCGCTCCGGATCGTCGTACCCGGCGGCGCGGGCGAGCGTCCCGATCGGATCGGTCCGTACGGCCGGCACCCCGGCGTCCGGGCCCTGCCCGTCTCGCGGCCCGGCGGCCGACGGC
>NZ_NGFP01000152.1 GCF_002149035.1 Streptosporangium minutum
GAACCGACATGAGAGCCTTTCGGGATGCCTGTGGGCGCTCCCGCGGTCACCTATGCCGGATGGACCGCACGGTCGCGAGATGGGAGCACCCGACCTGATACAGCGGTAATGGGTCCCACCTCCTCGATACGTTCACTTCTGGGGCCGGTAACACTACCTGAGCCGGGCTGCGGCGCGCGAATCCGGGTCATGCCGAACACGCCGTGGGCCGGCTCGGCCTACGGCGGCCGTCAGCACCATGAGGACCGCGACCGCACCGCCGAGCACCATGACGGCCGACGGAGAGGCGGCGTCCAGCACGACACCGCCGAGCAGGGCTCCGATGGCGATGGTGGCCTGGAAGGAGGAGGTGAAGAGGATGGAGGCCGCCTCCGTCGCGTGCGGGGCCGAGGTGGCGAACCAGGTCTGCGAGCAGACCGGGACGGCGCCGTAGGCCAGCCCCCACACGATGAGCAGCACGATCGCGCCGGCATGTCCCCTGCCGAGGACCGGAAGGAGCAGGGTCGCGCCGGCGAGCATGCAGCCGCCGACGATGAACGTGGCCCGCAGGTTGCGTGTGACCGTCGCGCCCGCGATGAAGTTGCCGGCGATCCCGGCCACGCCGTACACGAGCAGGAAGGTGGTGATCAGGCCGGGGCTCACCTGGGTGACCTGCTGCAGGAAAGGGGTCACGTAGGTGTAGGTCCCAAAATGAGCTGTCACTATGAGAAAAGTCAGGACAAGTCCGATGCGAACACCGGTGCTGCGGAACAGGTCGCCCAGGACCTTCAACCGGGTCGCCTGGACGGCGGGCAGCGGTGGCACCAGCACGACCAGCGCGAGGAACACCCCCACCGTCATCACACCCATGATGACGAAGGCCTCGCGCCAGCCCGCGAGATGCCCGATGAGGGTGCCCGCGGGTACCCCCAGAACGGATCCCAGGGGGACGGCGGAGAAGATCACCGCGGTAGCCGTGCCGACCCGCTCCGGCCGCACCAGCCGTACGGCGAGACCGGCGCCGATCGACCAGAAACCACCGATGACCAGCCCGACCAGGATCCGGGAGATCACCATGACCCAGTAGGACGGCGCGGCGGCCGCCAGGAAGTCCGCGACGGCCAGCAGGAGCATCAGGGCGCACAGCATCAGGCGCCGGTCGAGGCGCCCGGTCGCGACGGTGACCACCGGGGCGGCGATCGCGGCCAGGATGCCGGGCATCGTCATCATCAGGCCCGCGGCGCCGTCGGAGACGTCGAAACTGGATCCGATGGACGTCAGCAGGCCTATCGGCAGGATCTCGGCGGTGACGATCGAGAAGATCCCCGTCATCACCGATATGACGGCCAGCCAGCCGATCAGCGGCGATCGTGTCGGCTCGGCAGGGGCGGCGGTGGAAGTGGTGGGTGTGGGCACGCGCCCAGTCCAGCAGCTGCCGCGGCCGGAGGACTGGCGGGTTTAGGACCTCACCAGCCCGCGGCGACTTACCGAAAACGGCGGAAGACCGAACAGACGAGCTGCGGCGGCACCATCGTTTTATAGCCGCCGACACATTCCGTCAATGGCAGTCCGGCCGGCGCCGGCAGCCAATCGACGCGCACGGGAACGGCTTCTCACGTCGAATTACCGTCCTCGACGGCCGCTCCGGCGACAGGGCCTTCGCCCTGCGCGCGCCGCCCGGCGCCGCCTCCCCGAAGCGCCGTGGCATCCGGGCGCGCAGCGGTTCCGGCATGACAGCGCCACCCTCCTGCCGTACACGACGTCCCTGGCCAGAGGCGATCACAACGTCTGCCGGGGGACGCGCCCCCCTGTCCGCCCCTTCTCCCCGCCGGAGGCCCGGCGTGTGCACTATGCGGAACTTTTCCGCCTGTCTATTGACGCGAGAAATCGAATTCCGATTGATTGTCGTCAATCCCGCGACGGCACTCTCCAATGGCGTGCCCGCTCGCGGCGTCACCGTCCGCCCAGGGGCCGGTCCATTGTCGATTCATGTGCGGTTCCCGCCGCACGAAGGAGTGAGCAGATGTTGAGAAACCGCATTATGACGTCCATCTCCGCCATTGCGGTCGCGGGCGCGCTGGCGGCCACTCTCCCGGCGTCCTCCGCCTCGGCCGACTCCGCCGCCGCCCCGATCTGCGCGAGCGAGTGGAACGCCGCGAAGGGGTACGCCGGCGGTCTGGTCGCCTCCCACAACGGCCACAACTGGCGGGCGAAGTGGTGGACCCGGAACAACGTCCCGGGCGGCCCCTCCGGCATCTGGACGGACCAGGGGGCCTGCGAGGCGAGCGAGGGCAACTTCGTCGTCACCGAGGCGCAGTTCAATGCGATGTTCCCGAACCGGAACCCCTTCTACACCTACAACGGCCTGGTCACGGCCCTGAGTGCCTACCCGGCGTTCTCGAACACGGGCACCGACGCCGTCAAGAGGCAGGAGGCCGCGGCCTTCCTGGCCAACATCAACCACGAGACCGGCGGCCTGGTCCACATCGTCGAGGTGAACACCGCGAACTACTCCCACTACTGCGACCCCGCACAGCCGTACGGCTGCCCGGCGGGCCTGTCGTCCTACTACGGCCGCGGGCCGATCCAGCTGAGCTGGAACTTCAACTACAAGACGGCCGGCGACGCGCTCGGCATCGACCTGCTCAACAACCCGAACCTGGTGCAGACCGAAGCCTCAGTGGCGTGGATGACCGGCATCTGGTACTGGATGACCCAGAACGGTCCCGGCACGATGACCCCGCACAACGCCATCGTCAACGGCGCGGGCTTCGGTGAGACGATCCGCAGCATCAACGGCCGCCTGGAGTGCGACGGCGGCAACCCCCGGCAGGTCCAGAGCCGGATCAACGCCTACCAGAGGTTCACCCAGATCCTCGGGGTCGCTCCGGGTGACAACCTGAGCTGCTGACAGCGCGGCGGCACGTGAGCCCGCCCCGCGGCGGCCCGGCGTGACGAGAAGGAGCGCGGCCGGTCGGCCGCGTCGAGGGGCGTGGCCGACCGGCCGCGCCCCTCGAACCGGTGCCGGCGGTCCGGACGCCCGGTCAGGCGTGCAGGGCCTTGTGCAGGGCGGTGGTGGCCAGCTCCATGGCGGCCCTGTTGGCGTTGGTGTCGCGCAGCGAGTCGAGCATGGCGAAGTCGTGGATCATGCCCGCCAGCCGTACGGCGGTGACCTCGACGCCGGCCTCGCGGAGCTTGGCGGCGTAGGCCTCTCCCTCATCGCGCAGCACGTCGGCCTGACCGTTGAGGATCAGCGCCGGCGGCAGCCCCTTGAGCTGGTCGACGGTCGCGCGCAGCGGCGAGGCGTAGATCTCCGCGCGCTGTCCGGGATCGGTGGTGTACTGGTCCCAGAACCACTTCATGCCGTCGCGGTTGAGGTAGTACCCCGTGGCGAACTGCCGGTAGGACCCGGTGTCGAAGTCGGCGTCGGTGACCGGGTAGAACAGCACCTGGTGGACCAGATGCACGTCACCGCGCTCCTTGGCCATCAGGGTCAGGACGGCCGCCATGTTGCCGCCGACCGAGTCACCGGCCACCGCCATCCGCGAGGCGTCCAGGCCCTTCTCCGCGCCGTGCCGCGTCACCCACTGGGCGGCGGCGTAATTCTGCTCGATCGCGGTCGGATACCTGGCCTCGGGCGAACGGTCGTATTCGGGGAACACCACCGCCGCGTCCGAGCCGACCGCCAGCTCGCGCACCAGGCGGTCATGGGTGTTGGCGCTGCCGAAGACCCAGCCGGCCCCGTGGATGTAGAAGATCACCGGCAGTGTGCCCGTGGCGCCGGCCGGCTTGACGATGCGCACCGGCACGGTGCCGGTGGGCCCGCCCTCGATCTCGATCCACTCTTCGGCGATGTCGGGCTTGGGAACGCTCTTGTCGGACTGGAGATCCTCCAGGACCTGGCGGCCCTGCTCCGGCGGGAGCTGGTAGATGAACGGTTCCCTGGAGGTGGCGTCGGCGAACTGCTGGGCCGCCGGCTCCAGGACCACCTTGTTTTCTGCCATGGGTTTTCGGCTCCGAGTCGTGTCGGTGGATCTACGGGAATGGGACAGCACGACCGTCTGGCGGGACACCCGCTATGCCATGGAAGGCAAAAAGGGTCGCGCTCCTCCCAGTCCGCGTAATCCCCTATATCAACCACCAGAAGCCCCCACAGACGGACGCTTGGCGCTTTTTTAGCCAGCCGATTCCCCCGAGGGCCACCCCCTCCGGACCACGCATACGGGCAGTGCGCGTACGGTGGCCACGTATCCGCCCCCCAGATGATCATGCAGAATGTTGTGGGATCTCCCCATGCGCGAACTGGAGCTCCCTGGTGTGAGATCGACCCCATGACAGATGAAGGGAAGGCATTGCCAGAGCGCGGAGAGGCGGCCGGCTCCCCGCCAGGCCGCGGGTTCCCCACGGGGGACCTGGCACGGATCAGCGTGTTCGCCGCGCTGATCGCCGCACTCGGCCTGCCGGGTGCGCTGAACGTCCTCGGCAACGCGGTGCCGATCACGCTGCAGACCTTCGGCGTCATGCTCGCCGGAGCGATCCTGGGCGCCCGGCGGGCCGCTCTCGCCATCGCGGTCCTGCTCGTGCTCGTCGCCGCCGGCCTGCCCCTGCTGGCCGGCGGCCGCGGCGGCCTGGGCGTCTTCGCCGGGCCCTCGGCCGGATTCCTGATCGGCTGGCTCCCCGGCGCCGCCGTGACCGGCTGGATCGTCGAGCGCGGCGGCCGGTCACCGGGCATCGTCCGGCTGCTGGCCGCCTGCCTGACCGGCGGCGTCGCAGTGGTCTACCTCTTCGGCGTCCCCGTGCAGGCGGCGCTCACCGGGCTCCCCCTGGGCAAGGCCGCGCTGCTCAGCTCCGCCTTCCTGATCGGCGACGTGATCAAGGCGGTGCTCGCCTCCATCGTGGTGAGAGGCACGCAGCGGGCCTACCCCGACGCGGTTCCCGCCGTGCGCATCGAGCGGCTCCGGGTCTCCGGGGAGCGTTGACCCGCCCATGCCGGTAGCCGCGCAGGTGATGCGACACGCCTCCGACCGCCCGCGCCGCCTCGCGCTGTGCGGTCCGGGAGGCGATCTGAGTTACGCCGGGCTCGCGACCGAGATCAACGGTGCCGCACGGCACCTGTCCGCCCAGGGGATCGGCCGCGGCGCGCTGGCCGCGATCAGCCTGGCCGATCCGGTGGCCATGCTCGTCGCCGTGCTGGCCGCCGACCTGGTGGGCGCCACACCGCTGGTGTGCGACCCCGCCTGGGACCGGGAGCAGCGGGCGCGGGTCATGGACGCTGTCCCCGTGGACGCCCGCATCGTCGCGCCGCCGCCCGCCGCGGAGGGACCGCCGGTACGCTCGGGCGCCTCACCGGCGGACCGGGCGTGGGCCTGCTTCAGCTCCGGCAGCACCGGCAGGCCCCGGGCCGTGGTCCGCACCCGCGCCTCCTGGACGGCGTCGTTCCCGTACCTGAACGACCTCGCCGGGATCGGCCCGGACGACGTCGTGCTGGTCCCCGGCCCGCTGGTCTCCTCCCTGTACGGCTTCGCGGCCGTGCACGCCCTGGCGACCGGCGCGACGGCCGTCGTGCCGGGGCGCTGGCCCTCCGCCTCGCTGGCCGCCCACCTGCGGCGGTCCACCGTGGTCCACCTGGTGCCGCACCACCTGCCCGCCGTACTGGAGAGCCTGCGTGAGACCGGAGGCCCGCTGCGGACGGCGGTGATCGGCGGCGCCGCGCTGCCGGTCGAGTCGCGCGCCCTGGCGGCGGACGCGGGCGTGCGCGTCGTGTCCTACTACGGCGCCACCGAGCTGTCCTTCGTCGCCGTGGACGCCGACGGCTCGGGGTTGCGGCCCTTTCCCCGCGTGGAGATCGATGTGCGGGTGGCGCCGGGGCAGGCGCTGGGAGAGGTGTGGGTGCGCTCGCCCTGGCTGTCGGAGGGCTACCTGGCCGGCGCGGCGGGTCCGCTGCGGCGGGAGGGCGACGGCTGGACGACCGTCGGCGACGTGGCGGAGCCGTACCGGCCCGGCGAGGTCCTGCGGTTGCGCGGCCGCGGTGACGGCGCGATACAGACCGGTGGCGCCACCGTCGTGCCCGAGGACGTCGAGGAGGTCCTCAGGCGGCTGCCGGGAGTCGGCGACATCGTGGTGGTCGGCTCGCCGCACCCACGTCTGGGCTCCGTGGTCACCGCGATCCTCGAGGCGGAGGGCACGTCCCCGCCGTCGCGGGCGGCGCTGGAGGCGATGGCGCGCGGCGGGCTGGACGCCGCGCAGCGGCCGCGGCGCTGGTACGCCGTCCAGAGCCTGCCCCGCACCCCCGCGGGCAAGCCGGCGCGCGGCCTGCTCGCCGCCCGTCTGGCCGACGGCGACCCCGGCTTCCGGCGGCTGGCCTGACGTGCGCGAGCAACCGGTCGTCATCGCGGCCCGCCGCACCCCCATCGGCACCGCCGCGCACGCGTTCAGGTCGTTGACGGTCGACCGGCTCGCCGCACCCGTCATCGAGGCGGTCGCCCGCGAGGTCGCGCACCTCGGCGTCCCGGTCGAGGACGTGGTGCTCGGCAACTGCACGGGTCCCGGAGGGAACGTCGCGCGCGTCTCGGCGCTGGCCGCCGGGATGGGGCACGGCGTTCCGGGCATCACGGTGGACCGGCAGTGCGGCAGCGGTCTCGCCGCGATCCTGCTGGCGGGCCAGGCCGTCGGCGGCGGGGAGATGGACCTCGTCATCGCCGGAGGGGCCGAGAGCGCCTCCACCGCGCCGCTCCGGGCCCACCGCGGGCTCGCGGGCGAGGCGGCGGTGCCGTACGAGCGAGCGCCGTTCGTCCCCGCCGGACACCCGGACCCGGACATGGGACCCGCCGCCGAGGCGCTCGCCGCGGCGCGCGGCGTGAGCCGGGAACGTCAGGACGCCTACGCCTGCCAGAGCCACGCCAAGGCGCTGGCCGCGCGGGAGGCGGGCAGGTTCGAGCAGGAGATCGTCGCGGTCGGCGGCCGGGTGGCCGACCAGCGGCCGCGCGCCCTGCGGATGGAGTCGCTGTCACGGCTGCCCGCGGCGTTCGTGCCCGGAGGCACGGTGACCGCCGGCAACTCCTCCCCGGTCAGCGACGGCGCGGCGGCCGTCGCCATCGTCCCCGAACGGCTGCGGGCGGCCGCAGGCCTGCCCGGACTGCGGCTGCGGGCCGGTGCCGTCGTCGGCTGCGACCCCGAGCTTCCCGGGTGGGGGCCGGTGCTGGCCGTACGGCGCGTGCTGCGGCGCGCGGGCGCGGACCTGGAGCGCGTGGCGGCGGTGGAGATCGTGGAGGCGTTCGCGGCGCAGGTGCTCGCGGTGACCGACGCGCTCGGCCTCGACCCTCTGGGCGCCGACAGGGACCGGGTCTGCGCCGACGGCGGCGCGCTCGCCCTCGGCCATCCGTGGGGCGCCACCGGCGCCGTGGTGGTCACCAGGCTGTTCAGCAGGCTCGTACGGTCGGACGCGCCGGCGGGGACACTGGGGCTGGCGGCGGCCGCGGTCGGCGGCGGCCTGGGGGTCGCCGCCCTGTTCGAGGTGGTGTGAGTGATCGAGTTGGCCGACGTCCACGTGCGGCTCGGGCAGCGCGACGTGCTGCGCGGCATAACGGTCTCGCTGCCGGAACGCCGCGTGGGCGTGATCGGCGCCAACGGCTCCGGCAAGAGCACGTTCGCCCGCCTGATCAACGGCCTGGCCCGGCCGTCCTCGGGCGACGTCACCGTCCTCGGGCTCGACACCCGCCGCCACGCCGCCCGGATCAGGCGCAGGGTCGGGTTCCTGTTCACCGACCCCGACGCGCAGATCGTGATGCCGACCGTGGCCGAGGACGTGGCCTTCTCCCTGCGGCGCAAGGGGCTGTCGCGCGAGGAGGTCGAGCACCGCGTCCAGGAGGTGCTGGCCCGGTACGGCCTGCGGGAGCACGCCGACCATCCCGCGCACCACCTGTCCGGAGGCCAGAAGCAGCTGCTCGCCCTCTGCTCGGTCATGGTGCTCGAACCCGACATCCTGGTCATGGACGAGCCGACGACGCTGCTGGACCTGCGCCACTCCCGCCAGGTCGCCGACCTGCTGCGGGGCCTGCCGCAGCAGGTCGTGGTGGTCAGCCACGATCTGGCGCTGCTGGAGGACTTCGACCGCGTGCTGGTGCTGGACCAGGGGCGGATCGTCGCCGACGCCGAGCCGGAGGCGGCGATCGGCCACTACCGGAAGATCATGTCGTGAGCGGGCTCACCGGAGCCTACGTCCCGGGCGGCTCGCTCCTGCACCGTCTCCCCGCCGGGGCCAAGCTCGCCGGGCTCGCCGCCTCGTGTACCGCGCTCCTGCTGCTGCGCTCACCCGTGGCGCTGACGGGCGCTGCGGCCGTCGTGGCGCTGCTGTACGCCGTCTCCGGGGTGGGCGGCGCCGCGGCCTGGGCGCAGATCCGGCCCGTCCGCTGGTTCGCCGTGGCCCTGTTCGGCATGCAGTTGCTGTTCGTGGACCTGCCCGGCGCGGTGTCCTCGACGCTCCGCGTCGTGCTCGCCGTCGCCCTGGCCGGGCTGGTCACCCTCACGACGCGCACCGCCGCCATGATGGCCTGCCTGGAACGCCGCCTGGCCCCCGCCAGGCTCGTGGGCCTGGACCCGTTCCGCCTGTCGCTGCTGCTCTCCCTCACCCTGCGCAGCGTGCCGGTGGTCGCCGAACTGGCCTCCCGGGTCCGGGAGGCCCAGCGCGCCAGGGGGGTGGAGCGGAGCGTACGGGCCTTCGCCGTCCCGCTGGTGGTGAGCGTACTGCGGCACGCGGACGCGCTGGGCGAGGCGCTCAGCGCCCGCGGCCTGGACGACTGACGACGACCGGCCCGGCCCGCGACGGCCCGGATCCTGCCCGGCGGCGGTTTCCCTGCGCCTCGTGTGGCCGGTCATGGAGAGACCTCCTTCCGGGGCGTCTCAGTTCCGCTCGGGTACGAGTCGTGCCGCACGGGAGGCGAGGTGGCGCCGCTCCGGCGCGCTGGTGGTGTGCCGGGCGGCGTCGCGGTAGGCGTCCGCGGCGGCGTCGTGCTCGCCGAGCAGTTCCAGCAGGTGGGCGCGGGTCGCGAGCAGGCGGTGGTGGCGTGCCAGCCGCTTGTCGGACTCCAGGGTGGCGAGCAGGTCCAGGCCGGCGGCGGGGCCGTGCACCATGGCGACGGCGACCACGCGGTTGAGGGTGACCATCGGGTTCGGCGCGATCCGCTCCAGCAGTCCGTACAGCACGAGGATCTGCGGCCAGTCGGTGGCGTCGACATGCTCGGCCTCGGCATGGACGGCGGCGATGGCCGCCTGCAGCTGGTAGGGGCCGACCCGCCCCCGGGGCAGGGTCCGGCTGATCAGGTCGATTCCCTCGGCGACGAGCCGGCGATCCCACTGACCGCGGTCCTGCTCGGCCAGCGGCACCAGGTCGCCTCCGGGCCCGGTGCGCGCGGGCCGGCGCGCGTCGGTGAGCAGCATCAAAGCGAGCAGCCCCGCCACCTCGCCGTCGTCGGGCAGCAGGCGGCGCAGCAGCCGGGTGAGCCGGATCGCCTCGGCTGACAGCGCCGGCGCGGTCAGATCGGCACCGCCCGTGGCGGTGTACCCCTCGTTGAAGATCAGGTACAGCACGTGCAGCACCGCGTCCAGCCGTTCGGCCCGGCCGGCCTGGTCGGCCTGGTCGGCCGGGCCAGCCTCCTCCGGCATGCGCAACGGTATGCCGGAGTCCTTGATGGTCTGCTTGGCCCGGCTGATGCGCTGGGCCATGGTCGCCTCCGGCACCAGGAACGCCGCGGCGATCTGGGCTGTGGTCAGGCCGCCGACGGCGCGCAGCGTCAGCGCGATCCGGCTGGGATCGGACAGCGCCGGATGGCAGCAGAGCAACAGCAGCGCCAGGGAGTCGTCACGATCCGTGCCCGGCTCGGCGTCGGCGGCATGACTGAGCAGCTCCGCCTGCGGGGTGCCCAGGGCGATGCGGTCCTCGCGCCGCCGCCTCGCCTGTTCGCTGCGTACCTGATCCACCAGCTTGCGCGAGGCGACGGTGACCAGCCAGCCCCTGGGGTTGTCCGGCGTCCCCTCGGCCGGCCACTGGAGCGCGGCGGCGAGCAGCGCCTCCTGGACGGCGTCCTCACAGGCGTCGAAGACGCCGTAGCGGCGGACCAGCGCGCCGAGGACCTGCGGCGCCAGCTCGCGCATCAGGTCCTCGGCGCTCCGGTCCACGCTCACAGGTCCGCCGCGGACTCGTGCAGGATCGGCCAGAGCTCGACCGGCTCCACGTCGGCGAAGGGCATGTCCGCCGCGATCCGCTGCGCGCGCTCCTCGCTCTCGCAGTCCAGCAGGTAGAAGCTGGCGAGATACTCCTTGGTCTCCAGGTACGGCCCATCGGTGACCGCCGGCGCCCCGTCCTTGCGCCGCACGAGCATGGCGGCGGCCGCGTCCGCCAGGCCGTAGGCGCCCAGCAGTTCACCGGTCTGCCGGTACTTCTCGTTGAACGCCTCCTGCCGGGCGATGGCCTCCGGCCACGCCTCAGCCGAGAAGGAGTCCCACTTGGCCTGGTTACCGTAGATCATCGCTACGTACTTCATCTCGGGTCTCCCTCGGTTGCGGGCGCCCCGCGGGCGCGCTGTCACCCATCGGTCGGAGCGGGAGGCTGGTCCTCGACATCCGGCGACGGCTTTCTCGGGTTTTCTTCTGCGCCGCCGGCGGCGGCCCGGCGGGCGTCTCATCCGAAGACGGCCTGGGCGAGCGTGAGGCCGATGAACACCGCGCCCAGACCGGCGACGACCGAGGCCGCGACGTTGGCCACGGCGAGGAACACCGCGCCGGTCTCGGCCAGCCGCAGCGTCTCGTACGAGAACGTCGAGTACGTGGTCAGCGCCCCGCACAGTCCGGTGCCCAGCAGCAGCTGCGCGGCGTTGCCCACCGCCCCGGCCAGCACCGCCCCGGCCAGCACTCCCAGGATCATCGAACCGGTCACGTTGACGGTGAAGGTGCCCCACGGGAAGACCGTGTCGTGGCGGGCCTGCACGGCCCGGTCGGTCAGGTAGCGCAACGGCGCGCCGACCGCGCCGCCGAGCAGCACCAGCAGCCAGTTCACCATGCCGCCCGCCGGCCTCGGTAGTGAACGACCTCAACCTCGTCCAGGACGGCCAGCCCCTCGATGAGCAACTCGTCCAGCTGGGGCAGGAACGCGCGGACCTTCTCTTCGGTGTCGACGACGACGACGGCCACCGGCAGGTCGTCGGCCATCGACAGCAGCCGGGTGGTGTGCACGACCTGGGTGGCGCCGAAACCCTCCATGCCCCGGAAGACCGACGCCCCGGCCAGCCCGGCGGCGTGCGCGCGGTGCACGATCTCGGTGTACATGGGGCGGTGGTGCCAGGTGTCGGTGTCGTCGACGAAGACCGTCAGCCGCAGGGCCCGTCCGGACAGAGTCATCACGCCCTCCTTGCCGACCTGCTCACCAGCAGCCGTCGGGTGGTCCACGCGCCGGCCGTCACCGCGACCAGGGCCGTCAGGAGCGTCACCGCCAGGTAGGCCAACGCCGACTCGGCCCGGTCGGCGGCCACCAGGCGTTCGATCTCCAGACAGTAGGTGGAGAAGGTGGTGTATCCGCCCAGCACGCCGGTGGCGAGGAACGGCCGCACCCAGGCCGGCGCCGTCCACACCTCGGTCAGGGTCACCAGGAGGATCCCGATGACCAGGCAGCCGGAGGCGTTGACGCCCAGCGTGGTCCACGGAAAGGAACCGGCGGCGGTCGGCCAGAGCAGGGCCGCCCCGTAGCGGGCGCCCGCGCCGATCGCGCCGCCCGCGGCGACCATCGCGAGCACGCCGTAATGCGAGCGGCGCAGCTCGCCCCGCCGACGCGCGTCGGCGAGCTCGGCATCGGGGCCGACGGGCTCGGTCACTGTCGCGAACCTCACCTGATCCGAACGCATGTCCTCTCCCCACACGTGGCGTGCGCCCGCGAAGACGGGCATGTGCTGTCACGGGTAGGGACCGTTGACGGCAGCGGAGTACCGCGGTTCGGGCACGGCGGGCCCCACCGCCGCGGGCTCCGCCCAACGGCGCGGCGCCCTCACACCCCACAGCTTAACGCGACGCCGTCCCGACGCCCCGCACGTCCTCGCGGGCTCCGGACCGGGCGGCCGTACGGCGTCCGCCCTGTCACCCGTCTCCGTCACCCGGCTCCGTCACCCGTCGAGGGACGTGGGGCCGGTAACGCCGATCGGGCCGAGCGTTCGAGCGCGGCGGCCCGGACGGTCTCCGGGAGGACCGGCGTCCAGGCCGTGGCGGTCAGGCCGTGGTGCCCGCGTCGACGGTGATGGCGGCGCCGGTGATGTTCCTGCCGCCCTCGCCCGCCAGATGGGCGACGGTGGCGGCGATGTCACCGGGGCTGCAGTAACGATCCAGGGCGGTATAGCGTCGCTCCTCCGCCGCTTCCGGGCTGTCGGCCGGGTTCATCTCGGTGTCGGTCGAACCGGGATGGACGAGGTTGGCCGTGATCCCCCGCGGCCCCAGGTCCCTGGCGAGGCCCTTGGTCAGGCCGATCAGCGCGGACTTGCTCATCGCGTAGAGAGTCCACCCCGGGTACGGCACGCGTTCGACGAAACTGCTGCCGATGCAGATGATCCGGCCGCCCGGACCCATGTGCCGGGCGGCTGCCTGCGCCAGCACGAACGAGGCGCGGGCATGGATCGCGAGGGTGTTGTCGACCTCGGCGAGCGTCACCTCCTCCAGCGGCCCGGACGGAGCGATGCCGGCGCTGCTGACCACGATGTCGATCCGCCCGAACTCGGCGACCGTGCGCTCGACCGCCGCCACCAGCGCACCGGCGTCGGCGGAATCCGCGGCCATGGCCAGCCCGCGGGCGCCGGCGGCCTCGATCTCCTTGACGACCGCCGCCGCCCGCTCCGCCGAGCGCGCGTATGTGATCACCACGTCGGCGCCTTCGGCGGCCAGCCGCACGGCGATGGCGGCGCCGATCCCACGGCTTCCCCCGGTGACGAGCGCGACTCTGCGTGTCATGATGTCTCCCTTATCCGGAATCAGTTCCGTTTAAACATAAACCGGAATCAATTCCGTTTGCAAGTCGTCCAGTACCCTGTGACCGTGAACGGCATGACGAGCCCGCGACGCGAGCGGGCCGACGCGGCGCGCAACCGGATGAAGATCCTCACCGCCGCCGCCGAGATCGTCGCCACTCACGGTGTCGAGGGGCTGTCGATGGCCGAGGTGGCCGCCGCCGCGGGAGTCGGCGTCGGCACGCTGTACCGCCGGTTCGGCGATCGCTCCGGACTGGCCTACGCACTCATCGACGAGCGGGAGCGTGAGTTCCAGACGGCCTTCATCGAGGGCCCGCCGCCGCTCGGGCCCGGCGTCGAGGCGCCGGCCCGCATCCGCGCCTTCCTGCACGCCCTGACCGACCGGACCGTGGAGCAGCTGGATCTGCTGCTGATGGCCGAGACGGCGGCCCCGCTCGCCCGCTTCGGCGGCGCCTACGACGGCTATCACGCCCACCTGTCGATGCTCATCGCCCAGGCCAGGCCCGGAGCCGACGCCTACGTCCTGGCCGACGCCCTGCTTGCCCCGCTGGCCGCCCCGCTGCTCGCGCACCGCCTGCGCGACCACGGGGTGACGGCCGAGCGCGTCAAGGGAGGGCTGGACGACCTGCTGGCCGCATTCACCACCCGCACGCCCGGCGCCCCCTGACCCCTCCTCCGAGCCACCGCCACCGCCGACAGCCTCAAGCAGGCCCAGCCCGACGCCGGGGTGTCGAGGATCACGGCCATGGCGAGCCCGACCACAGACGGGGACACGGCCGGTGCGACAAGATCTTGCGACGTTCCATCTGACCCGTGGCCGATTTCCCTATTTTGAGATACCGTCCCATATATGAGAAATCTGGAGGCCGCGTTCCGGAGCCCCGGTTCCGAGCAGGTGGAGGCCCGCTTGGCGGATCGGCTCGCACAGCTGCGGGTGGAGCGCGGCTGGTCGCTGGAGGAGCTGGCCCAGCGCACGGGTGTGAGCCGCTCGACGCTGTCGCGGCTGGAGCGGATGGAGATCAGTCCGACGGCGGCGATGCTGGGCAGGCTGTGCGCGGCGTACGGGCGGACGATGTCGCAGCTGCTGGCCGAGGCGGAGTCGGAACCACCGCAGATGGTGCGGGCCGACCAGCAGGTGGTGTGGCGGGATGAGGCATCGGGCTTCACCCGGCGGTCGGTGTCCCCACCCCATCCCGGGCTGCGAGGCGAGATCGTCGAGGGTGTTCTGCGACCGGGCGCGGACATCTCCTACGACGGGCCGCCCGTACCGGGCCTGGAACAGCACATCTGGGTGCTGGAGGGCACACTGGAGGTCACCGCGGGCGGCGGCGTGCACGAGATCCGGGCGGGAGACTGCCTGCGTTTCCGGTTGTGGGACCGGTCGCGGTTCCACTGCCCGGGCCCCGATCCGGTCCGCTACGCCCTGGTGATCGTCCTGCCGTGAACGGCAGACGCCCTGATCACCCCACCGCGAACGGCATACGCCCTGATCACCGCCACGCCGCGGACAGCAGACGCCCTGATCACCGCCATGCCGTGAACGGCATGAACGGCGCGCCGGGCACGGTCCGGCGCGTCCGCGGTGCCGCCGGTCCCGGACCTGGCCCACCCCTCGGTCACCGGTCTCCTCGGCCCCGAGGCCGTACCGCGTCGCCTCGCACGCTCCCGGCCTTCCCCTCACCACACATGACAGGGAATCTCACATTGCACACCATCACCCGGCTGTCCGCAGACGACTTCCACCACAGCGTGAAGAGCCTGGCCGGCCTCCTCGCCGACGTCGTCGCCGACGGCTCCTCCCTCGGTTTCCTGTCCCCCTTCGACCAGGACGGGGCGGCGGCCTGGTGGCACGCCCAGCAGCCCGCCGTATCCGACGGCAGCCTCGTCGTCTGGGTCGCCCGCGGGCCCGGCGGCATCGCCGGCACCGTCAGCCTCGCCCTGGAGCGCAAGCCCAACGGCCGGCACCGCGCCGAGATCGTCAAGCTCATGGTCCACCGCGACGCCCGCGGCCGGGGCCTGGCCCGCGCGCTCCTCGCCCACGCCGAGCAGGCCGCCGCCCAGACCGGAGCCACCCTCCTGCTCCTGGACACCGTGACCGGCAGCGCCGCGGACCATCTCTACCGCGCCGCCGGCTGGACCCGCTACGGCATCGTCCCCGGCTACGCCGTCGACCCGGCCGGCTCCCCCGAAGACTGCAGTTTCTACTACAAGCAGCTCGCCTGAGCCCCGCCCGACCCGACCGCACCACCGCCGGCCGGCCGGTGTCCGCGACGACGGACAAGCCCCGCGTTCCGCTCCCATGGATCCCTCACCCGCGGTTCCCGCGCGCCCGCTCTCCGCTCCTGAATCTCAGCCGCCACGGCATCAGCGCCGACTCCAACTGCACCCGCAGGCTCATCTTCGAACTGCCCGCCCGGCGATCGGAGAAGTGGATGGGAATCTCAACGATCGTCATCCCCGCCCTGGTCGCCCGGTAGTGCATCTCCACCTGGAAGCTGTAGCCGCCCGAGGAGATCTCCCCGAGGTCCAGCGCGGCGAGGCTTTCGGCCCGCCAGATCTTGAACCCGGCGGTCACATCCCGCAGCCTGACGCGCAGGATGGTGCGGACGTAGAAGTTCGCCCACGCCGACAGGGCCCGCCGCCGCCGGCTCCACTCGGCGGCCAGCGTCCCGCCCGGCACGTACCGGCTGCCGATCACGCACGCCGCCCCTGTCGCCTGCGCGGTCCCGAGCAGGCGCGGAACGGCGTCGACGGGATGCGAGAAGTCGGCGTCCATCTGCACCACGAACTCCGCTCCGTCCGAGAGCGCGGTCTTCAGGCCTTCGACGTAAGCGCGCCCGAGCCCTTCCCTGCCCGGCCGGTGCACCACGCCGACCCGGCCGGGATGCGCGGCGGCCAGTTCGTCGGCCACCTTGCCCGTGCCGTCCGGGGAATTGTCGTCGACGACCAGGAGCCGCAAGCCGTCAAGCGGCAACGCGAGCAACGCCTCCGCGATCAGCGGAAGATTGTCCACCTCGTTGAACGTGGGGATCACGACGGTGACAGGGGCCATGTTCGGGGTCAGGGCCTTCCGGGCTCGATGGTCGGATGTTCTTGCCGCAGGACTCGCGGCGCTCCCGTCCAGTGGTCTCGAACACCGGAAGCGGCAAAAGAACACTCCATGCTAGCGGCCGGTAGGGCGCCCGTCCGAGATGTCGGCGGCCGGGCTGCCCTGCCACGTCCCGGGACGGTCATCAGCGGTGAAGCGGACGCGGAAAGGCCCCCGGCCGCCGCGCGCTCCGGCCTGCCGCCGTCGCTCACGCGGCCGGGCGGCTACCAGTGCGCCGGCCGCGTGAGCGACGGCGGCAGCCTGGTCGCGTTGTCACCCTTCGCCGCGTCGAGTTGGGATTGGATGAGAAAGATGCTCTCGGTGAGGTCGGCGCCCCTGAGGTCGGCGCCTCTGAAGTCGGCCCCGATGAGGTCGGCCATTCTCAGGTCGGCGCCCCTGAGGTCGGCCCCGATGAGATAGGCCCCTCTGAGGTTGGCGCCCCTGAGGTCGGCGCCTTTGAGCTTGGCGCCGATGAGGTCGGCTCCTCTGCGGTCCTTCTTCTTGTGCCGGACCTCGGCCCGCACGAGCTCGCTCGCGCGCAGCAGCAGGGCGTTGACGTCTCGCCGGTGGGCTGCCACGTCCAGTTCGACGAGAGCGCCGGGGCCGTCGTGAGTGAGGCGTTCGGTCTGTTCCAGCGCGAGGCCGAGCTCAGCGTGGAGCGGGCGGGCCGGTCGCAGTGTCAGCGCCTCGGTCAGGTACCAGAGCAGCTCGTGGAGGTCCCGCATGATCGGGAACACCTCGAACATCTGCTTCGCGGTCCGGGGGGACCGCCGCCAGTCCAGGCCGCCGAACGTGACCTGGGAGACCTTCTGCCCGGCGCCGAAGCAGTCGTAGACGGTGCAGCCCTGAAAACCTCGCTGCCTGAGGCGGGTGTGGATGCCGCAGCGGAAGTCCTGCTGCAGATTGGGGCAGGCCTGCCCGGCCTTCTTGTCGATCGCGAAGTCCACCGAGGCCGAGAACGCCGGCACGACACAGCACAGCGCGAAGCAGCTCTCGCAGTCGGCTCGCAGGCTGAGGCGGCCTCCCTCGGAGGCGGGCTCTGCGTGTTCGCGTTTCCCAGACAACGTGCGCGGTCTCCCGTACGAAGTAACCGTGCCGGCCGCAGCCGTCGACGGATGGCTGGACCGGCGCTTTCCCCTGCACCTTAGCCGAACCCGTCCAACCGGACCGCGTCCCGCCGGCCGCCCCCCTGCCCGCGGGCCGCTGCCACCGGCACATCGCCCGGCGCGGCCTGCCCCCGTCGCACCGGGCCCTCTCAGGGCCGGGCCCTCTCAGGGCAGTAGCGACTAGGTCACGTCGCGGCGCATGGGGACGCCGATCGCCAGCGCGGTGGCCGTGACGGCGTAGGCCGCCAGGACGAGCGCGCCGAGCACCGGCGGCAGGAGCTGTGCCGAGGAGACGGAGATCTCCTCGGCCGCCTGGGTGATCAGGTTGAAGTTGGTCAGCGCGGCGGTGGCCCCGCCCGGCAGGTAGGGATAGATGAGGTTGACGCCGGGAATCAGCGCCAGCGCGTGTTCGACCATGTAGAGATACAGACCGAGGGCCGCGAGGGCCGCCGTCTGGTTGCGCAGCAGCGCTCCGATCCCGACGCCCAGCATGGTGTAGACGGTCATGGCTGCGGCCAGGCGGAGCAGGAGTTCGGCGACCGTGCCCGGTCCGGCGCCGACGCTCACCCCCCGCAGCGCGGCTCCGCCGTACAGGCCGACGGCGGCGGACGTGGTGACCACCAGGCCGTAGGCCGCTCCCGCGACCGCGTACGTGAGCAGTTTCGCGGCCAGCACGGTCTGCCGCCGGGGGGCGAACAGGAAGGTGAAGGTGATCGTCTTGTGCCGGTATTCCGAGGTCACAGCGGTCGCCCCGAACAGCGCGGGGACGATCACGGTGAGGCCGGTCAGGCTGAGGACCGTGCGGACGCCCTCCTCGGTCCGCACGCCCGGCATCGAAGGTTCGAAGTTCTCCGGCCCGACCAGCGTGGCCAGGCCGACCAGGACGCCGCCGCAGACGACGGCGGCGAGCGGCCCCCATCTCCACAGCGCCGTCGTGAACAGCCTGCGGAACTCCGCCTTGACGAGCCGCCTCATGCCGCACCTTCTGTCAGACGCAGGAACGCCTGCTCGAGGGTGGATCCATCGCCGGTCAGGCCGGCCAGCGGCCCGGCGCTCATCAGCCGCCCGCGGCGGATGACGAGGACCTGGTCGACCATCTGCTCGGCCTCGCTCAGCACGTGACTGGAGACCAGGACGGTGCGGCCCTCGGCGGCCATCGCGCGGAGGAAGCGGCGCAGCCAGGCGATGCCTTCCGGGTCGAGCCCGTTGCTGGGCTCGTCGAGCACCAGCACGGGGGGATCGCCCAGCATCGCGGTGGCGAGGTTGAGCCGTTGCCGCATCCCGGTCGAGAACCCGCGGACCGGGCGGTCGGCGAACTCCGGCATGCCCAGCAGGTCCACGACCTCGTCGATCCGGCGCTCGGAGCAGCCGATCATGTCGCCGTAGACGCGCAGATGGTTCCGCGCGCTACGGCCCGGGTGGAAGCTCGACGCGTCGAGAACCGCACCGACCGTGCGGGCGGGGTGAGGGAGGTCGGCGTACCGTCTGCCGCCGATCGTCGCGGTGCCCGACGTGGGCCGGACCAGCCCCAGGAGCATGCGCAGGGTCGTGGTCTTCCCGGCGCCGTTCGGGCCCAGGAAGCCGGTCACCGCCCCCGGCTCCACCGTGAAGCTCAGATCGGTGACGGCGGCCACCTGGCCGAAGCGCCTGGTCAGGCCCTGAACCATCACCTGGTTCGTCATCGTCATCAGAATGTCCCATCTCATGTATCTGTTCTATTATTTGTATAACAGCTATAGTTAGCGCCGTGCAACTGACGCTCGATCTCGACAGCGAGGTCCCGATCTACCAGCAGATCCGGGATCGGATCGTGGAAGCCATCGCCGACGGCGACCTGACGGCCGGCGCGGCCCTGCCCTCCACCCGGCAGCTGGGTGTGGATCTGGCGATCAACTTCCACACCGTGAACAAGGCCTACGACCTGCTACGCCGGCAGGGATTCATCCGGATCAACCGCAAGAGCGGCGCCGTGGTCCGGCGCGACCGGCTGTCCGGCCCGCCCGAAGCCGGCTTCGCCGACGAATGGCAGAGCAGGCTGCGCACGCTGCTCGCCGAGGCCGTCGCCCAGGGGCTCTCCCCGCAGGAGGTCCAGCAACGCGCGGGTAACGTGCTGGAGTCGTTCGCAACACCGAAGGGATCAATGACATGACCATGCTGCTCGTCGCCGACCTGCTGCTCGTCGCGCTGGTCACGGCGGCGGCATGGGCGATGCCCGCGCTGGCGCGCCCAAGCCTGCCGTTCGGCGTGCGCGTCCCTCCCGGACGCGTCACCGACCAGGCCGTCACCGAGCAGCGCCGCCTCTACACGCGCCGCGTCCTCGGCCTGGGCGTGCTCGCCGCGCTCGTCTCGCCTCCGCTGCTCATGCTCGGCGGGTCCGAGCGGGTGCCGGCTCTCGCTCCGGCGGTTCTGGTGCTGGCCGACGCGGTCGCCTACCATCGGGCGTCCCGCGCGGTGCGGACGGCCAAGCGCCGCGGGAACTGGTACGCCGGAAGCCGGCAGGGCGTCACCGCGGACACCACGCTGCGCACCGATCCCGTACGCGTGCCGTGGCTCTGGCTCGCTCCCGCCGCCCTCCTCCTGATCGCCGGCACGGTCACGGGGATCACACGGTACGGCGGGCTGCCGGCGACCCTGCCCACCCAGCGCGGGATGGGCGTGGACCTCGTACACCGCGTGAGCACCACCCCGCCGGCCGCCTTCGCTCCCGTCCTGGTCCAGGCCGTCCTCACCGTGCTCATGCCGCTGCTGGCCGCCGGGCTGACGCGTGCCCGCCCGGAGCTCGACGCCGCCCGCCCCGCCGGGTCCGCCCGCCGTTACCGCGCCTACCTGAAGGGGGTGATCAGGCTCGCCTTCGCCACCGCCGCGTGCGCGAACCTGAGCGTGTTCCTCATCGCCCTGCAGATCTGGGAGATCCTGCGGCCCTCGGTGATCGTGACCGTCGTCACCTACCTGCCCCTGGGCGCCGCCCTGGTGGCCTGGATCGTCTTCGAGCTCCGCGTCGGGCAGGCCGGGCATCGGCTCCCGCCGGAGCCCGGTGAGGAGGCCGAGGACTCCCATCTCGTGCAGCGCGACGACGACCGGCACTGGCACCTCGGCGGGTTCGTCTACGCCAACCGCGCCGACCCGGCCCTCTACGTGCACCAGCGGGCAGGCGGCGCCAGCTGGACGATGAACCTCGGCCATCCCCTCACCTGGGCGGTCCTGGCGGCCGTGCTCGTCGTCGCCCTGCTCACCGCCGCCGGGACCATCCCGCTGCCCGCCCGCTGAGATCCGTACGCCGCGCCGAAGGCCCGCAGCCACGGCGCGGGGGCATGGGCCGGCGCCTTCAGTCGGCGGGGACGCCCGGATCGGGTACGGCGCCGGCGTCGGTCAGCAGGAAGTCGGGCCTCGAACCGTCCCAGCTCGGGACGCTCAGCGCGTTGAGGGCCGCGACGAGCCGCTTCTCCTCGTAGACGAAGTGCGACTCCAGCAGGGCGGCCAGGCCGTCCAGCTCGGCTCGCACGCGCCGCGCCTCGGCCGGATCCGTTCCGGCCCCGAGGCCGCCGAGCAGCTCTTCCAGCCGCTGCAGGATCCCGGCCACGATGTGGTGGTCGCGCTCCAGCTCCTGGAGCGTGGGGCGCAGTTCGGGAAACCGCTCCGCCAGGGCGGGGAACGCCCCGCCGTCCTCCCCGGTGTGGTGCCGGCTCAGTGCCGAGCAGAACGCCAGGCAGTGCGCCCGCAGCTCGCGGGGCCGCCCGCCGCGGCCGTCGAGGTGGGAGTCGACGTCCTCACGGAGCCGGGCCAGCTCCTCGCGGAGCCAGAGATGGACGTCGATCAACTGGTTGCCGAACGCCGCCAGGCGGCCGTTCGGCTCGATGGGTGTATCCATGGTTGTCCCACGGTTCGGCGCCTCCATGCCCACGGCGGTCTCTTCACCGGGTGCACCGCGACGCTGACCGAGGATTCCATCACCCTTCTACTGGGTCGTCAAGTGATCGCCGGGCGGCACGTCGACGACGGATCCTCAACGCCCTCCTCGACGGCCCGCCGACCGCCCGCGTACTGGCCGGCGGCGAGCCGTCGGGCGCGGGTGGCCGCGCTCCCACCGGCCAGATGGGCAGCGGGCCGCGGCCGTCAGGGCGGCGGCCGCGGAGGCGGCGGCGACCATAGCATGCCCGCCGGGGACGTACCGTGATCGGCACAGGTTTCGCCCCGGGAAAGGTGCCGCCGCTGTGACGACCACCATCGATGACGACGTGCTGATCCTGTCCGACCACGACGAAGAGGACCGCGCCTCCAATGCCGCGGCGACCGCCGCCAGCTCCGATCCGGTCAAGGACTACCTCCGGCGGATCGGCAAGGTCGCGCTGCTGTCGGCCGAGCAGGAGGTCGAGCTCGCCCGGCGCATCGAGGCCGGGCTGTTCGCCGCCGAGTCCCTCGGCACCGACGCCAAGGCGCCGTCCGCGGATGTGCGGGCGGAGCTGGAATGGCTGGCCGAAGACGGCATGCGCGCCAAGAACCACCTGCTGGAGGCCAACCTCCGGCTGGTCGTCTCGATCGCCAAGCGCCACACCGGCCGTGGCATGGCCTTCGCCGACCTGATCCAGGAGGGCAACCTCGGACTGATCCGCGCGGCCGAGAAGTTCGACTACACCAAGGGGTTCAAGTTCTCCACCTACGCCACCTGGTGGATCAAGCAGGCCGTCACCCGCGCGCTGGCCGACCAGGCCCGCACCATCCGGATCCCGGTGCACATGGTCGAGGTGATCAACAAGGTGGCCCGGGTGCAGCGGCAGATGATGGTCACCCTCGGCCGCGAGCCCAGCCCGCACGAGCTCGCCGCCGAGCTGGACATGACGGTGGAGAAGATCACCGAGGTGCAGAAGTACGGGCGTGAGCCGATCTCCCTGCACACCCCCCTGGGCGCCGAGGGCGATGCCGAGTTCGGCGACGTGATCGAGGACTCCGAGGCGATCCTGCCCGAGGAGGCGGTGACCTTCGTCCTGCTGCAGCAGCAGCTGCACGCGGTGCTGGACGCGTTGTCCGAGCGCGAGGCCGGGGTGGTGCGCCTGCGGTTCGGGCTGGCCGACGGCCAGCCCAAGACCCTCGACGAGATCGGCAAGGTGTTCGGCGTCACCCGGGAACGGATCCGCCAGATCGAGTCCAAGACCATGTCCAAGCTGCGCCACCCGGTCCGCGCCCGGGCACTGCGCGACTACCTGGGGTGAGTCTCCGCCCGGGATGAACGTCACGAGGTGGCGGGGTGTCCCCGGCGAGCCGGAGCACGTGGGGGACGTCGTGAGACGGCCCGGGCACGGGGGTGCCGTGCCCGGGCCGTCGCACCGGCCCTCGGCC
>NZ_NGFP01000153.1 GCF_002149035.1 Streptosporangium minutum
CGGCTGAGCCTGCGGGGGCTTCTGCGTCGGGCTCGCCTTCCGAGTCGGGGTCGCCTTCTGCGTCGTCACCATGAAGACCGCCGACGTCGGCACCGCCACCTCCGTCTGGGCCACCCTCGAAGTCCAGGGCGGCGGCGCCAAGACCGAACGCGGCAACTACGAGTACTACGCCGGAGGCGTCATCCTCTCCTCCAAGGGCAAGTGCGTCCGCTTCAGCGGCGGCGGCCCCGGCGGCAGCACCGGCACCAGCAGCTGGGCCAACTGCGGATAATCCGGCTCCGGCTCCGATAAGTTCCGGCTCCGATGACGAGAGTCCCTTCCCTCGCACCTGCCAGGGAAGGGACTCTCCGCGTGTGAAGGCCTCCAGCGGAGTGTCCGCCGGAACGAGACAGGATCCGGAAAAGGCCAGGTCTCCCGCTCAGCCACGGTCCAGACGCCGTGAGAGACCGTCCATGGAGCGAGCGAACTCCTCGTAGGTCACGGTCATCCGCTCCTGCAGCTCGTCGAGGTTCGGCGTGTCGGCGGAGATGCCCGCGCCGCTCAGAAGTTCGCTGGTCTTGCGCTCCCCGTCCGCTCGGGCCGCGTCGATCGCCTTCATGAGCTCCGCCGCCAGGACGTGGCTGTCCAGCCGCATCACTCGGGGGTTGAGGTCGATCTTCTCCACCTGCCCTGAGCCGTTGGCGGTCACGCTGATCATCCCGTCGGCACCCGTTCCGGTGCCGTGTATCTCCCGGAGCTCGCCTTCGATGCCGGCGAGGCGCCGTATCTCCTGCTCCGCGTCCCGGCTGAACCGCTCCAGGTCTTCCAGCTCAAAGTTGGTGGGATCGAACACCGCACGCCCTCCTGAACATTGAGTGACAATCAGATTGCTCGAGCGCTACTGACATAAGTCCAAAGCGAAGATACTGTTAAATCAATGTAAATGTCGCCCCCCGCCCGGGAAATGGGTAAGGGAAGATCCGGTACACACAGATCCGGAGGCAAGTCAATACATGACTCAGGACAAATACGTCACCTCAAGTTGCATCGAGAAAATTCAGCGCAACCTCAACGAGGAATCAATTCCGGCCTTCAGGCAGCTCAAATCGGACATCAATGACACCAGTATCGGCTTTCCTGAATTCGGCGTGCTGGGCACGGCACTCTCCTACAAGTACGGAGCCGCCCAGAACGACATCAAGGAATTCGCCGACAGCGCCATCGACGTCCTCGAAGGCTGGATCGAGGCGTTGGAGATCATCCAAAGGAACTGGAGAGGCGCCGAAGAGGCGAGCACGGTCAAGTACATATGACGAATCCGATAAGTTTTGTCCATCCCGCCCGTGAGGCGAAGGCGGTAGCCGCGGCGACGGCCGCGCTGAAGGCCGAGTCCAAGGTGGCACTCGACACGCTCAAGACGAGCTGCAGGCTTGTTCCCAGCCTGATGACGGCGGTGGCCATCGTCACCACGGCCGTCGCGAACGTCGACGGGATGGGCGACGCCAGGTCGAACTGGCAGGCCCTCGCCAAAGAGCTTGAGGTCAAATATCCCGGCGTCATCGGCAACGCGGTCTTCCTGTGCCGCGGGGACTGGCAGGCCGACGACCGCGAGGCGTTTCTCGCCTCGGCCACCACGTTCGGCGCCGAATTACAGAAGCTCAGCGGCATCTGCTACACCATGGAAGGCAAGATAGACGCGGTCCGCGAGGCGTACTACGACTACTGGAAACACATCGCCGCACTTTCCGGCATCGTCTTGATCTATATTCTGGCCGTCGTGCGCATGTCCACTGCATCCCCGGCCACGGTGGTGGCGGCACAGGTGCAGCTCAAGCGACTCAGCGCCATTACGAATGGTCTCGTCGGCAAGGTGACAGCGGCCCTCGGCGCCTATCTGGCCCTGGCCGGCCACGCTCTGGCCGCCCTCGGCGGCAAGTTCAACAGCATGTCCAGCATCAAGCCGACCGGAGGCCTGAAAATCGACTTCCAGAAGGCCGAGATCTCCACCAAACCCCCCACCAACTGGATCGCCCCCAAACGCGAGATCGGAGCTTTCTACAAGGACGTGCCGGACCCTCAGGTCGACAAGGTCGTCGAGGGCCTCAACCCCAAGTCCGAAGATTGACGGCCTGCGGCGCGGTCCGGTCCCAGCCGGCCGGGTTCCGGCCGGTCACGCCTTGTCTCCCAGGTCGCGCAGGGCACGCACCAGGTCCTCGCCGATCTCCTCGAACTGCCGGCGTGCCTGGTCCATGTCGAGGGTGAGCGGCTCGCCTCCCGTCGCCGCCCGGAGCAACTCCTCGTTCTGGCGCTGAGCGTCCTCCTGGGCGGCCCGGACCGCCTCCGTCGCCGCTTCGGCGATCAGATGGCTGTCCAGACGCGTGATGCGCGGCTCGAAGGTGATCCGCTGAATGCGGCCGACGCCGTCGACGACGGCCCGGGCGAGTCCGTCGGCGCCGGACCCCTCACCCGTGACGGCCGCCAGTTCACTGTGGACGCCGCCGAGCCGGGTCAGTGCCTCCTCGCTCTGCCGTACGACCTCTTCCAGGTCTTCCAGGCTTTCCAGGCGCAGGTGGTCAGGGTTGAAGTTCGTCACTTGTAATGCTCCGGGAGTTCCTTCTTGGGGGACAGCCACTCGAATGTTCCGTACGCGGGAAGGTGGGGCGCCTGTCCGGGCTGCTGGGGCGGCGGCGTCTGGAAGGGCGGCAGGCCGTTGGTCCTGATCCGGGCCTGGGTGAAATCGACCTTCGCCAGACCGGTGGGCTCCAGGTTGAACGACTGCATCCACGCCTTGCCGGAGAAGTAGAGAGACATGCTGCTGCTGACCACGCTGACGATGGTCTTGCCGAGGGCGCCGGTCGAGGCGGCGATCATCCTGCTGGCCAGGAGGCCGAGCATCCGCAGATTGAGGACGGCCGAGCTCGCGAAGGGCGTCGCGAGCATGAGGGCGGCGATCCCGGAGAGGGCGAGCAGGAGCACGGCGAGCTGGCCGATCGCCACCCAGTAGGCGCGATAGGAGTCGCCGAGCTCGTCCACGATGTCGGCGATGTTCTTGATGTAGCCGCGCAGGCTCTCCAGTTCCTCCTGGTATTTCTGGACGGCGTCGTCGAACGCGTCGCGGTCCTCGGCGATCCAGCCGTCCTTGCCCCTGGTCTTCAGGTCGGCCAGGTAGCTTTTGACGGCGGTGTCGAGGCGCGAGTGGAGAGAGGTCCAGTTGTTGTAGATGTCGGCCATCCCGGGCACGTTGGCAGCCGCGGTCGCCGCGATCGCCACCCCCGCCCAGGCCGTGGGCATCAGTCTGGTCCCCTTCTCCAGGCTGCTGAGGATCTTCGCGGAGTTGACCATCACCCCCTTCGCGCTCCTGGTCGCGGTCAGGGGGGTCGGCTTCTTTCCCGGCGGCACCGGCATGTCAGACCTTCCGAATCACTGGTAGACGACGACGCTTCTGTCCTCGGCGGTCCGCCAGTTGGTCTCGACCACGTCCAGCGCCTCCTGCCAGGACTCCAGCACCGCCACCGCCTGCGCGAACTTCTCCTCGACGGTCTCCTGGACATGGCGGTAGCGGAGGCCGATCAGCAGCTCGCCGACGGCGCCCCAGCCGAGGCCTCCCAGGTCGGTGCTGCCCAGGATCAGGCGCAACTCCTTGATCTCCGGAATGACGTCGGCGTCCAGCTCGGCGCCGATCGCCTTGATCGCTTTCGACGTGACGTATCTGTCCTGGGTCACGCGCCATCCTCCAGAGATCGACAACCCTTTCGTGATATCTCCTATCACCTGATCCCGGCTGTTCCACGCGTCCGTCGAGCCTGTTCAGTATGCTTTCGAAGATCGGAAACGTTGTGGACGGCCGCCGTTCACCATCGCCTCACCGTCGACTCCGGTGAGGCCGTTCCGCGATCACGCTTCTATGCTGTCGACGACCGCGTGTCCGGCGAGACGGAGGTGGGATGCAGACCCGTCGCGATCTTTACCAGGCGCACAAGCTGATGACGCAGCGTCTGGGCATGGCCCTGCTCCAGG
Organism: Streptosporangium minutum; assembly: GCF_002149035.1. Taxonomy (GTDB): domain Bacteria; phylum Actinomycetota; class Actinomycetes; order Streptosporangiales; family Streptosporangiaceae; genus Streptosporangium; species Streptosporangium minutum. Next base: position 3,997 of record NZ_NGFP01000153.1, read on the forward strand.
GCGAGCCGGACGTGTCGGAGTCGCCGATGCGCAGGCACAACACCGCGATGTTCGGCGGAATTCTGGTCGCGGTGCTGGTGACGGCCGTCTTCGGGGTGATAGGCCTGATCCGGCCGGGCAACGCGACCGGGCTCACCGAGCCGGGGAACCTGATCGTGGAGGAGGAGACGGGCGCGATCTACGTCTACAGCGCCCCGCAGAAGAAGATGATCCCGGTCACCAACGTGACCTCCGCCAGGCTGCTGCTGAACACGCAGGACGTGAAGGTGCGCACGGTCACCGCCGCCTCGCTCGCCAAGTACGACCGCGGCACGCTGGTGGGCATCCTGGGCGCCCCCGAGTCCCTGCCCGCCCGTGACCGCCTGGTCCGTGCTCCCTGGTCGGTGTGCGTCGCCGAGGGGGTCGACACCAACGGCGAGCGCAAGCCGTACACCTCGCTGATCGGCGGCTTCCGCGTCGGCGGCGCCCCGGTCGAGCAGGGGTCGGCCATGGTCGTCCGGGAGAAGGAGGGGAGCCAGGCCTGGCTGCTGTGGGCGAACCAGCGGCTGAAGGTGCCCGCCAGGACCGTGCGGACGCTGACCCAGGAGCAGCCCCGCCAGGTCCCCGCGGCCTGGCTCAACGCCCTGCCGGAGGGACACGTCTTCGAGGGGCCGGCGATCCCGGGTCTCGGCGGCCCGGCGCGCGGACCCGACGGCAGGAGGTCGGCGGTCGGCAGGGTGTTCACCGTGCCGCCGCTGACGGGCGGGCCCGCCAAGTGGTACGTCCTGCTCGCCGACGGCCTGGCGGACGTCAGTCCCCTCCAGGCCACCCTGCTGCTGGCCGACCCGGCCATCAAGCAGGCGTACGGCCGCGCGGAGCCGCTGCCGAAGGAGATCGCCCCGGCGACCGCGAACGGGGCGAAGCAGTCAGGCACCCGTCTCGGCGTCAGCGGCCTTCCCGCGTCCATGCCGAGGATCATCTCCTCGTCCCCGACGAACCCGCTCTGCGCCGTCTACTCCGACACCGAACGCGGTTCGACCCAGGCGACCCTGACGATCGGCAGCACGGCGCCGATCCCCCAGCCGCCGAAGGGCTGGTTCAACCAGGACGTGGCCGACCGGGTGACGCTCTCCCGCGGCGCCGGCGCCCTGGTGGGGGTGCTGCCGGGGAACGGCAGGACGGAGGCGATGAGGCCGCTCTACCTGATCGGCGACCAGGGACGGCGGCACGCCATCCTGTCGGCGGACGTACTGCCCGGCCTCGGCTACGACCTGAAGGACGTCGCCCCGCTCCCGACGCAGATCGTGAAACTCATCCCCGAGGGCCCGGCGCTCGACCCGGCGGCCGCGAAGGCGCCCGTGCAGATCGCCCCTTCGGCGGTGGCTCCCCCTCGGCAGTGAGGCGCGAGTGACCGCCACCGCGCGCCGCGGACGACGGATGCGACCGCCCACAGGTGCCCGCATCCGTCTCCGTGACGGTGGAGGGGGGCGGCGCGGGCGGCCGGGACGGCGCGTTCAGACAGAGAGGACCTTCGGCTGTCCCATGGGGAAGCCCTCCGGGCCGGCGCGTTTGAAGTCGGGCGTCTTGTCCGGCAGGGCCTTCAGGCCGGGGAGCAACTGCGCCTGCGTGAGCTGGTAGCCGTTCACTCCGGCGAGGATCACCCCGGCGGCGGCGAGCACCTTGAGCTTCATCCTGAAAATCCTCAGGACGGTTTTGCCGACCGACCTGAGGACCACGGCGATGGTGAGGTTCGAGGCCGCCTTGGTGATGGGGACGAGCGACGCGGCCGCCAGGCCTGACATCAGCGCCGCCACCGCGGCCACGAACTGGGCGCCGTGATGGTAGATCGCGGCGGCCTGCGCAAGGGTCTGGCTGGAGGAGTTGCGGTAGCTCTTCATCTTCTCAAGCTCATCCAGCAGGATGTCCATCTTGTCGATGAAGAACTCGCACGCGTCCCCCTCCCACCCCTTGTATTCCCTCGCCTTCGCCTTCAGGTCGCGGATGCCCTGCTCCACGGCGCCGAGATCGGCGTCGCCGGCGTCCGAGCCGTTCCACTCCTCCGACGCCTTGGACATGCCCCCCGGATTGGACACCAGCATGGTCATCATGTCGGCGATGGTCTTCGCCAGGAGAAGCCTGGGCACGGCGGCGGGATTGGCGAGTATGGCGGCGGCCGCCTGCGCCGTCGCCGCCGACGTCATGTAGATCGCCCTGTCCGACTCGTAGGCCATGACGGAGACCTCCTATCCGGACACCAGGCAGGTACGGGGGAATACAGTGATCACACTATCTCGCCGATCACGGCGGGGGCGACCTCCACATCGCCTCCCCAGTCCTCCTCGTTCCCGGTCAGCAGCGCGGACGGATCCTGCTCGTTGTTGTTGTTCCCACCGGCGCCGCCGCCTCCCATGGGAGGCATCATCCCCGGCATGCCGTTCATCCCGGCGGCGCCGGACAGGCTGGCGCCGGTCGGCATGGAGGAACCGACGCTCCCCGACCCGGCCGAGATGCCACCGGTCCGGGCCGGAGCACTCGTCCCCCCCTGGTCGCCCGTCCACGCCGCGGGCTCCGGGCTCTTCACCTGCGGCATCTGCGGCGTCGTCACGGCGTTCGGATCGTAGCCGGCCAGATTCGTCTTCGGATTCTGCAGATCGAGGTTGTCGCCGAGCTTGGACGAGTCGAGGCCGGGCATCTTCGAGTTCGGCAGATCGGGAGTGGACGAGCCCAGGTCCGGCACCTTGTAGTCGGGCACCTTCGGGCTGGACGGATCAGGAGTGGACGAGCCCAGGTCGGGCGCCTTGTAGTCAGGCAGCTTCGAGTCGGGCAGCTTCGAGTCAGGCGCGTTCAGATCCAGAGGATTCTGCTTCGAGGAGATCGGATCGTACGGGTTCAGGCCGGAACCACCCAGGCCGGAGCCACCCAAGCCGGAACCGCTCAGGCCGGAACCACCCAGGCCCGAACCGCTCGGACCTGGACCACCGAGGCCCAGATCGCCGAGCCCCGAACCGTCCAGGCCCGAACCATCCAGACCGGAACCGCTCAGGTCCGCACCGCTCAGGTCCGCACCCTTCTCCGTGCCGTCGCCCTTCTCCGTGCCGTCACCTTTCTCCTTGCCGTCACCCTTCTCCTTGCCGCCGCCTGACTGATCATCGCTAACCTGGTAGTTCGACTTGGTCTGGACGATGGCGTCCTCCCAGGAGACCAGCACCTCCTTGCATGCCCGGAGGGCGTTCACCGCGCTGTCACAGGTCTCGGCGTGGGTGTACCAGAGCCCTACGCCGACGGCGCCGAAGCCGGGGAAGCCGACGGAGATCCCGCCGGTCTTGGTGCCGAGCGCCTCCAGCGTCGGAGCATGACCTCCGACGCCCTTGCCCAGTCGATCAAGGCTTTCGGTCCCGTACCCGAAACCTTCACCTTGGCGCAATTCGCCCATTTCCGCCCCTCGGACTCGCACTTCCCGGGTGTCCTGCCGGCCTCTCGAAAACCATGATCACATCACTCGCACAGGCTACTGCGGTGCCGCGGGCGCCGTACAGGCCGGTGGAGCGGGCACGGCGCCCTGTCTACGGCCGCGCGGGACATCCGATCACCGTGATGCCGTCAGGCGAGCGTCGGGGGAACGGCGTCCTTGGCAGGGCCGGTCCAGTACTCGTCGGGTTCGGGAAGCCAGTAGGCCGATTCATGCGTGTCCTCCTCCTGGCCGCCGGGGCCTCCGCCTCCCATGGGAGGCATCATCCCCGGCATACCGCTGGTCCCCGCCGTGCGGGATCCCACGCCGGAGGTGCCGGCGTTCAGCGCCCCGCCGCTCCCCATGCCGTACACCCCCGTGCCGCCCGACGTGCCGTGGCCGGTCGTGTTGTTCCCGGACCCCTGGTACGCCGTGGAGTTCGGCCCGGCGGAGGTGGACAGGTCGGGGGTCGACAGCCGGGACATCGCCTGGTCGTCGAGACCGGCGAGCCGGGTGCTGTTCGGATCCGGCAGGGAGAGGTTCGCCTTCGACGGGTCGAGCCCGTTGGAGTTGAGGCCGTTCGGGTTCAGCCCGTTGGGGTTGAGCCCGTTGGGATACGCGCCGTTCGGGTTGACGCCGTTCGGGTACGTCCCGTTGGGATACGCGCCGTTCGGGTCGACGCCGTTCGGGTACGTCCCGTTCGGGTTGAGCCCGTTGGGATCGAGGCCGTTGGGATACGCGCCGTTCGGGTCAATGCCGTTCGGGTACGTCCCGTCGGGGTTGAGGCCGTTGGGATACGCGCCGTTCGGGTCGACGCCGTAGGAGGAGGGTGTCAACCCGCCCGGCCCGGAGCCGTTCAGGTCGTACGGCGAGCCGGAGCCGGAGGGAAGTCCTCCGGTGTAGTCCGTGGGTCCACCCGGCTTGAAGGTGGGCATGACCACCGGGGTGATGGTGGGCAGCGCCTGCTGCACCTCGGCGGGGAGCTTCTGGTAGTGCTCGACGATCTTTTTGTTGACCGCTTCGAGATGATCGCGGGCCCGGTCCTCCGCCCACGAGATCCCGGCGAACGGTGTGAAGTCCGAGAACTCGAACCCCCGGTCCGACCTGGAGTGGCGATACCTGGAGTCGACCACGTTCGCCTGAGCCCAGTTGAGGGTGTTCGCGTACTCGGTCAGCGGCATGCCCATCTCACCCAGCTTGGCCCCGAGCTCGCGCATGCTCGCATGCAGGTTCTGCAAACCCTTCTGCGTTTCGACGGCCACGGGCCCCTTCATGTGCACGGAAAGCTGGGTGGCCTGCTCCTTGAGCCTCCTCGCGGCCTCGTCGAGCACCCTCTTGCCCGCGAGGTAGTACTGACCCGCCCGCCGCACCGAGTCCGGGTTGGTGTTGTCTACCCACTTCTTGATCTGGTCGAGATCCGAGTGGAACATGTCCGCGAGGAAGCCCCCGCCCTTCACTTCGGGATCCGGGGCGGGGCCGGAAAAGTTGAGCGGTGTGGTCTGCTTCTCGACCATGGTGCTCCCTCTCAGACGTAGCGGCGCGTGGCGTCTTCCTGATTGGCTATCTCGGCGCCGTCGTACGACTTGGCCGACTCGACGAGCCCGTCGATGGCCGCCTGGCACCGTTCGATCAACGAGGAGTAGAGGCCCCCACCGTGCCCCGGCTCACCTATGAGCTGCGCGTAGGCGGAGACGGTCGCCATGCTGAAACTCTGGGCGACGGGCCACTCCCCCAGCTGGACCTCGCTGAGCGCGCACTGCCGCTGCAGGTCCGGCAGCGAACCGGCGCCGGCGGGCGGGCCCGGCAGCGGCGGCGGGGTGGAGCCCTTGGCGTACGCGACCTGAGTCGCCGGAACTTCCTTCGTGAGGGTGGTCATCGTCGCGAGTATCTTCTGTATCTCACCGGCGATGCGCTTGATCTCCGCCCGGTCCAGGTCGGGGTCGCCCTTGCCGGCGGCATCGTTCTTGGCGGTCAGGCCGGGCCAGTCAGGATCGAGTTCGAGTGCCATGAACACCTCCGGGGAAGTCAGTGATCAGCGGATACATGGGGAGGTCACATCGTGCTCGCTCTCCCAGTGATCTTTTTCCGGCAGGTAGACCGATGTCTCGTGTTCCTCGCCGCTCTCCTGGCCCATTCCGCCCATCCCGCCCATCGGCATCATCGGCATCGTCGTGCCGTTGCCGATGACGCCCCGTGCCAGCGTGGCGGAGCCCGCCCCGCCGACACCCAGCGAGCCCGCACCGGCCCCCGGACCGCCCAGGACCGGGGAGACGGCGTTCGCCGGTCCGAACGAAGTGGTGGGAGGCGCGACGGTGGTGGTGGGCACGACACTGTTGGGAGGGGCGAGAGTCGTCAGCGGCTGCTGGGGGAGGCTCGCCGTCTCGGTGCTCCGGGGGTCGTTCCTGGAGGCGTCCTCGTCCCCGCCGATCACGGCGGGCGCGGTACCGTCGGCGCCCTTGCCATGACCGGAGCCGTTCGCGCCGTCGGCCGGAGACTGCCCCTGCCCGTTCCCTCCGTCGGCGCCCGACGCGCCGTCACCGGAGCCGGGCGAACCCGTGCCGTCGGAACCGGATCCGCCGGGGTCGGTGCCCTTCGACCCCGGATCAGCCGGGTCGGAACCCTTCGGACCGGACCCGTCGGAGCCTGAGCCGTCGGAGCCCGGACCGCCCGGGCCGGAGCCCCCCGGGCCGGACCCACCCGATCCGCCGCTCCCCGTACCGGAGCCCGGAGACCAGGAAGAGCCGCTCGTACCGGAGCCCGCCGAGCCGTTTCCGGACCCGGTCGAGTCGCCCTGGTACGGCGAGCCGCCCTTGGGGTACTGGGTCGTCGTGTACGAGGAAGGACCGCCCGGCAGTGACACGGTCGGCAGCTCGTACGAGACGTGCGGGGGCACCTGGGAGTTGTAGAGCTCGACGATCTTCTCGTTGAGCTCCCGCAGCACCTTGCGAGCGGCCTCGTTGGCAGCTTCCACGTCCGCCGCCGCCGGCGACGTGCCGGCGTTGGCACTGGGCGGGACTGCCGACGTCCCGCCCTGACTCTCCAGCTTGTTGATCTTCTCGATGGCCTGGGGGAGATAGGTCCCGCCGTACAACCGGAGGGTGGTGGACATCTGCTCCATCTTGGAGACCAGCTCGGTGCCGGTGGCGTGCAGCATCTGCAACGCCTTCTGCACCTCGACCGCCGCTTCTCCGCCCCACACCTTCGCGAGCTCACCGGCGACTCTCTGCAGGGCGCCGCAGACGAGGTCGACGGTCCCGGCGGCGTTGCCGTAGGCGAAGCCCGCGTCGTCGATGCTGACGGGCGCGGTGCTGCGCAGCAGCTCCTTGATCTGGTCCTTGGTCTGGGTGACCTCGCCCGCCTGCGGAACCGCGGCAGAGGACCGGATGATCAGGACCTTCGATTCGCTACCCACAGTGATCTTCCCTACGCCTTCGTGCCGTTCCCGCCGGTGTTCGCGTCGTTGGCGCCGTCATACTCGCCGGCGTTCGCGCGGATCGCCCTGATGACATCTTCGAAACGGGCGACGAACAGGTCGTACACGTGCCCGAGGGCCCTGCCCCCCTGCTCGTCGGAAGGGGAGGCACCGACCGTCTTGGCGAACGCGCTCGCCGCCTGCCATGTGCCGAGCTGCTGCTCGGTCAGCAGGGCCTCCGGTTTGAAACCCTCCGTGGACCCGGTGGTGTAACCCTCGGAGTAGGCGGGCCCCCGCATCCCCGGCATGTAGCTCTCCAGCTCCCCCGCGAGCTTCCTCATCCGGTCGGCGTCGAACTCGGAGGCGGGTGCGCCGCCGTCCAGGCCGGGCCAGTTCGGATCGGGGTTGAGGGCCTTCTCTCCCCCGTACATGGCGTCTCTGCTGGTCATGTTTCTCCTCGGAAGGAACGGCGAACCGCGGGTCCCTCATGCTCGCCGGAGACAAACGATCTCGGTCACCGCGTCATGCGGTGACCGAGAGGAACGTGATCATCCGCTGATCACGTCAGCCGGACCAGATCGCCTTGTTCCGCTGCTCGGCGGCCCGGTAGTTCTCGGTGGCGACGCCGAGAGCCTTCGCGGCCTCGTTGAGCTGGCGCCCCATCTCCTGCTCGGCCTGGTCCCACTTGGCCCGGTGCTGCTCGAAGAACTCCGACGCTCCACCCGACCAGCTCGCCTCGCCCAGGGTGGCCCTGAGCTGGGTGATGAGATTGTCGGTGACCGTGTCCATGGCGGTGACGACCCGGAGGAGCTCTCCCTGGACCCGCTCCATCTCCACGAAGTTGACCTTCGTGTAGTCAGCCGCGAAGCCGCCCTTGGTGTAGTCGGTTGACTGAGACATCAGGCTCCCTTACCTATTGATCTTTCCGTCGACCGCGCCGGTGTTGATGAGCGAGTCGACCCGTCCCATGCCCGACTGCACGTCCTGGTCGGCCGCGCTGTAGACAACGACGTTCTGGCCCATCTTGTCGGCGATGCCCTCCAGGTCTTGCCGGACGAGCACCATCTGCTCGTCCCACTTGGCCATCGCCTGCAGGAACTTGCCCGACGCCGCTCCGAGCCAGCCCGAAGCCGTCAGCTCCTGCGTGGTGAGCTGAACGCCCTTGCGCAGACCTTCGACGTGCTGCGCGGCGTCGACAACCTGACCCGCCCCTGTTCTGATCTTTTCGGGGCTAGCACCGTAAAATTCCACCGGTCACCTCCGTGACATGGGGCCCATCTCTTCGTCGCGGCGCCGCGCCCTCGCGCCGGCCCTGTGACCGCGGCACCGCACGGACGGACAGACGGGACTGCAGCCGCGAACATCATCAAATGTCATGCTAGCGATCTAGCGCAACATAGATAACATGTATCTATATCACGGCCATATAACACTTTAGTGTCATTTAGACAAACATGCAGGCCAGAGCTTTACAGCCACCCAGAAGCCGGTGCAGTGGCGCAGGCGGTGCCGTATATGCGAAAACTGACGCTTTCCCGCTTTCTGTACGGCCTAACACGCTTGGGCTACTGTTGTCGATCTCTGAGGGGCCGCGGGGTGGAGGCTGGACTTGGCTGAGCATCGGGACATCGACAAGCTACTCAACTGGGGCGGAGTCTCTCCGTCCGCCGATCTCCCTGCCACCGGTTCGGTGGAGGTCATCCGGCCTGACGTCAGCGGACCGGAGGTCCCGTTCCACGGGGACACATTTGGGAACTCCGGGTCCTCTTCACTTCCCGGCGGGGACACGTCCGACGTCATTCGCCTGCAGAGCGTCGACTCCGACGTCCCCGTCGGCAAGGACTCCGAGCCTGGATATGTCGAGCCCCAGGGCGCCGAGGACGACGGTCCCAAGATAGAAATCATCACGGACCCGACCGACCCGGACAAGCCCGGAGACACCGACAACCCCAAGGATCCGGACGACCCCGAGGAGCCCAAGGACCCTGAGGACCCGGGCAACCCGGGCGACCCCAAGGATCCGGGCGACCCGAAGGACCCCGAAGACCCCAAGGATCCGGACGACCCGAGCAACCCGGGCGACCCCGAGGACCCCAAGGACCCTGAGGACCCGGGCAACCCGGGCGACCCGGACGACCCCAAAGATCCGGGCGACCCGAAGGACCCCGAAGACCCCAAGGATCCGGACGACCCGGGCAACCCGGGCGACCCCGAGGACCCCAAGGACCCTGAGGACCCGGGCAACCCGGGCGACCCGGACGACCCCAAAGATCCGGGCGACCCGAAGGACCCCGAAGACCCCAAGGACCCCGAGGACCCGGGCAACCCGGGCGACCCGGACGACCCCAAGGACCCGGACGACCCGAAGGACCCCGAAGACCCTAAGGACCCCGAGGACCCGGGCAACCCAGGCGACCCCGACGACCCCAAGGACCCCGAAGGCCCGAAGGATCCGGACGACCCGAACAACCCAGGCGACCCCGACGACCCCAAGGACCCCGAAGACCCGGAGGTGCCGGGGACCCCAGAGGTTCCGGAGACCCCGGAGGTTCCGGAGACCCCGGAGGTGACTCCGCCTGCGGGCGCAGGTGAGACGCCCGGCGATTCCGGTGGGCCCGCGGTGCCGGATCTGCCCTCGCCGTCCTCCGGCGGCGGTGGCGGCGTCCCGAATGTGGGCGGTGCCGGCTCCGGCGGCGGCACGGCGCCCCTGACCGAAGAACAGAAAAAAGCAGCCGCGGCGGCGAAGGAGAAGGCTGACGCGGAGGCGAAGCAGAAGGCTGACGCGGAGGCGAAGGAGCTCGCCAAGCAGCAGCGGGAGCAAACAATCACGAGCGGCGGCGTAAGCGGCAGCTGGCGCAACACGGATGACGAGACGTTCAACAGCCTCAAAACCAAGATCGCCACCGTCGCCACTGACGGCGGAAAACTCTCCCAAGCTCAGAGCAGAGCCGAGGGAATCAATGTCGGGGCGCCCGGATTCGGCCTGCTCGGGTCGGGGCTCACGTCCGCACACAACACGGCCCGCGATGCGATCAAAGAATACATCGCCGCAGCGAAAACGCAGGTGGGCGAGAAGTGGACCGGCCAGTTGCACCAGGGGGCCGAGGTCATGAAAAAGGCCAACGACGCAAGCACGCTTAAGGAAACCTGACAGAAATGGCATTCGCTTATCACGCCGGCACCAGCATCTACACCAGTGCCATCGGCATGTGCACGGCCGCCTCGCTGATCCCCTCTGCAGCGCCCAGTCCCATGTTCAGAAGCATCGCCATCTCGTCGGGACTACTGATGACCCTCCAGTTCTCCAGCCCGAGCGACATCGACGGCGCAAAACAGGTGTGGAAAGATCTGTGCAAAGAACTCGACGACGCGCATATCGACCTCAACAGCCTCACCTCGGGAGTGAATCCGGAAAAATGGCAGAACATGGGGAAGGAGGAGTTCGACGCCGCGTGCAAGAAGTTCTACGAAGAAATGGGCAAAACCCGGGACTGCTGCAATAACATCGGCGACAGCCTCGGCGGCGCGGCGATGATGTCGTTCATCGCAGCGGTGGTCTGCGCGGTGCTGGGCACCATCCTCCTGAAGATGGCAATAGCGAAGGCAGCCGCCAGCGCCGCAGGACCGGTCGGCGCATTGACCGCCACCACGATTACGACGGCAGGCGCCACGACCATTCGTCAGAAACTGCGCATGATGGTTGTCAAGAGCGGCAAGTCCCTCATGCTGATCGGGACCATCGTCATGATGGGCTACGCGCTCCTGCAATGGCTGACGTCGTCCACGCAGCAGGGGCTCTCCCAGGCGGCGACACCCATGGACACGAAGTCGATGCCCATGTTCGAACAGGTCTCCATCGAAGGCCTGCCGCAGTCGTTCGGGGGCTCCGAGACCGCGCCCGGGTACAAGCCCAAGGCATAGACAGGCCCTCGGACATTCCGCGCCCGCGAGCGGATCAGACGCTCGCAGGCGCGGCGCTTCCGGTGGCTACAGGTTCATGCGGCGGCGGATGCTGTCGAGCTCGCCCATCACATCTTCGAATGTCCGGTTGTAAGCGGCTTCCGCGTCCTTGATCTGGTTCATCGCCTTTTCCGGGTCGTTGATGTAGGACATCGGATTGTCCTCCTCACCGAACACCTCGGCCATGGCCTCGTTGACCTGCTTCTGCAGATCCGTGGTGGCGGCGGCGATGACGTCCTTGACCTTCTCCGCCAGCTCGCCCGCGCTCAGCCGCATCGCCTTGGGGTGCAGCTGGAGCTCGCGTATGCCCTCGGCGGCGTACTCCACGGTGACCAGGCCGTCGTCGTCCTGCGCGTGCCCGACGAGGTCGGCCATGCTCTTCTGCATTTCCTCCATGCGCGCGAACTGCTCGTCCGCTCCCTTCAGGAGCTTGTCGATATCAATGTTCGCGAAGTCCCCGAACTCCTGCATTGACCGATTCCCTCCGCATGGGTACCGCCGGCTTCACAAGCTACGACCGGCCACTTCCGGAGCAAGCTAACCGCACCCTCACTATCGGCGCAATGCGGACAGAAGAACGCGGCGACGGAGAACGGCCCAGGCCGGGCCCGGCGGCTCAGCCGGCCAGGCCGCGGACCCAGGAGTAGACCTCCAGCACGCCGAGGGCCAGCGGGAACAGCGCGATGATCAGCAGGAGCTCGACGATGTCCCCGGCACGCCCCCAGAAGGGGGACGGCTTGCCGACCGGCAGCCACATGCCCAGCCCCGCGCAGATCGCCGCGGCGCCCAGCAGTCCCATCACCACGATGATCGCGGTGGGGCCTCCCCCGCCGGCGGCCTGCGAGATCGCGAACATGACGAGCCCGGAGACACCGGAGATCATCAGCCAGAGCCGCTGGCCGAACCCGTGGAAGACGCGGGTCCGCATGATGAGGGTCAGCGACAGCGTCAGCGCGTTGGCCGTGGCGACCCATCCGCCGTGCATGACGAGATAGGCCTGCGCCACCAGCGCCACCAGCGCGACTCCGGCGACCATCCCGGTCGCGTAGCTCAGCGCGTGGACGGTGCGCTCCTCGACGAGCGGGCCGTCGATCTGCTGGTTGTCGTTGCGCAGTTCGTCGGCGGTGGTGGGCATCGTCGGCGTCGGCACGCGGGCGAGCCGGAACGACAGGACCGGGACCAACGGGGTGAACCCCAGCAGGATCGCGACGGTGACCGCGGCCACTCCGGCCGCGGGCGCCTGGGACACCATCACGACGGCCGCGCTCACCGCTCCGGTCATCGAGGCGATGGCGACGCCGAGGAAGACCGGCACGCCGTCGGCGATCGCGATCACGGCGATGGTCGCCACGAGGCCGACGGAGGCGAAGGCGGCGAGCATGTGCGCCGCGCCGAGCCCCCCCAGCCCCCCGGCCGCCGACGGTGCCAGCAACCCGGCCAGCAGGCCGTACGGCAGGGCCGCATAGCCGATCAGCGCGCCCGCCGAGGAGTCGCCGGCCGCCCGGGACATCGCGGCGCCCGCGCCGACCAGGAGGATCGCGAAGACCACGGCGACCACGGCGGCGGGCGTCCACGGCGGCCCGGCCAGCACCAGGGCCGCCACCCCGGTGAGCAGGAGCGCTATCGCGGCGCCCACCCCGGCCAGGCGGGTGTGCCGCGGGCTCCATTTGTCGGAGCTCTCCTGGACCCCGGTGGCGACCACGTCGGCCACGTCGTCGAACAGCGCGGGAGGGAGCACGGCCTCCTGCGGCCTGAGGTAGAGCACTTCGCCGTCGAGCACGCCCAGGGTTCCCAGGCTCTGGCCAAGGTCGAGCGGGGCCCCGCCGAGCCGTTGGAGCACCCACCCGGGACCGGCCGCCGCTTCGCCGCCGACCTCCCCCACCGCGCGCAGCAGGCCGGGCAGGACATGAGGCAGTGGAATGTCCGCGGGCAGCGCCAGATCGGCCTTCTTGCGGGGAGCCACGATCGTGACGTGGCACAGCGTCGGCAGCGGCGCGGAGAACTGGGCCAGCGCGCCCTGTGTGATCGGCCCCTGAGCGGGCGGTTGAGCCAGCGACCTCACAGTCGTATCCCTCTCACCACAGGCATCACGGACATCACGGATACGGTAGCGGGGACGGCGGGGATTACGCGCGGCAGCCGCAGATAAACGTTTTCTGGTAATAAGTAGCGCAAACGATCAGGAAGGCGATTCCAGGGGTGAGTATCGTCATCGTGCGGCGCCCAGAGCGCCGGCCACCGCCCAAGCCTCCGCGGGGCGAGATCCTGCTCGAGTCTCCGCCGGAGGTCCCCGAGGTCCAGCCACAGGGCTTCATGGCGGTGCTCACCTACCTGCCGATGGTCGCGGGCGGCGCCGCGATGGGCCTGATGTTCACCGCCGGCGGCAACACCAATCCGATCATGTACGTCGCGAGCGGCCTGTTCGCGATATCCATGGTGGGCATGTCCCTGGGCCAGATGGGCCGCCAGTCGGGAGAGCGCAAGAACCGGCTCAACAACCTGCGCCGCGACTATTTCCGTTATCTCTCCCAGGTCCGCAAGAGGGTGCGTCAGGCCGCCAAGCAGCAGCGAGCGGCCCTGGAGTGGGGCGGTCCCGCCCCCGAGTCGCTGTGGTGGGTCGCCATGAGCCAGCGCCTGTGGGAACGGCGGCCCCGCGACGACGACTTCGGCACGGTACGGCTCGGCACCGGCGTGCAGAAACTCGCCATCCAGCTCATCCCCCCCGACTCCAAGCCGATCGAGGACCTGGACGCCCTGACCTCCGGCGCGCTGCGGAGGTTCGTCCGGGCGCACTCGACGGTGTCCAAGCTGCCGGTGGCCGTGGCCCTGCACTCCTTCGCGCGGATCAATGTGACGGGCGAACCGGTGGCCGTACGCGAGCTCGTACGGGCGATGATCGCCCAGCTGACCGTGTTCCACTCCCCGGACGACATGCGGGTCATGGTGTGCGCGAGCAAGGAGTGGATGACCCAGTGGGATTGGGTCAAGTGGCTGCCCCACGCGCTGCACCCGGAGGAGACCGACGCGGCCGGCCAGGTGCGGCTGATGGCCGAGAACCTGTCCCATCTCGACCATCTGCTCGGCTCGGAGCTGAAGGAGCGCGCGCGGTTCAAACCCGGCGCCTCTTCCGACGCCCTGCCGTACCACGTGCTGATCATCGACGGTGGCCACGTGCCGCACGACTCCCAGCTCGGCACCGACGCCATCCAGGGCGTCACCGTGATCGACCTGTCCGGGTCCGCGGGGCCGATCGAGGAGAAGAACACCCTCCGGCTGGACATCCAGCCGGACGGCTTCCACATGATCAAGATCGACCACGCGGGCAAGCAGAGCTCGACCCGCCTCGGCGACCCCGACCGGCTGGACTTCCTGCGGACCGAGGGCCTGGCCCGGCAGCTCGCCCCCCTGCGCGTCTCGACCGCCAAGGGAGGGGAGACGCAGGACGTGCTCGCGATGAACACCTCCCTGACCGACCTGCTCGGCGTCGGCGATCCGGCCCGCCTCGACGCGTCAGTGACGTGGCGCCCCCGGGCGGGCCGCAACCGGCTGCGGGTGCCGATCGGCCTCGGCGTGGACGGGCGTCTGGTCGAGCTCGACATCAAGGAGTCGGCGCAGGGCGGCATGGGGCCGCACGGCCTGGTCATCGGCGCCACCGGCTCGGGCAAGAGCGAGCTGCTGCGGACCCTGGTGCTCGGTCTGGCGATCACCCACTCGTCGGAGATCCTGAACTTCGTCCTGGTCGACTTCAAGGGCGGCGCCACCTTCCTCGGTCTCGACACCCTGTCCCACGTCTCGGCGGTCATCACCAACCTCGAGGACGAGCTGCCGCTCGTCGACCGCATGTACGACGCCCTGCACGGGGAGATGGTCCGCCGCCAGGAGCTGCTGCGCGCCGCCGGCAACTACGCCTCCCTGCGCGACTACGAGCGCGCCCGCGAGCAGGGCGTCGACCTGAAGCCGATGCCCACGCTGTTCGTCGTGATCGACGAGTTCAGCGAGCTGCTCTCGGCCAAACCCGAGTTCATCGAGCTGTTCGTGATGATCGGGCGGCTCGGCCGCTCCCTCGGCGTCCATCTCCTGCTGGCCTCCCAGCGTCTGGAGGAGGGCCGGCTGCGCGGCCTGGACACCCATCTGTCCTACCGGGTCGGCCTGCGCACCTTCTCCGCGATGGAGAGCCGGGTCGTGCTCGGCGTCGCCGACGCCTACGAGCTGCCGTCCGCCCCGGGAAACGGCTACCTCAAGTTCGAGACCACTGGGATGACCCGGTTCAAGGCCGCCTACGTGTCCGGTACCTACCAGGTGGACCACAGCCAGGGGGTGACGCCGGACGGCCAGTCCGTCGTGCGGCAGGTCGTGGAGTACGGCCCGGACTTCGCCCCGGTTCCCGTCGTGGAGGAGCCCAAGAAGGAGCTGCCCGCGGCCGACGGGCCGGCTGACAGAGGTTCGGTCACCCTGCTGGACCTCGTGGTCAGCCGGCTGCACGACCAGGGGCCGCCCGCCCACCGGATCTGGCTGCCGCCGCTGGGCGATCCTCCGTCTCTCACGCACCTGCTCCCACCCCTGTCGGCGACGCCCGAACTGGGCCTGGGCACGATCGGATGGGTGGGCCGGGGCCAGCTGCACGCCGTCGTGGGCCTCGTCGACAAACCGTTCGAGCAGCGGAGCGACCCGTTCTGGCTGGACCTGTCGGGGGCGGCTGGCCACGTCGGCGTCGCCGGCGGGACGCAGAGCGGCAAGAGCACGGTGCTGCGTACGCTGATCACCAGCATGGCGCTGATGCACACCCCGCGTGAGGTGCAGTTCTACTGCCTCGACTTCGGCGGCGGCGCCCTGGCCTCGCTGGAGGGACTGCCCCACCTGGGCGGGGTCGCCAGCCGTCTGGACGGTGACCGGGTCCGCCGTACGGTGGCCGAGATCGCCACCCTCCTGCAGCAGCGGGAGCGCGACTTCACCGACCAGGGGATCGACTCGATCACCACCTACCGGCGCCTGCGCGCCGAGGGGACGATCGAGGGGGACCGCTTCGGCGACGTCTTCCTCGTGGTCGACGGCTGGCTGACCATCAGGCAGGAGTTCGAGTCGCTCGAACCCGTGATCACCGACCTGGCCGCCCGCGGCCTCGGCTACGGCATCCACGTCGTGGCCGCCACGAACAAGTGGTCGGAGTTCCGTCCGGGCATCCGCGACCTCTTCGGCACCCGGGTGGAGCTCAAGCTCGGCGACGCCTACGAGTCGGAGGTCAACCGCAAGGCGTCGCTGGCCGTGCCCGAGGGTGTTCCGGGACGCGGCCTCACCAGGGAGGGCCTGCACTTCCTGTCGGCGCTGCCCAGGATCGACGGGGTCCAGAAGGCCGATGACCTGTCGGCCGGCGTGCGCACGCTCGTCCACGCCGTCAGGGACGCCTGGCAGGGGCCTCCCGCCCCCGCCGTGCGGCTGCTGCCGGCGGTGCTGGCCGCCGAGACGCTGCCCGACGCGGAGCAGAGCGGGCCGAACCGGATCCCGTTCGGGATCGACGAGGCCACCCTGTCGCCCGTCATGCTGGACTTCGACGCCGACCCGCACTTCATCGTGGTGGGCGACACCGAGAGCGGCAAGTCCAACATGCTGCGGCTCATCACCGAGGGCCTGGTCGCCCGGTACACGCCGCAGCAGGCCATGATGATCGTGATCGACTACCGGCGGGCGCTGCTGGACTCCGCCGCCACCGAGCACCGCATCGGCTACGCCGCCTCCAGCGCGGCGGCGCTCGAACTGATCGCCGACGTGCGCAACGCGCTGCTCAAGCGGCTGCCCCCGGCGGACCTGACGCCGGAGCAGCTACGGTCCAGAAGCTGGTGGCAGGGTTCGGACCTGTACATCGTCGTCGACGACTACGACCTCGTGGCGACCTCGTCCAACCCGCTCCAGCCGCTGGCCGACCTGCTGCCGCAGGCCCGCGACATCGGGCTCCACCTCGTCATGTCGCGCGCGATGGGCGGCGTCGGCCGGGCCATGTTCGATCCGGTCATCCAGAAGATCAAAGACATGGCCAGCCCCGCCGTCGTCCTGTCCGGCAACAAGGACGAGGGCTTCGTGTTCGGCAACGTGCGGCCCCATCCGCTCCCGCCGGGCCGCGGCTACTTCGTCGACAGGAGGCACGGCGCGCGCCTGGTGCAGACCGCCTTCCTGGCACCCCCGTCACCCCCGGAGGAGAGCTGAGGGGCCGTACCTCCCGCAGGAACGTACCTGTCAGCTCGCCCCGGGGAGGCGGTCCTTTTCCCGCCGGCGTCCCGGGCTCCGCGGTGCGCCCCCGCCGATTCCGCGCGGGAGCCGCCGGGCGTCGTCACCGGCGGCCCTCCGGCTCCCTCGACGGCAGGTCCACCGGCTGGGGCAGAAACGACTCGAAGCTCGCGCCCTCCCCGAACAGCTCCTCGTACGGCAGGCCGTCCGGCACGAGCGGGGCCATCAGCTCCTGCGTCCGGGCCGACACCTCGCCCGTCGCCACGCCGATCTGTTCCATGATCGATTGGGTCAGCTCCGACGGCGACAGCTTCCGGTAGACGCGCGGGTCCAGTTCGATCCCCTGCACCTGCCCGCGCGGGCCCACGGTGACGGTCACCATCCGGTCATCCGACTGCGCGGTCGCGGTCAGCTCGTTCAGCTTGCCGTACGTCTCGCGGAGCCGGGCCGCCTGCTGGTTGTACTCATCGGCCAGCCCCTCGATCGTGATCCGGAACTCGTCGTTCACCGGCAACCCCCAAGAAGCCACACAGCCCTATAAGTAACAAAGACACCAATTGATCCAGAAATATCACTCATTATCAAGTGAGCAGCCGGGGAACCGGAGCGCCCCTGGCCCTGCTCGCGATCGGCGATCTCCCGGCGCATCCGACCGAGGGCCGCGGACCTTTCGGGAGTGAGGCCGGCCGCGACGCCCGGCCTCTCCCACACGACGGGCGGCGGCCGTCCCCGTCGTCCCCGGATGCGGACAGGATCCGCTCCCGGAGAGACACCTGTCCCTCTATGATCGTCATTCGTATGCTTTGCACCAACGCCGGAAGGGGCTCGGCCAGGTGGCGAACCTTGATATCCGCTTCGAGCGGGCGCTGAGCGCCGTGGAGGAGACCCTCCGCACCGTCGAACACCCGGGCGCGAACGGCTGATGAGCGACGACCGCGGATCGCTGACCGACAGGGGCGGCGACAGGGAGCCGCTCACCCCCCTCGTCCCGGGCAGTTCGGAACTGCTCACCATCGCCATGAAGGTCAACGGCGCGAAAGAGTCGATCACCACGATCGCCAACCGGTGGCGGACCACGGCGGGCGACCTGAACGACCACGCCATCGAGCTCACCCGCGCGGTCAACACGGTGGACCACTCCTGGCAGGGCGACTCGGCCGACGCCTTCGACGACTACATGCGCAAGTACGGCAAGGCCGGCCACGCACTGCGTGGCGCTCT
>NZ_NGFP01000154.1 GCF_002149035.1 Streptosporangium minutum
CATCAGACACGACGTGCGCGGTGAAGTCGAGGCCGGCGGGCAAGGTCCTCCATGGGTACTGGGAGAACTGGGACGGCGCGTCGAACGGTGTACACCCGCCGCTCGGCTGGATCCCGATCACCGACTCCCGCATCCAGGCCCACGGCTACAACGTGATCAACGCGGCGTTCCCGGTGATCCGCTCCGACGGCACCGCCCTGTGGGAAGACGGTATGGACTCCACCGTCAAGGTCGCCACCCCTGCTGAGATGTGCCAGGCCAAGGCCGCCGGTCTGACGATCCTGATGTCCATCGGCGGAGCGACCGCCGGCATCGATCTCAGCTCCAGCACCGTCGCCGACCGCTTCGTCGCGACCATCGTGCCGATCCTCAAGAAGTACAACTTCGACGGCATCGACATCGACATCGAGACCGGCCTCACCGGCAGCGGCAACATCAACCAGCTGTCCGCGTCCCAGGCCAACCTCATCCGCATCATCGACGGCGTGCTCGCCCAGATGCCCGCCAACTTCGGCCTGACCATGGCCCCCGAGACGGCGTACGTCACGGGCGGCAGCGTCACCTACGGCTCGATCTGGGGCGCGTACCTGCCGATCATCAAGAAGTACGCCGACAACGGCCGCCTCTGGTGGCTGAACATGCAGTACTACAACGGAAGCATGTACGGCTGCTCCGGCGACTCCTACTCCGCGGGAACGGTTCAGGGGTTCACCGCTCAGACCACCTGCCTGGACAAGGGTCTGGTCATCCAGGGCACCACGATCAGGGTCCCCTATGACAAGCAGGTCCCCGGCCTACCCGCCCAGCCCGGAGCGGGAGGCGGCTACATGGCGCCCTCCCTGGTGAGCCAGAGCTGGAACAGCTTCGGCGGCAACCTCAAGGGCCTGATGACCTGGTCCATCAACTGGGACGGGTCGAAGGGCTGGACCTTCGGCGACAACGTCAAGGGACTGCAAGGCCGCTGACCGGTCCGCCCGGCCGGACCTGCCGGCACGGACCCGGGCGGCACGCCGCCCCGGCTGCGCACGAGCCGGGGCGGCGACGCCGGGCCGGCTGGGACGGGGGCGGTCCGGCACGCCACCCGCCTGGCTCCTCCGCTCCGTCACTAGCCGGTGCCGCCGGGGCTGGGAGCGGGGCTCATGGTTCCCTCCTGACCAGGGCTCATGGTGCCACCGGGGCCAGGGCTCATGGTGCCACCGGGGCCGGGGCTCATGGTGCCACCAGGGCCGGGGCTCATGGTGCCGCTCGGGCTGGGAGCGGGGCTCATGGTGCCGCCACGGGCTTTCCGGAGCAGGTTCAGGTGCTCCCGCACCACCGGTCTGGCGTCCTCGGCGAGCTTCTTCACCTCAAGGGAGGAGCCTTCGCTCAGCTCCTGATCCAGGCGGTCGAGGGTCTGACGGTGGCCGGTGATCATCGCAGCCAGCCACACGTTGTCGAAGACCTGCCCGGTCAGCTTCGACAGCTCGGCGAGCTGCTCGCGCTGGTTGGCGTTCGGATTGTCGGGCAGCGGCACCCCGGCCTTCTGGGCCACCTGCCGCACGCTCTCGTCCAGCTTCGTATGATCGTCGACCAGCATCTTCCCGAGGTCGGTTATGCTCCGGTCCGTCGATCTCTGCTGAGCGAGATTCCCCGCCTGGATCTCGGTCAGATCGACGCGGTGCAACTGCACCAGAAACTTCTTGTCCTGCTCGTTGAGATCCGGCTGGGCGGCGACGGCTCTGGCGGCGCCGCCCAGCGTGACGGTTGCGACGGCGAGCAGGACGATAATTCTTCGGATCATCGAATCCTCCATCAGCGCACGAGTGGAATAGGACTTTCTTCACATATGCACTGATATTCACCGCTATAGTCGTATTTAGGTGAAAAAGCTGTTAAAGACCGCTGAGAGGCGTCGGCCGGCCCCCGACATGCACGCTGCCTCGCGGGCGACGCCGCCGCGACAGGAAAAGCGGGCCCCGGCGCACCACCGTGCGCCAGGGCCCGCTACCGTCCGCCCGGTCCGCTCACCGGCTTCCGGGCCGGGTCAGAAGAATCCTCCGAGACCGCCGAAGAAGTCGTCCAGCCCGCTCTGGTCGAAGAAACGGACCGCCCGGGTCGAGGTCTCGGCGATGGCGCCCGGTCTCGTCACCCCAGGCTCCTGCTCCAGCGGCTTGTAGTCCTGTCTGATGCCCCGCCCCGACCCCGAGGGCCGCAACATGTTCGGCGGTGGCGCTCCGTCCGGGTACATCTTCCCGTTGCGGAACACCGAGACGGACTGGGTCGGCTGCGCCACGCCGTTGTTGCCGTACACCTGCCCCTCCCGTACGGCGGGCGAGCGGGCCGCCTTGGGGGGCGACTGCCGCTGGGCCGCCCTGTGACTGGTCGGCCGACTGGCGGGACGTGGGCGGGAGGCCCTGGCCGGGAGCCTGGTCACGCGCCCGCCGGTCACCTTCCTCACGTGAGCCCTGGTCCGCCTCGCGGCCTGCTTGGCCTGGCGTGCGGCCTTCGCGGCCCTGCGCTTGCGCGCCGCTTCGGCGGCCTTCTTGCGCATCTCCTCCGCCTTCTTCTTGGCCGCCTCCGCCTTCTTCCTCTTGGCGAGTTCCTTCGCCTTCCTCTTGGCCGCCTCCGCGGCTTTCTTCCTGGCCGCCGCGAGGGCCCTCCTCTTGGCCGCTTCGGCGGCCTTCTTCCTGGCCAGGGCGATGGCCCGCTGCCTGGCCAGGCGGATGGCGGCCCGCCTGGCCGCCTGCTGGGCGAGCTTCCTGAGCAGCGCCCGCGCCGCGATCCTGGCCGCGATCCCGACGACGAACCAGACGAGCTGCCCGTCGGGGTCGCTCATGCTGACCGGGCTGTTGTTGGCGTAGGCGTAGGCGTTGAGCTGCTGCGGATCCTCCTCGTCGATGACGGGGTCGACGGACAGGAACCGCCCGTTCCCGGGGTCGTACTCGCGGGCCCCGAGCTGGACGAGCCCGATCGTCTGGTCCTTGACGCCTCCGACGAACCCGCGCTGGCCCGGCCACCACGGCGGCGGGGAGCCGCGATCCTCGCCGAACGGCGTCATCCTCCGTACCGCCAGGTCTCCGTTGCCGGCGTTGACGGCGGCCTGAGCCGTGCCCTGGTGGTCGGAGGCCAGGAAGTAGACCTGGTTGTCGGGCGTGCGCACCGCCACCGGCTCGCCGTTGACGGTGTAGTAGCGGGTGCACTCGACGACGTCCTCGGCCTTGTCGAGCCGCAGCTCCATGTCGTCGATGTAGAGCGTCGAGTCCGCCGGTGTCTTACGGAGCAGCCGGTCGCCGTCGGCGTCGTACACGAACGAGGTGGTCCTGCCCGCCTCGGCCACCGACTCCAGGTTGCCCTCGGCGTCCCAGACCAGGGTCTGGTCGGCGGTTCCGACCTTGCGCCTGGTCGTGTTCCCCGCCTCGTCGTAGGCGAAGGTGTCCGTCCCCACCGACTGGAGGGCGTGCGGCCGCTTCTCGCCGGCCTTGGGGTAGGCGGAGGTGCGGACGGACTCCGGGCGTCCGCCGAACGCGTGCCGGGTCTCCTTGATCCGGTTCCCTGTGACGTCGTAGGTGTAGCTGGTCGCGTACGACGCCACACCGCCGATCTTGTCCGACTGCGGGGAGCCGCTCGCGCAGTCGTCGGTGGCCGTCCACGCCGAGGTCAGGCGGCGCAGATGGTCGTAGGTGAAGCACTGGGTGTCCTTCGACTGGCCGCCCGCACTGTCGACGATCTTGGTGATGTTGCCGACCGGGTCGTAGGTGTAGTTGAGATCCAGGTCGGTCGCCGGGGCGGTCTCGCGGTCCAGCCGCGTCCGGGTCAGCCGCTGGGTGCTCTCGTCACGGGTGTAGGTCAGCCAGCTCTTCCTGCCGCCCGTGCTCAGCTCGTACTGCAGTGTCTCGCCGAGCTTGGAGTAGCGGGCGGCCGTGACGTACGGCGACAGCCCGGTGACCTTGGTCGGCTGGCTCAGCCCGTCGTAGGAGTAGACGACCGACTCCGCGGCCAGCCCGCCCGCGGCCGGGAAGCTGACCGACTGGACCTGGTCGTCGAGGGTGTAGCGGGTGTTGAGCACGTACGATCCGGCCAGCTTGCCCTCCCGCGCCGGGACGGTGACGGTCTGCCGCAGGGCGCGGTACTCGGCGTCGATCGCGTTGATCTCGGCCTTGTACGCCTCGCCGCCGAGGTAGCGGATGCTGGCGTTCAGATGCCCCTTGGCCAGCGCGTCGTACTTCCACTCCGCGAGCAGCGGGCCGTCCTTGGAGCCCTCGTGGGTCTCCAGCTTGCGGCCCAGCGCGTCGTAGACGTACGCGAGGGTCCTGCCGCGGGCGTCGGTGGAGGTGAGCAGCTCGTCGGCGTCGTTGTAGGTGAACGTGGTGACGCCCTTGTCGGGGTCCTCGGTCCTGATCTCCCGGCCGCGCATGTCGTAGGTGTGCCGCCACACGTTGCCGGCGGGGTCGGTCACGCTGGCCAGCCGGCCCGCTCTGTCGTAGGTGTACCTGGTCGAGTCGTACTCGCCGGTCGGCGTGGCGCCCCTGTACTGCCGCAGCTCGACGAGCCGGTCGTCGGCGTCGCCGATGCGGGTGACGGCGGTGCCGCCGGGGGGAGGCGTGATGTGCACCCGCTCGCCCCGCTGGACGGCCGTGGCCCGCCACTTCTCCACGCCCTTGACCCGGAAGGTCTGGGCGTTCACCTCGCCGACCCCGTCGTAGACGTAGCCGATCTGGCTGGGCACGTCCGCGTCCGCCACTCCGAGCAGGTCGGTGGACGGCTCGCCGGGGCTGAAGTAGCCGCCGTTGCTCCTGGACACCTCGCCGAGCGAGTTGTAGAAGGTGTCGGTGATCGTGCGCCCGTCGCGCAGCGCGGGGTCCTGCGTCTGGTCGTCGCGCGGCGCGGGCTCCTGGGTCTGCCGGCTGCGCAGCAGGCCGTCGTAGAGCTCGTGGCTGGTGGTGTAGCCGCCGTCGGCCCGCAGGGTCCTGGTGGTGACGACGTTGGGGCCGTCGGTACGCGTCAGGTAGGAGTACTCGGTGCTGGGCGACTGGCCTGCCGCCCTGCTCCGGTCGCCCTGCCACACCTTGACGAGGCGGCCCAGCGCGTCGTACTCCATGTCGGTGCGCCGGTTGTTGGCGTCGATCTCGGCCACCGGCTCGCCCCAGGCCGGTTCGAGGAAGGTGCGTTCCTCGTGCCCGAGGGGGTTGGTCTCCTTGATCTCGGTCGCCGGGGCGCCGGAGGCCGGCGTGTAGGTGGTGGTGACCTTGGTGCCGACCGCGTCGGTCTCGCTGGTCGTGCGCCCGTAGACGTCGTAGGTCAGGGTGGAGTTGGTGACGGTCGCGCCGTCGCCGGAGGCGACCTCCTGGATGGTGGTGATGTCGCCCTTGACCGGCCCCTGGCCGTACGGCCTGCCGTCGTACTGCACCCGCTCGTCGGAGATCACGTCATCGCCGGCCAGCTTGGCCACGGCGGTGCCGCACCCCGCGGCGACCTTGTGGATCCTGCTGGTGTAGTCCAGCATCCAGGCTGTGCCGTTGCGGGCGTAGGTGTAGCGCGTGCACTGGTCGTCATCGGCGGTCGCCAGGTCGTTCCGCTCGTCCACCTGGGTGAGCAGGCCCTGCTCGTCGTAGGAGCGGGTCTCTCCGGTCCGCCGCCACTTTCCGCCCTCCAGGGCCGTGCGGGTGACCATCGACCTGTCCTCGACGATGTACGCGGCCTTGGTGACGCCGCCCTGCGTCGACTCGGCGGTCTTGAGCGACCACGGTTCGTCCGTCGACGCGGTCAGGATCGCTCCGCCGTCGCCGTCGTAGAGGATCTCCTCCCGCTGGAAGCCGGCCAGCTGGTCGTGGTCGTCCAGCTTGCCGCCCTCGGAGTCCACGACCTGCGCGCTGCGCCTGGAGCCGTCGGCCAGGCGGTCGCCGTCCATGCCGCGGAAGTACCTGAACTCGGTGAGCGTGCGCCTGCCGTCCTGCCCGTCGCCCTGGCGGACGCGTACCCTGCCGAACCCGCGCCAGTCCGCCCAGGTGCGGTGCTCGGGCTTCACCAGGATGTTGTCGGCGTAACGCCAGGCGGCTCCGTCGAGGTACTCGTAGTCGGTGACCACCCACGGCGATCCGGCGACCCGGTCCACCTCGACGGTCTGCTTCACGACGTACTTGTGGAACCAGTCGGTGACCTCGCTCTCGTTCTCCGGCGCCCACCGTTGCGGGAAGCAGAGCCGGGTGTTGCGATCGGCGGCCGGCACGTCTCCCGGCTTGCAGTCGGCGGGGGCGTAGTCGACCCGCAGGTCCCCGCCGCTCTCGTTGTTCACCGCCTGGACCCGCCACTTGACGAGCGGCGCGCGGCCCTCGTCCGTGTCCACCCTGTTGGGGAGCTGGACGCCGGTGAACGTGATCTTCGGCAGCGTGATCGTGCCGCCCACGTGGCCGCTCTGCTGGAGGGACGCCAGCCAGAGCGAGGGGCTGAGCCCGTCACCCGGCGCCGGGAACGACTGCGTCAGCGTCCAGGAGTCGACGGCGCAGTACGGCTTGCCGGAGCATTTGGCCGTGTCGGTGTTCACCACCTGGGTGGTGACCTTCGCCAGGCGCTTGCGGGAGAAGAACGTCGGCGACAGCCGGTTGGCGCACTTCTCCCCCGATCCGCAGATCTGGTCGAAGGGGACATCGGGCCAGTGACTCGCCGTCTCCTTCTTGAGCTGGTCGGCGGCGCAGGTGACCGTACCGCCGGGGACGCACCGTTCGGCGACGTCGAAGACGACCTGGGCCGCGGGCGACCTGGTGAACAGCTCGCCCTGCAGGTAGCCGTAGTCGATCCGCCTGAGGTACCCGCCGCGCGCGTACTCCGTGCCCAGCTCGGGCTTCATGTTCCGCCCGTAGTAGTTCTTCTCGACCTCGTACCAGTAGGTGGTGGCGTTGCCGTGCGTGTCGACGGCGAAGTCGAGGTTCCACCGGTACGCCTGCTGGCACCAGGCGGCCGCCTTGTCGCTCTTGTAGCAGGGCTCGCCGCTGTTGTTGCCGAACACCGGCGTCGTCCAGGTGGACTCCGTCTCCGGCTTGCCCGACACCCATCCGGGCAGGCGGTTGAGCCCGAAGGTGTACTGGGTGCCGTCGGCGGTGGTGACGCGCCAGTACTCGCCGTCGTTGTCGCCGTTGACGGCCCCTTTCAGATACTCGACGCGGGTCCCGTCGTCACGCCTGGGCCGCCACTGCTTGGTCGTGGCGTCCTTGACCAGTTCGACGGCCGAGCCGCCGAGGGCCAGCGTCGCGTTCTCCTGGTCCCAGCACAGGTCGCCGGTCTTCTTGCCGTCGAGCATGCACGACTTGTAGCGGCGCTCGATGTAACCGCCCGGGCTCAGCTCGAAACCCTCGCCCACCCAGGACGGCTGGTTGTTGGTGGAGGCGGTGCGGCCGTCCACGCTCTGCGAGGAGTAGGAGATCGACATCTCCGGCTCGTCGCCGCCCAGCGCCGGTGGCGCCCGCAGCTCGTAGCTCCAGCCGAAGTCGCCCGACTGGGAGCCGACACTCCAGTCGGCCGAGGGGGCGAGCGAGGTGGCCGCGTGGTCGCCCGACGGACCCGCCGCCGCGGCCGTCACCGCGTACAGCGCGGGCAGATCGACGTCGGCGGTCAGCGTGCCCGTCTCCGTGTCGTTGTCGCCGGGCACCGGCTCCGGCCGCGGGCAGGCGGTCCCGGCCGCGGCGGCGCTCAGGGCGCACTCCTCCAGCCGCACCACCCGCAGCCTGGCGCCGTAGTCGCCGCCGAAGGCGTGGCGGAACCCGGAGTAGTCGATCTCCAGGCGCGACCTGCCGGACTTCGCCGCCACGCCCTGCCCCGGCGACACCCGCATCGCGAGGCCGAGCAGCCCCGTCTGCGCGGTGTCGAGCAGTTCGACGCGGACCCGCTCGGGAGTGGACGCCTTCGCCGCCGCCTTCGGCGCGGCGAGCCGTACGGGGAAGCCGGTTGTCAGGGATCGCGCCTGCGCGTCGCCGGTCGCGTCCAGTTCGACCGTCTGCGGTTTCGGCCAGACGGTGCTCGGCGGCGTTCTCCACGCCTGTTTCCGCGCCGGATCAGCCGGCTGGGGCAGTACGGGGACCCGCTGCCCGCGGACGGGGGTCTCCTTCTGAACGGCCGGGGCGGAGCGTGGCGCGGCACTCGCGGGCGTCGCGTGCACCAGCGGCGCCACGACGACGACGGCCAGCGCGGCCGCCAGCCGCCGGGGCCACGGTGAGCTGCGCACGGGTTTCAGTAAACGATTCCAGTAGGAGTCCGGAGGGGCTACCTCAGGTGGCAGATCCATTGACTTCACCCAATCTGTGGACGAGTCGAACGGGGGGTGACTGGTTGGACGAGTCGAACGGCGGAGCGACTGGATCGACGAGGCGGACGGGGGTGATTGGTTGGACGAGTCGGACCGGGGCGATCGGATTGACGAGGCGACGATCGGATTGACGAGGCGAACGGGAGGTGACCGGACGGGAGGGTTCTACTGGGCGGCCAACTGGGAGATCTGCTCGGCGCTCAGCACACCGTCATAGGTGCGGACGTCGTCGACGGTCCCCGGCCAGTAGCCGGTGAAGGCACCCGCGTTCTTGGCACGGCCCAGCTGCAGGGGTCCGATCGCGTTCCACGCGCTCACGTGGTCGGCGACGGTGCTGTCCGACAACCGGCCGTTGACGTAGATCCGCAGCTCGCCCTGGAGCGGGTCGTAGACCCCGGCCACGTGGGCCCACTCCAGCGGCGCGGGGACGGCGTCGGACCGTGTCCGCACCAGCGCGGCGGTGTCGGTGTCGGCGGCGGCCATGCCGAGGACCCACCGCCCCCGCTCCTTGTCATAGCCGAGCTGGAAGCCACTGGCCCTGTTCCCGGCCTGGGAGACGGCGGCCGCGTCGCGGGTGGGCAGGTAGTCGAGCTGGGTCCAGGCGGCGACGGTGAATCCGGCTCTGGTGTTGACCGCGGGAGCGGCGGCCTGCGCGTGGCCGCCCGTGCCGTCGAAAGCGAGCGCGCCGTCCAGCCAGCCTTCGCTCCAGGACGCGCCGCCGCCCAGCGTCGCCGCCGACGCCCGTCCGGAGGAGTCGGCGGCGGAGCCGCCGGACCCCTCGTCCAGTTTCCAGTGTCCGACCAGTGTCGCGGCGCTGTTCACCAGGTCGGCGACCTCGTCGCCGAACATCGCCCGGCCG
This sequence comes from Streptosporangium minutum, assembly GCF_002149035.1. Classification (GTDB taxonomy): domain Bacteria; phylum Actinomycetota; class Actinomycetes; order Streptosporangiales; family Streptosporangiaceae; genus Streptosporangium; species Streptosporangium minutum. Next base: position 9,135 of record NZ_NGFP01000154.1, read on the forward strand.
TGGACGCGGACGTCGTCGATGTCGCCCGGCCAGAACTCCGCCGCCCCTCCGCTGGCCTTCCCCCGGCCGATCGCCAGGGGCCCGGTCGCGTCCCACGGCTGGGTGAACGGGACCGTCGACTCCAGGCGTCCGTTGACGTACAGGGACAACGTCCCCGCGGCCGTGTCGTGGACGCCGGTGAGGTGAGTCCACTCGCCGAGCTTCGGCGCGGCCTCCGACAGCGCGCGCACGGCCGGCGCTCCGTCGGCGTCCGCGCCGGTACGGTTCAGCGCCCAGCGGTTGTCGGCCTTGGAGTACTGCAGGGAGAAGCCGGCGGTCCGCCCGCCGTCCTGGCTGACCGCGGTCGCGGTGGCGTTGACGCCGGTCAACCGCACCCAGGCGGCGACCGTGAAGTTGCGCAGGGTGGACACGACAGGACCGGCGGTCAGCGCGTGGCCGGCGGCGCCGTCGAGCCGCAGGCCCAGGCCGGTCCTGCCGGTGGTCCAGGCGGCCGGGGCGGACAGGGTGGCCTGGTGGGCGCCCGCGCGGTCGGCGGCCACGGCGCCCTGCCCCTCGTCCAGGGTCCAGTGCCCGTCCGGGCCCGTGCCCGCGTTGACGTTGAACACGTAGGTGCGGATCGGGCCCTGGTGTCCCGCGCGGTCCCTGCTGCGCACCGAGAGCACGTTGGGGCCGTCGTGGCGAGGGGTGATCCGGACCGTCGCCGACCCGTCCTGCGGGTCGGCCGCGACCTCCGCCTTGGGCGCGGTGTCCAGCCCGTAGACGTAGCCGGCGACGTCGGTGACGCCGTTGGCGGTGAAGGTGAAGGCGCCGGCCCGGCCGACGCCGTCGTTCCAGCCGTTCTCGGCGTACTCCGGCGAGGTCACCCCCGGTTCCCTGCCGGGGGCGGTGGCGTCGACGGTCGCCTCGCACCAGGGGCTCCACGCGCTGCCGGCCCTGCCGTCCTCCCCGCGGACCCGCCAGCGGATCACGGAGCCGTCGCCGAAGGCGCCCTCCGGGACGACCGCGTAGAAGGCGCTTCCCGTTCCCTGCGACTCGGTGAGACGCTCGCCCACCTTCGTGCCGGCGGCGTCCCACCACTCGAACCGGCCCTTGACCGAGTTGTCGGCGTCGCGCAGCTTGGCCCACAGCTTCGGCGTGGCGCTGCCGACGGTCGGCCGCCCCTCGCCGGCGACGCAGCCGCCTCCCGGGTCCGACCACACGTCGGCGGCGACGGGCGTGGCGGGCAGCGAGTTGTACTCGATCACCAGGCTGGGGTTGTTCTTGAACTTCTTCCAGCCGTAGTTGTCCGTCTCGCTCGTGGCCCTGAGTCCGATGGTCATGTTGGGCCAGCTCTTCGCCGCGGCGTCCACGGCCTGGCTGGTGACGTCGAACTCGACGCCGCCGGGCAGGCAGGCCGGTCCCCAGCCCTTCGCGACGTTCACGGTGTCGAGGAGTTTGACCCACGTGGGTTGCTTGTTCCAGGTGGTGCTCTTGCTGATCGGATTGGTCGACCAGGCCTCGACCTTCCGCGCGCTGCACGAGTAGGACCACGTCTCGTACGTCCGCAGCGTCGCCTTGATGATCTGCTTGCCGTGGATGGCCGTGCCGGTGTTCATCTGGAAGAACGACCTGTTGGTCTGCCCGGGGACGTGTCCCGCCCTGGCGACGTCGTTGGCGTTCAGGAAGTTGGAGCTGGGGTTGTTGCTCCAGACGGACGTCCACGCGCCGCGGGCCGCCGAGAAGAACGGATCGAGGTAGACGGGGAACCTGGTCTCCGGATCCTCGATCATGTCCCGGTCCGGCCTGAGCACCATTTTCCTGCCGGTGAGTTCGAGGCCCATCACCTCGTGGCGGGCGTCCGCGGGGGAGCCCTCCCCTGCGGCCGGTGTGCGCGCGGTCGAGGTCCCCGAGGAGTCCCACATCATCGGCGGCGAGGCTGTGAAGATCGTTCCGCCGTTCCCGTCGACCGCTTCGAGGTTGCCGCCCCTGGTGGATCTCATCGACAGCCCGCTGGTCGACAGCGGGAAGCCCAGCTCGGTCAGGGCCTTGTTCCTGGCCGCCGCCCGCGACTTGACCACGAGGAGGTGGGAGAAACCGTCGACGTCCGCCTTCACCTGGAGATCAACTCCTGGCAGCACCTCGGGGTAGGTGGCGGTGTCACCGCTCAGCACCGGCTCCGGCAGCGCGCCCGGCCACCCCAGTTCCAGCGCCTTGCCGCCGCGCGCCATCCGGGCGAGCGGCTCGCTCCCACCGCCCGAGAACGTCAGGTCGACCGCCGTCGCGACAGGGGCGATCGCACCGTCTGGCCGGAGCCGGAGCGTCGCGTCGGCGGCCACCCATCGGCCCGCCTGACGCACGCGCACCGGACGCGCGTGCTGTTCCAGAACGAAGGTGCCGTCCGGCTGGGCGAAGACCTGGCGCGTCTCCGTGCGCATCGCGTCCACCTCGACCGGCTGCCTCGTCCGGCGGGCGAGAGCGAGAGCGGACTCCTCCGTGGGTTCCGCGCTTCGCTGTCGCGTGACGGCGTCCGTGCTCTGTTGCCGCACACCGGCAACGGCGTCCAAGTGATCGGCGGGCGCTGCCACGACCGCGCCCGCCAACATCGCCACGACCAACCCACGAGCTAAGCGCATCAGCCCTCGCCGTCGCCGAGCTGGGACAACGTGCAGGTCGATGCCCGCCCGGCGTCTCCATGATCTTCAATTGACGAACGGATTGTGACTCAGGTAAAGCCACTCGTCCAGATCTTGTGGCATATTTCGCCAGAATTACTTTTTTCCTGAAGAAAACTGCCAGCGGCGGGCCGAGCCGCGGGAGGTCGCGCGGACCGGCCCCTCCTGCGGCACGGCCGGTGGCATCCGCCTCAGCGGTCACCGCTCCGGGCGTGCGCGACCGGCTGGACGCCGTCAGGATCCTCGTCGAGACAGGTTGAGGCGTCGGCGGGGCGCGCGGGGAGTGTGGCGGTCAGCGTGAAGCGCTCGCCGTCGCGCTCCGTGCTCAGGTGCCCGCGGGCCTGCCGGGCACGGGAGGCGAGGTTGAGCAGGCCGGTTCCCGGCCGGCCGGCGACCGGGGACGGCGCGCCGTCGTTGGACACGCGCAGCCGTACGGTCCCCGCCGCCGACGTCGTCGTCTCGATCTCGCACACCCGGGCCCGCGCGTGCCGTACGACGTTGGTCACCGCCTCGCGCAGCACGATCGCGGCCGGCTCGCCGGGGACGGCGCCGAGCCGTACCCGCGCCTCGATCCCCGCGGCCGCCAGCATCGCGCGGGCGGCCTCGACCTCCTGCCCGAACGCCGGCTCCGCCGGCTCGCCGGTGACCGAGCGGACCGACGACAGCGCCTGCTCGGCCAGCGCCACCGCCTCGGCCAGGTGGACCCGCGCCGCGCCGGGGGCGCCGCCGGCCAGCCGGTCGGCCAGCTCGCCCTTGACCACGACGGCCGACAGCTGGAAGCCCAGCAGGTCGTGCAGGTCCCTGGCGATCCGCAGCCGCTCCTTGAGCACCGTCACGCGCGCCAGCTCCTCGCGGGCCTGCCGCACCTGACCCGCGGCGACCGGCAGCCGGCACAGCGCGTACGCCATGGCCATCGAGGTCAGGCCGCCCAGCACGACGAAGGGGCCGTCGGCCACGTACTCCACGCCGTACAGCAGCACCGGGACGCCGCAGACCAGCAGCGCGGCCAGCCCCCACGACAACGGAGCGCGCACGTGGAAGAGGACGACGCCGGCGACCAGGCCCAGGTAGGTGTGCGGGGTGATGTCGCCGGCGGCGGCCAGCGCGAGCACGACCAGGCCGATCTGCGCGGCCAGCGTCACCCGCCACGCCGGCGGCGGCACGCCCGGGGGCCTGGGCAGCACGTGATGGAGCTGCAGGACGGCGACCGCCGGCAGGGCCACGGCCGCCACCGCGAGCTCCGCGGGGCCCGGCACCGAGAGCGCGAGCTGCCGCGCGCCGAACAGCCTCAGCGCCGCCGTGCCGAGATGGTCGATCTCCAGAACGAGCAGGACGCACCAGGCCAGCCAGGGGACCGTGGCCACCGGCTTCGGCCGGCGCGCGGGCACCCGGCCGGCGGACGGCGCGACCCGCGCCACCACCTCGGCCCGCCCGTCCTCCTCGGCCAGCTCCACCTCCGCACCCGTGATCACCGTCCCCGTGACCGCCTCGCGCAGCGCCCCCGGGGGCAGGCCGGTGAACACGACCGTGAAACGGGCCTGGGCGTCCAGCTCGATCCGGCAGCCGGAGGGGGTGCCGGAGCGGAGGGCGGCGATCACCGTCCGCCGCAGCAGGGCGGCCAGCGCCGCGTCCACCGGGGCCGGCAGCCGGCCGGCGGCGGCCAGGACGGTGGTGGCCGGCACCCCCGCCGCGGCCAGCACCGTCGCGGCCGACTCCGCCTCCGCGGCCAGCGAGTGCTCGCGGTAGTCGTCGGCCACCGACCGGACGGCGTCCAGGGCCTGGCGCGCGCCCTCCACCAGCTCGGCCGGCGGGAAGCGGGCCGGGTCGTCCGCCGCCCCGCCGGCCCGCCGCGATGACGGCCGCCAGCCGCGTGCCGAGCGAGGCGCGCAGCTCGCCCGCGATCCGCAACCGTTCGCGGGCCACCTCGGCCGAGGCGTGCTCGGCACGGGTGGCTTCCAGCTCGCGCACCAGGTGGCCGAGGCGCGCGGTCGCGAAGAAGCCCAGACCGACCGCGGCGCTGATGAGCGCCGCCCACAGGGCGTAGGCGAGGCCGCCCGAGGGCAGCCACAGCAACCTGACCGCCAGCTCGCCGGCCACCACGAGCGCCGCCCCGGCCCAGCCGGCCCAGCCGGCGAGGGCGAGCGGCAGCGCCGCCGCCGGCAGCGCCGAGACCGGCCCCCAGGCGTCGCCGAAGATCGCGTAGGGGCCGAAGGCCAGCAGCACCTGGACGGCCGGAACCCACGGTGGCAGGCGGCGCAGGACGCCCGCCAGGTACAGGCCGCCCAGCACGACCACGAGGGCCGCCCCCGCCACCACGACCGCGAGGTCGGGCGGGCTGCCGAACGACATCCCGGCCGCCAGCACGCTGATCCGGAAGAGGCAGTACAGCGTGAGGCAGACCAGGGTCGGCATCAGGGCGAAGCGCGACATCCGGTCTTCCGCGTGCCGCTGTGACATGCGCCTTCTCACCCCGACAAAGCAAATGACCGAAATATGGCATTTTTGCGCTCATCTTTCGGATATGCAATCTGCATGCCGACCGCCTGCGGGGCGTGCGGAGGCAGCGCTGCGGGCACTACCGGCACCACCGCGTCCTCTGCCAGGGCCGCGCGGGTCAGAGCCGCTGCACGGAGTCCTGGCGCGGCGCGCGTGCGACCGGGCCGGTGGGGACGAATTCCGGCCGGCGGTCGATGCGCGCGCGATCGGCCTCGGACCCGAAGTGATAGTCGATCTTCCGGGTCGCCTCCGCCCACTGCGCCATCGTGCGCACGGGCGCGAGTGTCTCGACCACGAACGGGTCGTGCCAGCGTTCGACGGCCCGCCGCCACAGCTCCTGCGGGGAGTCCGTCAGCACGTTGCCGACCGTTCCCTCGTAGGCGGCCATCGCCCGCGCGGCCCCGTCCGGCTCGATCTGCAGGACGGGGAAGAACGACCCGGCGCGGATGCGGTCGGGATGCATCTGCAGTGCCAGGTTGTCCGTCGTGGCCACATTCACCGACGGCGGCGCCAGGGAGCGCAGGCGTTCCCCGTACTCGGGACTTCCCAGCAGCTCGACCTGGGCGTCGGAGAGCAGTTCGTGCTCGGCGAACCCCTCACGGCTGGCGAGTCCCTCCGGTATCACCGCCCCGAACGCGATGGACTCCAGTTCCGGGAACCTGGGCGCGACGGTGGTGCAGAAGTCTTCGATCTGGTGGAAGTTGCTGCTGACCACGACGCAGTCGATCCCCAGGCCCAGGCGGCTCCCCCCGGACAGACGCCGCTTCTCCGCGGCCGTGTCCAGGAGCGCCAGCGCGTTCATCGCCCGGTCGAACGATCCGCGCCGGCCGCGGATCCGGTCGTGCACCTCCGCGGTGGCCCCGTCGACGCTCACGTTCACTTTGAAGGAGCCCCGCACGATGTCGTCGATCATCTCGGGGCGCAGCGACCAGCCGCCCGTGAAGATCGAGACCTCTATCCCCGCCGAGGAGATCCGGTCGATGACCTCGAAGACGCCCTTCACCAGAAGGGGCTCGCCACCGGCTATGCAGACGCCGTACGGCCTCATCGCGATGACGGCGTCGGCGGCGCGCAGCATCTGGCCGTGGTCCAGTTGACGTGTCGGCCGGCGCCCGGATTCCGAGTAACAGTGGGAACACCGCAGCGGGCACGCGTATGTGATGTCCCAGACGACCTCAAGCGGGCGATCGGGTATTTTCATGGCGGCGCTCCTGACGCGGGACACGGCGGGGCCGGCTCCGCGGACGTGAGGGACTCGGACGAGTCCCTGAGATGGACGGACGGATGAGGCCGCCGGCTGTGCCCGCCTGGCGCGTCAGCCGGTGGCGGTGAGGAACTGGGTGGCGGCGAGCTCGGCGTAGAGCGGGTCCTCGGCGACCAGTTCGTCGTGGGTGCCGACGGCCCTGACCGTGCCCGCGTCTATGACGACGATCCGGTCGGCCAGGGTGACCGTGGACAGCCGGTGCGCCACGACCAGCACCGTCGTCGTCCGGGCCGCCTCGGCGACCGTGTCCCGCAGCGCCGCCTCGTTGACGGCGTCGAGCTGCGAGGTGGCCTCGTCCAGCAGCAGCAGACGCGGGCGGCGCAGGAGCGCGCGGGCGATGGCCACGCGCTGGCGCTCGCCGCCGGAGAGCTTGGTGCCCCGGTGGCCGACCAGGGTGTCCAGGCCCTTGGGCAGCCGCGCCACCAGGTCGTCGAGGCGGGCGGTGCGCAGGACCCGCCGGATCTCGTCGTCGGTGGCGTCGGGGGCGCCGAGCAGGAGATTGTCGCGGAGGGAGCCCGACAGGACGGGGGCGTCCTGCTCGACGTAGCCGATCGCGGACCGCAGCTCCGGGAGGTCCCAGTCGCCGAGGTCACGGCCGTCGAGCAGGACGCTCCCCGCGGTCGGCTCGTAGAACCGCTCGATGAGGGAGAAGATGGTGGTCTTGCCCGCGCCGGAGGGGCCGACGAAAGCGGTCATGCCCCGTGCCGGGACGGTGAAGGTCACCCCGCGATGGACGGGCGGCAGGTCGGGGGCGTACCGGAAGCGCACGTCGCGGAACCGCAGTTCGGCGGGTGCCGCGCCGGGGACGGGAAGCAGGGCGGCCGGCCTCTGCGGCTCGGACGGCAGCCGCTCGGCCTCCTGGATGCGGGCGACCGCCGCGGCCCCGATCTGGTACTGGCCGGCCGCGCCGACGAGTCCCTGAAGGGACGGCACCAGGGTGAACACGTACATCAGGAACGCGATCAGCGTCCCCACGTCGATCAGCCCGGCGGCCACCCGGGCCCCGCCCGCGGCGAGGACGGTGAAGAAGGCCAGCTGCAGGGCGAGTTCGGCGGTGTGCCCGGCGACCGCCAGCCACTTGGCGGCACGCACACTGGCCTGCCACGACTCCTCGGCGGCACGGTGGACGGCCGCCTCCTCGCGGTGCTCGGCGCCGGAGGCCTTCACGGTGCGCAACGCCCCGAGTATCCGCTCCAGGGCCGCGCCCATCGCCCCGACCGATTTCTGGATGTCCCTGCTCGCCCGGCTCACCCGCGGCATGACCACGCGGACGACCGTCCCGGACAGGAGCAGCACGCCGAGCGTGACCGCCAGCAGCACCGGGTCGAGCACGCCCATCATCGTCATGGTCGCGAGGATGGTGAGGCCTCCGGTGACCGTGCCGACGAGCGAGTCGGTGGTGACCTGGCGCAGCAGGGTGGTGTCGGAGGTGACCCGGGACATCAGGTCACCGGGCTCGACCTGGTCGACGGCGGACATCCGCAGCCGCAGGAGGTGGGAGACCAGGCGGCGGCGGGCGGTGAGCACGATCGACTCGCCGGTGCGGCGCAGCACGTACTCGCCCAGTGGCCCGACCCCGGCGGTCACGACGACGAGGACGCCCATCAGCAGCAGCACGCCGGTCAGCGGCCGGTCCGCGCCGAGGTCGTCGACCAGCCGCTTGGCCGCGAGCGGCAGCGCCAGGCCGATCACCCCGGACACCAGGTTCAACAGCCCGCCGAGGGCGAGCCAGCGCCAGGACGGGCGCATGTAGCGCAGCAGCACGCGCCAGGCGGGTGACGGGCCGGACTGCGCGGGGACCGGCGCGGGAGCCCCGCCGTCGTGAGGGGGCAGCCGTCCGGGTCCGGAAACGCGAGGCTCGGCTGCCACGGCCACCGCCGCCGGGGCGTCGGGCTGATGGCGCTGCGTGTCCACGGGATTCCTCGCAAGGATGTTTGGGGTGGGAGAACTACGGGGGCGCCGGTGCTCCCGCCGCCCGGCCCCGGCCACCTCTCAGAAGGCGGCCGGTTCCAGGCGACGGGCGCGGGTGAAGCGGTCCGGGTGATCAGCGCCGGGAGGCGTCACCGCCCCCCGGCGCCGGAGTCATCAGACGCAGACGTAGCAGGCCGTGCCGTTGTACGAGGTGACCAGGCTGGAGCACGGGTGCGCCTTGCCCTCAGAGGCGTTGAGCGTCTGGAGCTGGAGAATCTGAGCCATCTTCTTGTTTCCTTTCGGTCGCCTCGAATGCGGGGGACCGCAGATCGAGGACGGGGATAACCGACGCGCTCTGGTTGAACGCGACGCTGAGGGCAACGAGAACTCCGGCCGAACCCGTTTCCAGGTCCATGGACAGCCGCATGAGTTGGTTGCCGGGGAAGGCCAGGTGGCCCTGGTAGAGGAGGGCGTGCCAGCCGAGCCGGCGCACGTGCTCGCGGAGCACGGGCCGGTCTTCCGGCCTACCCAGTAGGTGGAAAGTCGCGATGGTGCCCGCCCGTCCCATGAACAGGGACGGGTGACGGACGAACGGTGCCCGGCAGGCGCGGCGGACGCCGTCGACGACGTCCGCGAAATCCGGCTCGGCGCGCCGGCCCAGGTACTGCGACAGCACCAGCGCCAGGCCGCCGCTGCCGGTGCCGAGATAGGCGAGGTAGCGGTTGCTCTCCAGCAGGCAGAAACCGCCGTCCGGCAGCACCTGGCCCCGGCCGATCTCGCGCCGCAGCGCCAGCCCGGCCAGGTCGAGGTGGCGGGTCTCCCCCGTGGTGCCGTGCAGCCGCAGGAAGTAGGAGGCGACGCCGGTCAGTCCGTGCTCAAGGCCGACGCGGCCCTGCGGCGTGAACATCCCCGAGTCGCCGTCGCCGAGCTCCGCGGCCAGCCGCTCACCGATGTCCAGAGCCTCGGTGAGCAGCCCCTCGTCTCCGGTGAGCTCGGAGAAGTGCAGGAGGTTGAGGCCCGCTCCGGCCAGCCCGCCGTGCAGTCCGGGTACCGCGAGGCCGTCGTGCAGTTTCCGGGCCCGGTCGAGCATGTCGAGGGCGTCGTCACGACGCCCGAGCGACTCCAGCGTCGCCGCCACGCCGTGCAACCCGTTCAGGAGGCCGGGGCGCGGGTCGGGGGCCCGCCGCGCGGCCGCGACGAGCCAGTCCACGTAGTCGGCCGGTACGGCGGCGCCGGCCTGCCGCAGCGCCCAGAGCACGCCGGCCGCGCCGTTGGCCACGGTGAACCCGCCGGTCGCGAACTGCTGCGGGTCTCCCGGGAAGAGCCGGTCGCGGCGGTCGGGCGTCGCGCTCGCGTTGATTCCCGCCACGAGCGAGTCGCGGATGGCCGGCCAGCCGGGATCCCCGGCGTCGAACATCCGGGCCGCCCGGTCCTCGCCGAGAGGTCCCTTGACCGCGCTGAACTGCCGGACCAGACGCGGTCCGAACGCCGGTGGCAGCGGGAAGTGCTCGGTGACGACGTCGGTGAGGCTGGAAAGCTTGACGGGGTCCCGCTCCTGCAGGGGGCTGATCGGCAGGAACACCCACTGCCGCAGGCAGTTCAGGACGTAGTTGTCGGCCTCGCGGCCGGACAGATCCTTCGGCGCGGCGAATCCCGCGGCGGCCAGGCCCGGGGGACGCGGGTCCGTCAGGTCGGACGCGATCTCGAAGTCGATCAGTGCGACCCGTCCGTCCGGGCGGACGATGATGTTCTCGGGGTGCAGGTCGGCGAACCGCACCCCCTTCGCATGGACGGACATGAGCGCGTGGTCGACCTTGGCCAGGACATCGGTCGCCCACCGGGTGTAGGAGGCCAGCGATTCGGCGGTCGGGTCGGGGCTGACCAGGGGGTAGCGCTCGAACACCTCGTCCATCAGGGTCTTGCCCTCGATGTACTCCTCGACCAGGAAGTGGTGCTCCCAGATCACCCGGTAGTCGAGCAGGCGGGGGACGCAGTCGAGGTCGCTCAGCCGCTCCAGGATGTCGCGCTCGTGTGCCAGCCTGGCGACCGCGTCCACGCCACCGGTGTCCAGGCCGGCGTGCGGGCGGGCCTCCAGCAGCACCACGTACCCTCCGGACTCCCCGTCGCGGGCGAGGTAGACCCCGCCGCCGTTGGAGAAGTGCAGCGCCCGTTCGATCTGGTAGGGGAACTCCTCTTCGCCGCCCGACCCGTGCTTGGCGACCGACGCGCGCAGCACCTCGGGGATGGAGACCCATTCCGGTACGGTGAACGCCGGAGTCCGCTGGTCCGGCACCAGCCGCCCGTCGGGTGTACGGATCGCGTACCCCAGGCTGCCGTCGGATTTCGTGTAGGTCATCGGCTGGAACGCGCCGTACCGCACGTAGACCGGGGAGTCCTCGTAGCGGAGGTCGCTGAGGATGTACGGGCCGGTGAAGTCCCGCAGGATGCCGGCCAGCTCCGGCAGCACCTCGCTCAGCTGCTCCTCGTCGGCCGGATAGAGCGTGATCAGCTTGCCGCTGCTCCCCCGATCGGCGTACTTGTTGTTGAGCAGCCGCATCGCCATCTTGCTCCTGAGGAACTTGACGGCGATGTTCCGGCTGACGCAGAAGTCCACCACGAGATCGCAGACGGTGGCGGCGTCGGCGTCGGTCGCCGAGACGTGGATCTTCCATCCCTGTTCCGGAAGCGCGGCATCGGGCGGGAGCAGCACGACCCACAGCTCGCTCTCGCCGACGCGCCACCCGCTCGGGAGCGGCCGGCGTGCCGTGGGGAAGCGGCTGTCGTCGTCCGGTATACGCCAGACCGGCTCGAAGAACAGCGGGTCGGCCTGGCAGTAGGCCACCAACTGGGGAAGTGTCTCTTTCATCGGGTCGAACTCCTGGATGCTGAGAGCGTGAGGGGAATCATTCGGACGAGATCGTGTTTCCTGACATCACGCTCCGTCCGGCGGACGCCGGCCACCGGGGACGCTCCGGTCCGGTCCGAGGACGATCGGCAGTCCGAGGAGGTAGCGCACGCTGCTCTGCCGGTAGTGCAGGCTCCGGGAGTCACGGGCGAGCTCCATGTCCGGGAAGCGCCGTGCGAGAGTGCCGACGGCGATCTGCAGCTGGGCTCTGGCCAGCTCCGCCCCCAGGCAGTGGTGGTGGCCGTGACCGAAGGCGAGGTGGGGGTTGTCCGTCCGCCCGATGTCCAGCAGGTCCGGATCGGCGAAGAACGCCGGGTCCCGGTTGGCCGCCACGAGTGACGCGGTGAGGAGGTCCCCCTCCGGGATCGGCGTGCCCTCCACCTCGATCGGGGCCGCCACATGACGGGGGATGCCCACGGGGAACGGCGTGACGAGCCGCAGCAGTTCCTCGACCGCGGTGACGATCAGCGCGGGGTCGTCCGCGAGCCGTTTCCACTGCTCCCGCCGTAGCAGGGCGGCGACACCGCTGGCCAGCACGGTGGTCGGCGCCCGGTGGCCGTTCACCATCAGGAACCTGGCCGCCGAGACGAGGTCCGCCTCGTCCTCTCCGGACAGGCCGTCTCCCCCGGCTTCGACGACCCAGCCGAGCAGGTCGTCCGAGGGCCGGGCCCTCCGGTCGGCGATCAGGGCGCGCAGGTAGTCGTCGATGTCGCTGTGCGCCTTGGGCGGCGGGGAGACCAGCCTCTCCAGGATCCATTCGTGTATGTAGCCCCGGTCCTGCTCCGGCACGCCGAACAGCTCGCACAGGACGGCGACCGGCAGGGGGTAGGCGAACCTCTGGAGGAGGTCGACGACCTCGTGGGAGGGGATCGCGTCCAGCAGCACGTCGGTCTCCCGCTGGATGCGCGGGCGCAGCGCCGCCACCCGTTCCGGGGTGAGGTGCCGCTCGATCAGCCGGCGCAGCCGGGCGTGTTCCCGGCCCTCGATCGTGATCAGGTCCAGTTCGCCCCGGTGCGCGAGGGCCGGATCGGCCGACTGGAGCCGGAACCCCGCCGTGATCTCCACGTCCCCGGCCAGTCCCGGATCGGCGAGGGCCGTGGTGGTCGCCTCGTGTCCAGTCAGGACCCAGGACGTCGCCACGTCGGCCGCGTTGATCCGGTGGACCGGACCCAGCTCCCGCCACTGCCGGAGCGCGCCGGGATCGTTGAAGATCGCCGGGGTGAGCGCCGGGAGCCTGGCCGGGGCCTTCACCTGAGCGCCCGCCTCGCCCGCCTGCCGGTCCAGCTCGTCCAGGAAGGGGACGAGCACCGGGACCGCCGCCTCCGGGTCGGCGGAGAGCACCAGGACCGGGCAGAGCAACTCCGGGGCGGAGTCTCCGGGTGTCAGGCCCTCCTCGCCCGGCGGACCCACGACCACCACCGCGGCCACCCGCTCCGGATGACGGTCCGCGACCTCGATCGCCGCCGGTCCGGCCGCACCGTAGCCGAGCAGCACGGAGCGGTCCGGGCTGTCCGGCGCCGCCAGGAAGTCCGTGATCCCCCCGACGCAGGCGGCGAGGTCACCGGTCGGCACTCCGGCCACCCGCACCCGCCGGCCACGGCCGGTGAACTCCTCCGCCAGGCGCTCGCTCCCGGCCCCCGGGTTGAGGATCACCAGGACCCACCC
>NZ_NGFP01000155.1 GCF_002149035.1 Streptosporangium minutum
GGCCGGAGGGAGGCCGGAGGGTGTCGCGGAGACGCGGCAGCGCCGGCCGCGAGGAGGCGGGCCGGCGCTGCCGGGGAGGGGTCAGCTCTTCGAGCTGGAACGCTTGAAGATCTTGTTGCCGAGCCAGACCAGCGGGTCGTACTTGCGGTCGACCACGCGTTCCTTCATCGGGATCAACGCGTTGTCGGTGATCTTGATGTGTTCGGGGCAGACCTCGGTGCAGCACTTGGTGATGTTGCAGTAGCCCAGGCCGTGCTCCTCCTGGGCGGAGTCCTTGCGGTCGGCCACGTCGTAGGGGTGCATGTCCAGTTCGGCGATCCGCATGAGGAAGCGCGGGCCGGCGAAGCCGGGCTTGTTCTCCTCGTGGTCACGGATCACGTGGCAGACGTTGTTGCACATGAAGCACTCGATGCACTTGCGGAACTCCTGGGACCGCTCGACGTCGATCTGCTGCATGCGGTACTCGCCGGGCTCCACGCCCGACGGCGGGGTGAAGGAGGGGATCTCCCGGGCCTTCTGGTAGTTGAACGACACGTCCGTGACCAGGTCCTTGATCACCGGGAACGTCCGCATGGGCGTCACGGTGATCGTCTCGTCCTCCGTGAAGGTGGACATCCGGGTCATGCAGCCGAGCTTGGGTCTGCCGTTGATCTCCATGGAACAGGAGCCGCACTTGCCGGCCTTGCAGTTCCAGCGGACCGCGAGGTCGGGAGCCTGCGTGGCCTGGAGCCTGTGGATGATGTCGAGGACGACCTCGCCCTCGTTCACCTCGACGGTGAAGTCCTCAAGCTTGCCCTCGCCGCCCTCGCCCCGCCACACGCGGAACTTCGCCTTGTAACTCATGGCTACTCCTTGACCAACGCGTCGAAGTCGGCCAGCTCATCCTCGGTGATGTACTTCTTCAGCTCGTCCCGGTCGAACAGCTTGATCAGGTCCTCGCGCATGGAGGGCTGGACCTTCTCCTCGACGGTCACGCTTGAGCCGTCCGGGGAGAGCCCGCAGCGCAGGAGCTTGCGGCGCCACTCGGACGACATGCCCGGGAAGTCGTCACGGGTGTGACCGCCGCGGCTCTCCTGGCGGAGCAGGGCCGCCTTGGCCACGCACTCGGAGACCAGGAGCATGTTGCGCAGGTCGAGGGAGAGGTGCCAGCCGGGGTTGTAGATCCGGCTGCCGACCGCGCCGACTCCCCGGGCCCGCTCCTTGAGCTTGCCCACCGCCTCCAGGGCCTCGGTGACCTCCTCGGCCTTGCGGATGATGCCGACCAGCTCGTTCATCGTCCGCTGCAGCTCGTGGTGGACCTCGTAGGGGTTCTCGCCGGCGCGCTCCAGCGGGGCGAGCGCCTCCGCCTTCGCGGCGTCCACCGAATCCGGGGAGATCTTCGGACGGGCCGCGAGCCCGTCCACGTACGAGGCCGCTCCGGCGCCCGCGCGGCGGCCGAACACCAGCAGGTCCGACAGCGAGTTGCCGCCCAGCCGGTTGGAGCCGTGCATGCCGCCGGAGACCTCGCCGGCCGCGAACAGGCCGGGGACGTCCGCCGCGCCGGTGTCGGCGTCCACCTCGACGCCGCCCATGATGTAGTGGCAGGTCGGGCCGACCTGCATGGGCTCCTTGGTGATGTCGACGTCGGCCAGCTCCTTGAACTGGTGGTGCATCGACGGCAGCCGCCTGACGATCTCGGCGGCCGGCAGCCGGCTGGAGACGTCCAGGTAGACACCGCCCTGCGGGGACCCGCGGCCGGCCTTCACCTCGGAGTTGATGGCCCGCGCTACCTCGTCACGGGGGAGCAGCTCCGGGGGACGGCGGTTGTTGGCCTGGTCGGTGTACCAGCGGTCGCCCTCCTCCTCGGTGGTGGCGTACTTGTCCTTGAACACCTCGGGGATGTAGTCGAACATGAAGCGCTTGCCGTCGGAGTTCTTCAGCACCCCGCCGTCACCGCGGACGGACTCGGTGACGAGGATGCCGCGGACCGACGGCGGCCAGACCATCCCGGTGGGATGGAACTGGATGAACTCCATGTTGATCAGCTTCGCCCCGGCCAGCAGCGCCAGCGCGTGGCCGTCCCCGGTGTACTCCCAGGAGTTGGAGGTCACCACGTAGGACTTGCCGATGCCGCCGGTGGCCAGCACGACCGCGGGGGCGTCGAACAGGATGAGCTTGCCGTTCTCCCGCCAGTAGCCGAAGGCGCCGGAGATCGCGTCCCCGTCCTTGAGCAGGCGGGTCACCGTACATTCCTGGAAGACCTTGATGTAGGCCTCGGCGTCGCCGTGCAGCTTCTCGTCCTCCTGCTGGAGCGCGACCACGCGCTGCTGCAGGGTGCGGATCAGCTCCAGGCCGGTACGGTCGCCGACGTGGGCGAGCCGGGGATACTCGTGCCCGCCGAAGTTGCGCTGGCTGATCTTGCCGTCCTTGGTGCGGTCGAACAGCGCACCCCACGCCTCCAGCTCCCAGACCCGGTCCGGGGCCTCCTTGGCGTGCAGCTCGGCCATCCGCCAGTTGTTGAGGAACTTGCCGCCGCGCATGGTGTCGCGGAAGTGCACCATCCAGTTGTCGGCACTGTTGACGTTGCCCATGGCCGCGGCCGCGCCGCCCTCGGCCATGACCGTGTGTGCCTTGCCGAACAGCGACTTGCAGACGATCGCCGTCCGCTTGCCCTGCTGGCGGGCTTCGATGGCCGCCCGCAGTCCTGCTCCGCCGGCGCCGATGACGACGACGTCGTATTCGTGACGCTCGATTTCCACAGCTGATCCTTATGCGAACGGGAAGTTGATGATGCCCTTGGCGACCAGCCGGACGTAGAGGTCGGCGCCCATCACCGAGAACATCGAGATCAGCGCCAGCTCCTGATGCTTGGCGTTGAGCTTGGAGACGAAGCCCCACGCCTTGTAGCGGACGGGGTGCTTGGAGAAGTGGTTCAGGCGCCCGGCCGTGATGTGACGGCAGGAGTGGCACGACAGCGTGTACAGGTTGATCAGTACGGCGTTGACGATGAGGATCCAGGTCCCGAGCCCCGTCGGGTTGCCGATGAGGGCCTTCACCGCGTCGATGGCGAGGACCAGGCCGACCACGATCGCCGCGTAGAAGAAGTAGCGGTGGACGTTCTGCAGGATCAGCGGGAAGCGGGACTCACCGGTGTACTTGCTGTGCGGCTCGTTCACCCCGCAGGCCGGGGGCGACAGCCAGAAGCCCCGGTAGTAGGCCTTGCGGTAGTAGTAGCAGGTGAAGCGGAAGCCGGCGGGCAGGCCCAGGATGAGCAGGCCCGGCGGCAGGGTGTACCAGTCGCCGAAGGGCGCGAAGCCGAACAGGCGCGACTCCGGCGGGCAGCTGGTCGCCAGGCACGGAGACGCGAACGGTGCGTGATACGGGGACACGAAGTAGGACGTGTCGAAGATCGCCCACGTGGCGTAGACGAGGAACGCCGTGAAGATGATGAAGGTGATCAGTGGATAGCGCCACCACTGGTCGGTACGCAGGGTGCGCTCCTTGATCTGCGCACGCTGTCTTCTGGCCGGACTGTCGGCCGTTGTCTGGGTCATCGGTGACCTCTCCACCTCCCGCGGACCCCGCTGGCCAAGGGTCCGGGTCGTTTCAGTTGTGCCGCGCGCTGGGCCATGGTCGCGCCGGCTCACACGTGCGCGCGCATATTGGTGGGGGATACGTTACGACGGAGCCCGGGGGTTATGTGAGAAGGGTCACTCACATTTTCACTGACTGGATGTGATTCCTGTCACGTTAGTCAGGCAGAGGTCATCGACCTGCCACGATCCGCGGGCTGAGCGGGTCTCCAGGGAGATTCTCGGTCAGCCCGGCCCGGGGCGGCGCGAGCCCTCCGGCTCAGTAGTGCTGGTCGGAGTTGGGCAGCTTGACGACGGTGACGAAGAAGTCGTCGATCCGCCGGACCACGCTGATGAACTGGTCGAAGTCCACCGGCTTGGAGACGTAGGCGTTGGCGTGCAGGTTGTAGCTGCGCAGGATGTCCTCCTCGGACTCCGAGGTCGTCAGCACGACCACGGGGATGCCGCGGAGCCGCTCGTCGCCCTTGATGTCCTGGAGCACCTCCCTGCCGTCCTTGCGGGGCAGGTTGAGGTCCAGCAGGATCAGGTCCGGCCGGGGCGCGTCGGCGTACTCGCCCTCCTTGCGGAGGAAGGCCATGGCCTGCTCGCCGTCGTTGACGACGTGCAGCTTGTTCCTGACCTTGTTCAGCTCGAACGCCTCCCGCGTCAGCAGGACGTCGCCCGGGTCGTCCTCGACCAGGAGCACGTCGATCCAGCGCAGGTCATTCATCCGTATCTCCAGAGGGAAGGGTCCAGCGGAAGGTCGTGCCGGGTCTGTCTGACTCCTCGCCGTCCACCCAGATCCGGCCGCCGTGGTATTCGACGATCTTCTTGCACAGCGCCAGCCCGATGCCGGTGCCCTCGTAGACGTCGCGTCCGTGCAGGCGCTGGAAGATCAGGAAGATCCTGTCAGTGTATTTGCTCTCGATGCCTATCCCGTTGTCGGCGCAGGAGAACTCCCACATGTCCCCGTCGCGCCGGACCCCGATGTGGATCCGGGGCGGCTCCTGCGAGCGGAACTTGATCGCGTTGCCGAGGAGGTTCTGGAAGAGCTGGGTGAGCTGGGCCCGGTTGCCCTGCACGGTGGGCAGGTCGTCGGAGCTGATCGTGGCCCCGGCGTCCTCGATCGTCACGGCGAGGTTGTTCAGCGCGGCCTGCAGGGACAGGCCCGTGTCGATCGCGGTCCGTTCGCCGCCGAGCCTGCCGACCCGGGAGAAGTCGAGCAGGTCGTTGATCAGCAGCTGCATGCGCTTGGCGCCGTCCACGGCGAAGGCGATGTACTGCTTGGCCCGGGCGTCGAGCTGGTCGCTGTAGCGCTGGTCGAGCATCTGGGTGAAGCTGGCCACCTTGCGCAGCGGCTCCTGCAGGTCGTGGCTGGCCACGTAGGCGAACTGCTCCAGCTCGCCGTTGGAACGGCGCAGCTCCGCCGTCTGCTCCTCCAGCTTGCTCTGGGCCTCCGAGGCCCGCCGCCACTCGGTGAGGATGCGGCGCCGCATGGCGTCCACGTGGCTGGAGAGCTCGGCCAGCTCGGAGGGGCGCTCGACCTTGAGCTTGTGGTCGAAGTCTCCCTGGGCGACCGCGCGGACCTGGCCGTTGAGCTCCGCCATCGGACGCAGTACGGCGTGCCGGACGATGAGCACGGAACCGATCCCGGCCAGGACCAGGACGCCGACCATCCCGCTGAGCGCCAGGTAGAGGGCCTGCCAGCCCTCCTCCAGCCGGACGCCGCCCTCCACGTGCAGCCGGTTCAGGTGGTCCTGGAGCACGGTGAGCGACCGGCGGATCTCGGTGAAGCGGGCGGCGTTGACGGGCGCGTTCTGCCGGTTGGAGGCCTCGGTCTTCATGGTCGGCACCGAGGCGATGAGCTGCTCCGCGTAGTCGCGCCGCCAGGCCTCTCCGGCCGCCTTCAACCGGGCGACCTCGGCGGCGACCGTCCGTCTCTCCGGCATCCGGGGCATCAGCCTGTCGATCGCGGCCAGCGCGCCGGCCTCGGCGACGACCGCCCCGCGGTAGTCCTGGAGGGACGTCTCCTCGTTGGTCCTGCCGTACGCCCGGACCGAGCTCTCCTGCGAGGTCAGCGCGTTGGAGATCTCCAGGACGCGCAGCGCCGCGGGGTCGACGACGTCCACCACGGCCACTCTGGCCTCGCGGGTCTCCTCGATCGAGATGACGGTGAAGGCGCCGGCGACGGTGAACACCATCAGGACGAACATCCCCGCCAGCAGGAACCACTGCCCGACGCGGAGCTTCCCGAAGCCCGTCGCCGGGGTGGCGGCGGGCAGGGGCCGCAGTCCGTGGCGGACGTTCACCGCTCCTCGCCGCGCGAGATGAGCACGGTCGCGAGGTCGTCGCTGAGCGCGTCCTGGTTCAGCTCGATCACCCGGCCGATGAGCCTGTCGAGGTGGATCCCGCCCTGCTCGTGGACCAGGCGGAGCAGGCCCTCGGTCCCGAGCAGGTCGGGGCCGCCGCCGACGGTGGCCTCGATCAGGCCGTCGGTGTAGAGCAGCAGGGACCAGTCGGCGCCCAGCGGCACCTCGATCTCCGACCAGTCGACGCCCTGGAAGATCCCGAGCGGCGGCCCCGAGGGGGTGCCCGGGACCACGCCGATCACGCCGTCGCGGATCAGCAGGGGCGGTGGATGGCCGACCACGTGCATGCGCGCGGTGCTGAGCGCGGGGTCGATCGTGACGATGCACAGCGTCGTGAAGATCTCCGCGGACTTGCGTTCGAGGCGGAGCACCGAGTCGAGGGTGCGCAGCAGCTCGTTGCCGGTGTGCCCGGCCAGGACCAGGGTCCGCCAGGCGATCCGCAGCGCGACGCCCAGCGCGGCCTCGTCCGGGCCGTGCCCGCACACGTCGCCGACCACCACGTGCACGGCGCCGTCGGGGCTCTGCACGGTGTCCCAGAAGTCACCGGCGAGCAGGGCCCGGCGGCGGCCGGGCAGGTAGCGGGCCTGATGGTGCAGGAGCCCGGGTTCCAGCAGCGGCACCGGCAGCAGCCCGCGTTCGAGACGGGAGTTCTCCTTGGTGAGCAGCTCGACCTCGACCAGCCGGCGCTGGGCCAGGTCGGCGCGCTTGCGCTCCATCGCGTAGAGGATCGCCCGCTCCAGCAGTCGGGCCTCCACGTCCTGCTTGACCAGGAAGTCCTGTGCGCCCGCGGCCACGGCCTCCGCGCCCACGTGCGTGTCGTTCAGCCCGGTCAGCACGAGCACGGCGGCGTGCGGCGCCATGGAGAGCACCTGCTCCAGCGCTTCGAGGCCGGTCGCGTCGGGCAGCGAGAGGTCCACGAGCACGCACTGCACGTCCTGTGTCAGCCGTACCCGGCTCTCCGCCAGGCTGCGCACCCAGATGATCTTCGGTGGGTCGTCCGACTCGCTGAGCAGCTCCTCCACAAGGAAGGCATCGCCCGCGTCGTCCTCGATGAGAAGGATCGTGAGCGTGTCATGGGGAGGGGCGGTCACTGACGCCTCTTTGCGAGATCGGGGGGACACCTATTAACGCTATGCAGAATAGTGTGACACCAGGACTTATGGGACAGTGGCCAGCTTCATGTCCTCGGCAGGTCTGTCGGCCGTGTCCCGCAGCCGTGCGGCAGGGCTCGCGTCCGCTCCGAGACGCTGCTCCACGGTAGGGGGACAGCGAAGTGCGTGCGGAGGATCTCAATGATGTCTCCATCGATGAGGGTGGATATTCCAGGTGAGTCGAGTGCGCGCACCATCGCATACAGCACATCGGCATGAGGCTGCCGCAGTAGAGCCCGCGCCTGGCCATGCGCCCGCTGGTGCTCGCCTCGTGTGAGGGATCTCGCGTACCCGCGGAGCATGTCCTGGCAGCGTTGGAAACCGTCCTGGCGTGCTCGCTCCAACTGCCAGCGGTCCAGCCGGAAGGTTCTGATGGTCGCCTTCCCCTTGGGCGTTCTGGCTCGGTAGCGCCCGGTACCGAGGAGGAGCTGGAGGTGATCATGGGGATCTTCGACAGAAGGGTCGACGAGCAGGCACTCTCCGGTCAGCGGGTCACGTGGATACTCGGCGCGCTTGGCGTTGCTGTTGCAGTAGTCACAGGCCAGAAAGTGGTTTAGCCAGTCGAAGGCGCGCAGCGGAGCCAGCTTGATCGGTTCGAAGTGATCGATCGCCGTGCCGAGGCTGTCTCCGCAGTACATGCACCGCTCTATCCCGGCCGCCATGGGTTGCAGCCGAGCGCGCAGGGCCGACCGGTCGTCGGTCGCGTTCTTCCAGCGCCGGCGGGCTGTGGCCGCGTTCGCGGAGCGGGAACGGAGATGGTCGGTCTGGTCACGGAGCCTGCCGGCTAACTCCATTGGAAGGGAAGGGCGTACCAGCGGGATCACGGATCGGATCCGAGGGTCTGTGATACCTCCCGCACTCGGGTGGCCGGAGAACTCGCCAGTTCTTCGCTGAGTCGCCTGTAGGCATCGACATCCGCGGGCGTCGCGGTCCCGTCGAGCACCTTGATCTCCAGATCGCCGAGATCCTCGCGAAGCTCGTCCGAGCGCGGAGAATATGGGGAGTCCACCCCGAACAGTTCCGTCACGACGGCGTCGTCACCACTGCCGTACACGATGCGGCGGTAGAGCTCCTCGTCTACGACGCTCGGAGGGGCCTGTTCGTCCGGCCCGGGCAGGCGAATGAGGCCACCGGCGCTCGCACTCTGGCAGACGTAAGGGCTGTGGGTGGTGACGATGAACTGGATCATCGGGAAGTGTGTTTTCAGCCACTCGCCGATCTTCTGCTGCCAGCTCACATGAAGGTGCGCGTCCACCTCATCGATCAGCACGACACCTGGGTAGGGAATGGTCGGGTGCCCGTCTCGGCTCTCGACGGCGAGCATTCCGTAAGCCACGTGCATCTGCCGCATGATGTCGAGCACGAGGGCGGTGACCGCTCGATATCCGTCGCTCATGTCACGGAGCGGTCTTCGCGTGCCGTCACGTTGAACCCAGAGGCCGTCGGAATCCAGACGCACGATTTTGAATCCGTCGGGCAGGAGCCCGTCTCCGAGCAGGGCGAGGACGGATTCGAGAAGTTCCTTCGCCCCTGGGCGACCTTCCAACTGGAAAAGGTGGCGTTCGACAAGCCAGCTGACACTCTCGAACAGAGTCGCGTCCTCGTCGAAGAGGGTCCTTGTCGCCTGATAGCTCGACCTGAGCTCGGAGCCACCGCGTCCCATTTCGGCGACGGACAGTCTGCGGAAAGGGCCGTACCCGGAGAGGAACCACCCGCTCTGCGTCTTTCGCAGCCAGAGACCGTCGATGCGAGGGTCATCTCCCCGCCAAAGGCCGAGACCATCAGATGTCCAGCGAAGGGCGGCGGGTAGTGGGTCATCTGGCCCCGCGATGCCGACCAGATCGTCGGCATGATCGAATTCCAGGTCGTAGCGGAATCCGCAGTGAACACCCGCCGTTGCGGAATCGGGTGGTGAACCAGTCCAGCGATCGAGATCCACGCCGACGCGCGGGCCCGCAGCGGTCAGTGCGATGGCCTGCAGGATGGTGCTCTTACCTGAGCCGTTACGGCCCGCCAGCACGGTCCAGCCGGCGTACGAGCCGTCAGGTCGGGTGAAATCGAGGTCCACCTTTCGCGGACCGGAGAAGCCGCGTACGCCGGAGATCTTTAGATTCGCGACGTACACGTCATGTCATCCTCTCGCTCGTGTGCGTGAGCCGGGTCGCGATGCGCTCAACTCTAGGCGCGGGGCGCGCCGACGTCCCGGTCAACCTTCGACGATCAGCTCCAGGCCTTCGGGAAGGCTACCGTCGTGGGCGGCCTCGGCGAGGAAGAACAGCAGGGTGTCGTGGAAGGCCTGGGCGGCGCGGGTGGGCTCGACGTCCTTGCGGTGCGCGATGGCGATGGTGCGCTGCAGCCCCGGAGGGGCCAGCGGCGTACCGGTCAGGCCGGGGCGGCCGTCCAGCACCATCGAGGGGACCAGCGCGATCCCCAGCCCGGCCTCCACGAAACGGAGAACGGCGTCCATCTCGCCCCCCTCCACCGACAGCCTGGGCTCGAACCCGGCCTGGCGGCAGGCGCCGAGCGTGGCCTCCCGCAGGTCGTAGCCGCGCCGGAACATCACCATCGGCTGCCCGCGCAGCTCCTCTATCCGCAGGTACGGTCTGCGCGCCTGCGAGTCGGTGGGGGAGACGACGACCAGGTTCTCCCGCAGGACCTCCTCGGTGACCAGGGCGGGGTCGTCGCTCTGCAGAGGCATGATGATCAGAGCGAGGTCGAGCTGGCCGCGTGCCAGGGTGCGGACCAGGTCGCGGGAGCCGCCCTCCTCCACGAGCAGCTCGATGCCGGGGTAGGCGCGGTGGAACCTGGCGAGGGCGTCGGCCATCAGTCCGGCGCAGAGCGAGGGCGTGGCGCCCAGGCGGACCCGGCCGCGGCGCAGCCCGGCCAGCTCGCCGACCTCGCGCCGCGCGGTCTCGGCGTCGGCCAGCATCCGCCGCGCCAGCGGCAGCAGGGCCTCCCCGGCGGCGGTGAGGGTGACGTTCCCCCGGGCACGGCTGAACAGCGGCGCGCCGAGCTCGGCCTCCAGGGCCTTGATCTGCTTGCTGAGCGACGGCTGGGCGACGCGCATCCGCTCGGCGGCCTGAGTGAAGTGCCGGGCCTCGGCGACCGCCATGAAGTAGGCGAGTTGCTGGAGCTGCACGTTTCCCTAGCGTACGGAGGTGCCGGTGGCGCATCCGGGGCGACCCCCGCCATCGGGGATGATGTGAGATTGCTCGCACCGGCCTGCGGTGCCCCGAGGATGAAGCCGCCCGGACGCAGAGATAATAGCCGGAGGCTATGGAAACGACATCTGCGATGACTTGGACGGCGGGAAACCGCCTTACCTAGCGTCACGTGTGTGACTGCCACGATTGAGCGCGGATCCGCCACCGCGCGGGTCAACCCCCCCGCGGGCGCCGCCGCCAAGACCACCAAGTCCGGAAGGCCCGGCGGACTGCTGGGCTCCTCCAACGGTAAGAAGGCTGTGATGGCCGTCACGGGCGCCATCCTGGTGCTCTTCCTCATCGTCCACATGGCCGGGAACCTCAAGAGCTTCTTCGGCGCCGAGTCCTTCAACGCCTACGCCGAGTTCCTGCGGACCACGGGCGAGCCGATCCTCCCGCGGCGCGTCGTGCTGACCGTCCTCGAGGTCGTGCTGGTCGCGGCCGTCGGGCTGCACATGTGGTCGGCGGTCTCCCTGGCCCGCCGGGCGCGCAAGGCCCGCCCGGTCAAGTACGCGGCCAAGCGCAAGTCCCAGGCGGGCGGCTACGCCGTGCACACCATGCGGTACGGCGGTGTGATCATCGCCCTGTTCGTCATCTGGCACCTGCTGGACATGACGTTCGGCGCGGTCAACCCGGCCGGCCGGGACAGCACGCCGTACGAGCGGCTGGTGCAGGGCTTCGACCCGTCGCGCTGGTGGGTCACGGTCTTCTACGTGGTCGCCGTCATCATGGTCGGCCTGCACCTGCGGCACGGTCTGTGGAGCGCGTTCCAGACGCTCGGCCTGGCCGGCGGTCGCAGCTACCGCCCGCTCAAGGGCATCGCCGCCGCGATCTCCGTGGTGCTGGTCCTCGGCTTCCTCACCGTTCCCGTCGCCGTCATGGTCGGGGCGATCAAGTGAGCGGATCCGACGCAGTGAGCGCGGCGGCAGGCGCCGCGCAGCAGGCCTTCCGCGTAGCGAATGAGGAGCGGTGAGCGGACGATGACCACGAAGTACACCGAAGGCGAGCCGATCCGCGACACCAAGGCTCCGGAGGGTCCGATCGAGGACCGCTGGGAGAAGCGGAAGTTCGGCGCCAAGCTGGTCAACCCGGCGAACAAGCGCAAGCTCAACGTCATCGTCATCGGCACCGGCCTCGCGGGCGGCTCGGCCGCGGCGACCCTCGGCGAGCTGGGCTACAACGTCAAGTCGTTCTGCTACCAGGACTCGCCCCGGCGCGCGCACTCCATCGCGGCCCAGGGCGGCATCAACGCCGCCAAGAACTACCGCGGTGACGGTGACTCGACCTACCGGCTGTTCTACGACACGGTCAAGGGCGGCGACTTCCGCGCCCGCGAGTCGAACGTCTACCGGCTCGCCCAGGTCAGCGTGAACATCATCGACCAGGCGGTGGCCCAGGGTGTGCCGTTCGCTCGCGAGTACGGCGGCCTGCTCGACACCCGCTCCTTCGGCGGCGCGCAGGTCTCCCGGACCTTCTACGCCCGCGGTCAGACGGGCCAGCAGCTGCTGCTCGGCGCCTACCAGGCGCTGGAGCGGCAGATCGCGGCCGGGACCGTGGAGATGCACACCCGCCACGAGATGCTCGACCTGATCGTCTCCGACGGCCGGGCGCGCGGCGTCATCGTCCGCGACATGGTCACCGGCGAGATCGAGCGGCATATCGCCGACGCGGTCGTGCTGGCCAGCGGCGGCTACGGCAACGTGTTCTTCCTGTCCACCAACGCCAAGGGCTGCAACACCACGGCGATCTGGCGGGCGCACCGGCGCGGCGCGATGTTCGCCAACCCCTGCTACACCCAGATCCACCCGACCTGCATCCCGGTCAGCGGCGACTACCAGTCCAAGCTGACCCTGATGTCGGAGTCGCTGCGCAACGACGGCCGCGTGTGGGTGCCGGTCAAGGCGGGCGACGACCGGCCTGTCTCGCAGATCCCCGAGGACGAGCGCGACTACTACCTGGAGCGCATCTACCCGGCGTTCGGCAACCTGGTCCCGCGTGACATCGCCTCCCGCGCCGCCAAGAACGTCTGCGACGAGGGCCGCGGCGTCGGCCCCGGCGGCCTGGGCGTCTACCTCGACTTCGCCGACGCGATCCGCCGCCTGGGCCGCGACGCGGTGGAGAAGAAGTACGGCAACCTCTTCGAGATGTACGAGCGCATCACCGGCGAGGACCCCTACACCCAGCCGATGCGCATCTACCCCGCCGTGCACTACACGATGGGCGGGCTGTGGGTGGACTACGACCTGCAGTCCACGATCCCCGGCCTGTTCGTGATCGGCGAGGCCAACTTCTCCGACCACGGCGCCAACCGCCTCGGCGCGTCCGCGCTGATGCAGGGCCTGGCCGACGGCTACTTCGTGCTGCCGACCACGATCGGCGACTACCTCGCCGACGGCCC
Organism: Streptosporangium minutum; assembly: GCF_002149035.1. Lineage (GTDB taxonomy): Bacteria > Actinomycetota > Actinomycetes > Streptosporangiales > Streptosporangiaceae > Streptosporangium > Streptosporangium minutum. The sequence goes on from NZ_NGFP01000155.1 coordinate 12,673, forward strand.
CTACGGGGAGGTCGACGAGGAGGCCGTGGCCGAGGCCGAGATCGCGGTCCGCGAGAAGATCAACAAGCTGCTGTCGAACAACGGTGACCGCACCGCCGACTCCTACCACCGCGAGCTGGGCAAGCTCATGTGGGACTACTGCGGCATGGAGCGCACCGAGGAGTCGCTGCGCAAGGCGCTGGAGCGGATCCCGGAGCTCCGCGAGGAGTTCTGGAAGAACGTGAAGGTGTCCGGCGAGGCCGACGAGCTCAACCAGGCGCTGGAGCGGGCCGGCCGGGTGGGCGACTTCTTCGACCTGGCCGAGCTCATGTGCATCGATGCGCTGCACCGCACCGAGTCGTGCGGCGGCCACTTCCGCGCCGAGTCGCAGGACGCCGACGGCGAGGCCCTGCGCGACGACGAGAACTTCGCCTACGTCGCGGCCTGGGAGTACGGCGAGCAGGGCCCGGTCCTGCACAAGGAAGACCTCGACTACGAGTACGTCAAGATGAGCCAGCGGAGCTACAAGTGAGTGCACCCGACGCAGTGAGCGGAGTGGAAAGCGCCGCGAAGCAAGCTTTCCGCGCAGCGAATGAGGAGCGGTAAGCGAACCATGGGTATGAATCTCACACTCAAGGTCTGGCGCCAGAAGGGCCCCGAGGACACGGGCCGGATGGTCACCTACCGCGTCGAGGACGTGTCTCCTGACATGTCCTTCCTGGAGATGCTCGACGTGCTCAACGAGCGTCTCATCCTGGAGGGCGACGACCCGGTCGCCTTCGACCACGACTGCCGCGAGGGCATCTGCGGCATGTGCGGCATGGTCATCAACGGCGTCGCGCACGGAGAGCAGGTGGCCACCACCACCTGCCAGCTCCACATGCGGCACTTCGAGGACAACGCGGTCATCACCATCGAGCCGTGGCGCGCGGCGCCCTTCCCGGTGGTGAAGGACCTGGTCGTGGACCGCTCGGCGTTCGACCGGATCATCCAGGCGGGCGGCTTCGTGTCCGTCCCGGCCGGGTCCGCCCCCGACGCGCACAGCGTCCCGGTCAAGAAGGTCGACGCCGACGCGGCGTTCGACGCGGCCACCTGCATCGGCTGCGGCGCGTGCGTCGCCGCCTGCCCGAACGGCTCGGCCTCCCTCTTCACCGCCGCCAAGATCACTCACCTCAGCCTTCTCCCGCAGGGCCAGCCCGAGCGTGACTCCCGCGCCAAGGCCATGGTCGAGCAGATGGACGCCGAGGGCTTCGGCGGCTGCACCAACACCGGCGAGTGCACCGCGGTCTGCCCCAAGGGCATCCCGCTGGACACCATCGCCCAGATGAACCGCGACTACCTCAAGGCCTCCAAGTAGCCTCCGTAGTCCCCGGTGGTCCCGCGCAGGCGGTGAGCGCCCCGGTGCCCGGCCGTCTCGGCCGGGCACCGGGGCGTCGCCCTCTCCCGGCCCGGAGCGCCGGAGCCCTTCACCGGTCCGGAGCGCTGCCGCCTCCCACCGGGATCGGTGTGCTCGCGGGGTGCCGGACTCCGGGCGAAGGGCCTCCCGGGGCACCCCGCCCGGACGCGGTCCTTGCCCGCCCGGACGCGGTCCTTGCCCACCTGGACGCGGCCCCTACCCGGCCTTGCGCCGGGTGCCGAGCCGCAGGACGACCTCCCGCCGTACGGTCTCGGCGTCGATCCCCGCGTCGGCGAGGACGCGTGAGCCCAGCCCCCGCCCCTCGCGGAGCAGTCCCAGCAGGATGTGGCCGTCGCCGATGTAGCCGTGCTTGAGGGCGAGGGCCTCCCGCAGGGAGAGTTCCAGGGTCTTCTTCGCCCCGGGGGAGAAGGGGATGTGCCGCCCGCTGGACAGGCCGCCCCGGTGGTCGCGCTGCGGGGGCCGGTCCAGGGCGCCGGGTCCGAAGACGGCCTCGACCTTGTCCCTGATGGCGGACAGGTCGATGCCGATCGTCTCCAGCGCCTCCGCGTCGAGCGCGTCCTTCGGCGTACGCGGGATGAGGCCCGCCACGGCCTGATAGGCCCGCTCGTGGTCCAGGCCGTGCCGCCCGAGGACACCGCTGGAGACGGCCTGCGGCTGGTCGAGCAGGCCCAGCAGGAGGTGCTCGGTGCCGATGGAGTGGTGGTTCAGCCGGCGGGCGTTCTGCTGGGCGAGCTTCACCGCCTGCCGGGCCTCGTCTGTGAACCGTTCGAACATGGTTACCTCTCCCGTCTCAGAAGACCTCGGCCGCCCGCGTACTTTTTGTGCACCGCCTGGCGGGTGACTTCCAGGCAGTGCGCGATCTCCTGCCAGGACCACCCCTGATCCCTGGCGTTCTCCACCTGAAGGGCCTCCAGCCGATCGACGAGCATCCGCAACGCCCGCACGGCCCGCAGGCCGACGGCCGGATCGCGGCTGCCGGCGTCGGAGGCCAGCTGTGCCGTATCGCTCATGTATGTCAATTTAGGTTGACATCATGTGCTTGTCAACTCTGATTGACGGTTCCGCCGGTCGGGGGCGCTGATCGGCCGGTCAGGGGGCCGATCGACGGTGCCGCCGGTCAGAAAATGGTTTGCTGGAGAGCCAGGAGTTTGTCAGCCTGGGGAGGCTATGCGCTCCCTACCTGTTGCCGACCCCGGCATTCCTGACGCCCGCAGTCCGATCCGATACCTGTGCTGGATAGCCCGTATGCAGGCGGGTCCGCTGCTCATCGGCATCGGCTACGCCATCCTGTGGTGGCTGGCGATGGCGCTCGTGCCGGAGGCGATGGGCAAGGGCATCGACGCCATCAGGGCCAAGGACCTGCCGGCCCTCCTCACCTGGGGCGCGGTCCTGCTCGGCCTGGGGATCGTGCAGGCCGTCGCCGGCATCCTCCGGCACCGGATGGCCGTCTACAACTGGCTGAGCGCCGCCTACCGGACCGTCCAGGTCACCGTCAGGCAGTCGACCCGGCTGGGCGCGACCCTGCCCAAGCGCATGTCCACCGGCGAGGTGGTCAGCGTCGGCAACTCCGACATCGCCCACATCGGCAACGCGATGGACATCCTGCTCCGGGGCACCGGCGCGATCGTCGCCATCGTCACGGTGACCGTCATCCTGATCAGGGCCTCGCTGCCGCTCGGCCTGATGGTGCTCATCGGCGTGCCGATCATGGCCGTCGCCGTCGCACCCCTGCTCCGGCCGCTGCACAGGCGCCAGCACGCCCACCGCGACCTCCAGGGCGACCTGTCCACCCGCGCCGCCGACATCGTCGCCGGTCTGCGGGTGCTGCGCGGCATCGGCGGCGAGCAGGTCTTCGCCGACCGCTACACCGAGGAGTCCCAGAAGGTACGGCACGCGGGCGTGCGGGTGGCCGCGGTCGAGTCGATGCTGGAGGGCGCCCAGATCCTGCTGCCCGGCCTGCTGATCGCCTGTGTGACCTGGCTGGGCGCGACCTTCGCGATCCGGGACGAGATCACCGCCGGCCAGCTCGTCGCCTTCTACGGCTACGCGGTCTTCCTGATCGCCCCCATGCGGGCGCTCACCGAGGCGGCCGACAAGCTGACCAAGGGCCACGTCGCCGCCCGCCGGGTGGTGCGGATCCTCACCCTCGAACCGGAGGTGAGCGGCGGCGCCGGGCACTCCGGCGGGGGCCTGCTGCGCGACGTGGCCTCCGGGGTCGCGGTCCGTCCCGGCGTGTTCACCGCCCTCGCGGCGACCTCGCCCGAGGAGGCCGTCACGATCGCCGACCGGCTCGGCCGCTACGGCGACGGCGACGTTGACTTCGGCGACGTGCCGCTGGACACCCTGCCGCTCGCCGAGGTCCGCCGCCGGATCCTGGTCGCCGACAACGGCGCGAAGCTGTTCGCCGGGGTGCTCAGGGACGAGCTGGACGTCTCCGGGGAGGCGTCCGACGAGGACATCGCCGACGCGCTGCGCACCGCGTGCGCGGAGGACATCGTCGAGGCGCTGCCCGGCGGCCTCGACGGGTACGTCGCCGAGTCGGGACGGGAGTTCTCCGGCGGTCAGCAGCAGCGGCTCCGGCTGGCCAGGGCGCTGACCGCCGACCCGGAGGTGCTCGTCCTCATCGAGCCCACCAGCGCGGTGGACGCCCACAGCGAGGCGCGCATCGCCGACCGGCTGGCCAAGGCCCGAGCCGGCAAGACCACCCTGGTCTGCACGACCAGCCCGCTGGTGCTCGACCGCACCGATCAGGTGATCTACGTCGAGGGCGGCGTCGTGCGCGCCCAGGGAACACACCGGGAGCTGCTGGCCACCGTGCCGGCCTACACCGCCCTGGTCACCAGAGGGGAAGACTCGTGAGCGAGCGGGGCGCAGGGCGTCGTGAGCGCGTGAACGCAGGTTACGGGTGTCGAGAGGGGGAGAACGCATGAGCAGGCAGATCCTGCCCGTCGCCGACCAGGCGCAGGTCCGGGCGTACGCCCGCAGGCTCACGCTGAAGTACCCCCGGAACCTGACGGCGGCGCTCGGCCTGCACGGCCTGGCCGCCGTCGCGGGCCTGGCGGTGCCGTGGCTGCTGGGCTCGCTGGTCGAGGGGGTCAGCGACGGCGCCGGGGTCGACGTCACGATGGTGGCGCTGGCCGTCGGCGGTTTCCTGGTCGCCCAGGCGGTGCTGGTCAGGTTCGCCGTCTACGTCTCCTCCAAGCTCGGCGAGAAGGTCCTCGCCGAGCTGCGCCAGGAGTTCGTCGGCCGGGTGCTCGGCCTGCCGCTGTCCACCGTCGAGCGCGCCGGATCCGGCGACCTGATCACCCGGACCTCGCGGGACGTGGACTCGCTGTCGCGCACCGTACGGCACGCCGTACCCGAGACGTTGATCGCGGTGGTCACCTGCGTGATCACCGTCGGCGCGCTGCTGCTGGTGGGGCCGCTGCTCGTGCTGCCCTCCCTGCTGGCCGTGCCGATCCTGTGGTTCGCCACCCGGTGGTACCTCAAGCGGGCCCGGGACGGCTACCTGCGTGAGAGCGCCGCCTACGCGGACATGACCGACGGCCTGGCCGAGACGGTCGGCGGGGCCCGCGCCGTGGAGGCCCTGGGCCTGCAGGACCGGCGGCACCGCCGCACCGACACCGACATCTCCCGGTCGTGGGCGGCCGAGCGCTACACCCTCAGACTGCGCACCATCTGGTTCCCGGCGGTCGAGCTCGGCTACGTGATCCCGATCGTGGCCACCCTCGTCCTCGGCGGCGTGTTCTACATCCAGGACTGGGCCTCGCTGGCCCAGGTCACCTCGGCCACGCTGTACGTGCAGCAGCTCATCGACCCGCTCGACCGGCTGCTCATGTGGATCGACGAGCTCCAGGTGGGCGGGGCCTCCATGGCCCGCCTGCTGGGGGTCGCCGAGGTGCCCGACGATCGCGAGGCCGGTTCCGGCACTCCCGAGGGCGAGAGGCTGCGGGCCGCGGACGTCCGCTACGCCTACCGCGAGGGCCACGACGTGCTGCACGGCATCGATCTGGTGGTCGAGCCGGGGGAGCGGCTGGCGATGGTCGGCCCGTCCGGGGCGGGAAAGTCCACGCTGGGCCGCCTGCTCGCGGGCATCCACGGCCCGCGCACCGGCGCGGTCACGGTCGGCGGCACCCCTCTGGTCGAGCTCCCGCTGGACGACCTGCGCGGCCATGTCGCCCTGGTGACCCAGGAGCACCACGTGTTCCGGGGCACCCTGCGCGACAACGTGCTGATCGCCCGCCCGGACGCGGACGACGCGCGCGTCCGGGAGGCGCTGGAGGCCGTGGACGCCTGGGACTGGGTCGAGGCCCTGCCCGGCGGCCTGGACACCGCCGTCGGCTCCGGCGGCGAACCGGTCTCGGCCGCCCAGGCGCAGCAGCTCGCCCTGGCCCGCCTGGTCCTGGCCGACCCGCACACCCTGGTCCTGGACGAGGCCACCTCGCTGATCGACCCCCGGGCCGCGCGCAACCTGGAGCGGTCGCTGGCCGCCGTCCTCGACGGCCGCACCGTGATCGCCATCGCGCACCGCCTCTACACGGCGCACGACGCCGACCGGGTCGCGGTGGTCGAGGACGGCCGGATCAGCGAGCTCGGCTCCCACGACGAGCTCGTCGCGGCCGAGGGCTCCTACGCGGCGCTGTGGAGCAGCTGGCACGGCACCTCGAAGTGAGAGGGCCCTCCGGCCGGGCACGGCGCCGCCCGGCCGGAGGGGCGGCCCCGGGGCCGCCCGCCGGCCTCAGCCCAGGGCCTTCTTGAGGAAGTCGACCTGGAGCAGGAGCAGGTTCTCGGCCACGACCTCCTGGGGGGTCATGTGGGTGACGCCGGACAGCGGCAGGACGTTGTGCGGGCGGCCCGCCGCCAGGAGGGCGGAGGACAGGCGGAGGGTGTGGGCGGCGACCACGTTGTCGTCGGCCAGGCCGTGGATCAGCAGGAGGGGACGGTCCAGCTTCTCGGCGTCGGCGAACAGGGACGACGACTCGTAGTGGCCCTCCTCCGGCCGGCCGAGGTAGCGCTCGGTGTAGCAGGTGTCGTAGAGACGCCAGTCGGTCACCGGCGCTCCGGCGATGGCCGCGTGGAACACGTCCGGGCGGCGGAGCACGGCCAGGGCGGCCAGGAATCCGCCGAAGGACCAGCCGCGGATGCCGACCCGGGACAGGTCCAGGTCGTCGGGGAACCGTGCGGCGGCGCCCTGGAGGGCGTCGACCTGGTCCTCCAGGGGCGGGGTGGCCAGGTCGTGCAGGACGGCCCGCTCGAACTCGGGGCCGCGTCCCGGGGTGCCGCGGCCGTCGGCCACGACCACCGCGAAGCCCTGGTCGGCGAACCACTGACTGGTCAGGTAGGCGCCGGAGGCGGCCAGGACGCGCTGGGCGTGCGGCCCGCCGTAGGGGTCCATGAGGACCGGGAGCCGCACCGAGCCGGGCACGTGACCCGCCGGGAAGAGCACGGCGGTGGCCAGGTCGCGCGCGCCCGCGCGGATCAGGGAGACCCGCAGGTCCAGGCCGTGCCGTTCGGCGTGCGAGGCGATGTGGCCACGGGGCTTGCCGTGGTGGAGGACGCGCGTGACCGGGCCCTCGCTGTCGAGGGTCTGGCCGGTGACCACCAGCGTGCCGCCTGCCGTGTGGCCGCTGTAGACGCCGCTCTCGGCCGGGCTGACCAGCGTGATGCGGCCGTCCTTGTAGGCCCACAGGGCGATCTCGGTGGGATCGCCGCCGGCCCGGAAGAGCACGGCGTCACCGTCGACGTCGAGGACCTCGCGGACCTGGAGCGTGGCCGGCGTGACTGCCTCGTCGCCGATGATCAGGCGGTGGCCTCCGCCGACGTTCGCCGCCCAGACCAGGGTGCCGTCGGACAGGTGGCCGGGCACGCCGGGGACGATGTCCACCCAGGCGGGGTCGGTGTCCTCGCGGACGACAGTCGAGCCGCCCGTGGCCGGGTCGACCTTGAGCAGGCGGATGCTCCTCTGGTCGCGCGGCATCGTGACGATCGCCAGGCCGTGGGAGTCCCAGGAGGCGGTGACCAGGTATTCGTCCTCGAAGGGCACGGGGACGCGGGAGCCGTCCAGGGCCAGGACGAACAGCTCGACCCGGGTGTTCGCGGTGCCGGCGGCGGGGTAGCGCTGCTCGGCGGCCGGGCGGGAGGGGTTGGCCGGGTCGGCGAGGTGCCACTTGTCGACCGGCGAGTCGTCGGCCCGCTCGGCCAGCACGGCGTCGCCCGCCGGGGACCACCAGTAGCCCCGCATCCGGTTCATCTCCTCGGCGGCGATGAACTCGGCCAGGCCGTACGTCACCTCGGGGGACTCGGGGCGGGCCAGCACGTGGTCGACCTCGTCCTCGAGGTCCTGGACGTGGAGCGCGCCGCCGGTCACGTAGCCGACGTGCTCGCCGGTGGGGGAGACCCGCGGGTCGATCACCGGGCCGGCCGTCCTCAACCGCCGGATCCTCTTGGTCTTGAGGTCGGCGACGTAGAGGCCGCCGGAGAGCGCGAAGGCCGCGGTGGTCACCGCCGCGTCGGTGCTGTAGCCGACGATGCCGCCCGCCTGCTCCCGGCTGCGCTCGCGGCGGGCCCGCTCCTCCGCCGGCAGGTCGCCCTCGTCCACGGCCAGCGCGCGCGGGTCGGCGATCAGCCGCTCCTTGCCGCTGGCCACGTCGAACTCCCACAGGCAGGTGACCGGGTCGGAACCGCCCTTCGTCCGGAGGAAGACGACGCGGTCGCCGCCCGGGGCGATGGTGAAGCCACGCGGCACCCCGAGGGTGAATCGGCGGGTCCTTGCGTGCAGACGAGGGAAGCTCTCACTCATACCAGTCATCTTGCCAGCTCCGCGGCCGGTCCCGGGGATCCCCAGGATGGCTTGAGCAACAGATGTCTTGGGAGAAACTTGGGCAGGTGACATTTACCGCGCGAATCGCCCGCTCTCCGGGAACGCCTGCCGTGCTGTCGCTCGTGCTCGTGCTCTGGGGGATCGGCACCCCGTCGTTCTGGCGGGACGAGTCGGTGAGCGTGATGGCGGCGACCATGTCGTTCGACGAGCTGTGGCGGCTGCTCGACGACATCGACGCCGTGCACGCCTTGTACTACCTCATGCTCAGGCCGTTCGCCGCGTTCGGCGGGGAGTTCGCGGCCCGGCTGCCCTCGGCGCTCGCGGTCGCCGGGGCGACGTTCGGGATCGCGGCCATCGGGCGGAAGCTGGCCACCCCGCAGGTGGGGCTGCTGGCCGGGCTGGTCTACGCGGTGCTGCCCATGATCAGCCGCTACGGCCAGGAGGCGCGGAGCTACGCCCTGGTCAGCGCGGTGGCGGTGGCCGCCACCTGGGTCCTGCTCGGCGAGCGCCGGTCGCGCTACGCCGGGTACGGCCTGCTGGTCGCGCTGCTCGGCTGGTTCCACCTCTACGCGCTGCTCCTGCTGCCCGCTCACGCCGTCGTCGTCCTCCGCAGGCGCGGGGAGACCGTCCCGTGGCTGGCGTCGCTGGCCGGGGCGGGGGTGCTGCTCGCGCCGCTCGCGGTGATCGCGTCCGGGCAGCGGGAGGAGCAGCTCTTCTGGCTGAAGGTGCCCGGCCTCCCCGAGCTGSGSCAGCTCGGGGTGGACATCGCCGGAGGCGACGCGGCGTGGGCGTCGCCGCTCCTGCCCGCGCTGTTCCTCGCCCTGCTGTTCGCCCTCGTCCTGCTCGGGACCTGGCACGGAACGCGCCTGCGCCGCCGGGGAGCCCTGACGGCGGGAGGTCACCGGGAGGACGCGGTGCCGGCAGGTCACCGGCAGGGCCCGGTGGAGGCAGGTCACCGGCAGGACCTGACGGCGGGAGACCGCCGGGAGGGCCCGGTGGCGGGAGAGG
>NZ_NGFP01000156.1 GCF_002149035.1 Streptosporangium minutum
ACCCTGCGCCAGGTCCCTGGGGCGGGAGGGGTCTCCGGGACGGAGGGGGGACGATCGCGCACGGCCGTACCTGTCCTTGTCTGATGATCGAACGCCGGGTGATCGGACGCCGGGTGATCGGACGCCGGGYGATCGGACGCCGGTGATCGAACCTCTGCTGATCGAACCTCTGGTGATCGGGCTCTGGCGATCGGACTCTGGTGATGGGGCAGGGCCCCGCCCTCCCGGGAGCGGGAGGGCGGGGCCCGCACATCAGTCGCCTGTCAGGTCAGCCGTCGGTGCAACCGGCGTGCTTGAAGCAGTGGGTCAGCCGGAGCGCCTCGGTGGCGCCCGGCTCCAGCTCCTGGAGAGCCTGCAGGTCCTCAACGTCGAAGGACATGGTCTTTACCTCCTGTGGTCGGCGGGGCCGCCTCTGATACGGCCCGCTCTTCTTTCATCGCCGTCCCGTCGCGAACGGCGAGTCTGGGGGCGTCGTCGGGCATCCACAGCCGGGGATGCCCGTGACGCAGCCGGAGGAGGAAGGCAACGACGCCCGCCGTACCTCCGAGGAAGGTGGGTGAGAAGCCCGCCTGGGCGTCGGGCACGAGCAGCCGGCCGGAACGGCCGACCGCCCTGGACTCCAGGCAGGCGGCCAGGTCCCCGGCCCACCGGCGGTAGCGGTCGTCGCCGGTGAGGTCGGCCATGTCGAGCAGGAACTCGCCGTCGCCCGGGAGCCCGTGGCACGGCACCGGCCCCGACTGCCACCGGGTGCGGTGCACGGCCGCCGCCGCCCCGCGCGCGAGGTCCAGTGCCTGCGGGTCGCCGGTGGCGTGCCAGTGCCTCACCAGGAAGGAGCCGATCCCGGAGGATCCGCTGCACCAGTACGGCCTGCGGGGACGCACCGTCCCCGGGTCGCCGCGGAGGGTCGGCCACCAGGCGGTGTCCCCGTCGACGTCCGCGTGCGCGTAGAGGGCGCGGGCGACCTCGTGCGCGGTCGCCGTCCAGTCCGGCCGGTCGAGGGCCCGGCCCGCGTGGAGCAGCGCTGTCCCGATCCCGGCGATGCCGTGCGCGAAGCCGAAGTGGTTGGCCCCGGCGAGGCCGGAGTCGAACGTCCGCGGTGTCGGCCACTGCGGGTGGCCGTCCAGGTACGACCGCGCGTCGTGCAGGTTCTGGAACGTCGTGGCGGCGCGTTCCCGCAGCGCCGGATCGCCCGAGCGCAGCGCGACGCGCAGGACCGCCATGCCGCATCCGGCCAGCCCGTGCGTCACGTCCGGGCTGGGGTGATCCGTCGGCAGCAGGCTCGCCGCCCGCACCGCGTACCGGGCCAGCCCGGCGTCGTCCAGGGCCGCCGCCGCGTCGTACAGCGCCCACACCGCTCCGGAGCGGCCGAAGTGGAGGCCGGGTCGCCAGACGTCCTCCTCCGCCAGCCGCAGCCGCAGCCGGCGGGAGAGCCCGGCGACCGCGCCGGCCGCCGCCGGTGCGGGCATGGCCAGCGTCAGGACCTCGAGGACGCCCGCCGCGCCGGCGTGCACCGAGCACGGATCCGCCTCGGGCCCGCCGGAGGCGCCGGACCACGCCGCCAGACTGCCGTCACCCGGATCCGCCGCCTCCACCAGGTACGCGATCCCGTCGTCGATCAGCCGATCGATCCGGCGGGACAGCCGGGCCCCGCCGCCGGACCACCCGGCCCCGGACCCGCCGGCGGCCGGCTCGGGCGTGAGCCCGGCGGCGCTCCGGCGCGTGGGTCCCGCGGCGCCCGGCCCGGCGGCGATCACGGAGACGACCCCGTCCGAGGCAAGCCCGGAGACGACCTCACCGGGGGTGAGTTCGGCGGCGCTCGGCCTGTGGGTGAGTTCGGCGAGGAAGCGCTCGCATCGCTCCAGCGACCAGCGGCGCTCCGGCTCCGCCGCCAGCAGGCCCTCCGCCAGTGGCCGCAGCAGGGCCAGCGTGGGGTTGGCCGCGGCCACCGCCGCGACCCGGTCGCGACCGGTCGAGACCCGGCCGGGGCCCGGCGGATCCAGGTCGGGACCCGCCCGATCCGAGTCGGGRCCCGCCCGATCCGAGTCGGAGCCCGCCCGATCCGAGTCGGGACCCGCCCGATCCGAGTCGGGGCCCGCCCGATCCGAGTCGGAGCCCGCCCGATCCGAGTCGGGGCCCGGCGGGTCCAGGTGGGCGCCGACCGCGAGGAAGTACGCCATCGCGCCGAGGCTGTAGAGGTCGGCGCCGCCGTCCGGTGCGGGCCGGGGCTCCCCGACGTGCGCCACCAGTTCCGGCGCCAGGTAGCCCGGGGTCCCGCCCACCATGACGGTGTCACCTGGCACGGCCGCGTGCTCCAGGTCGATGAGCCGGAGCCCGCCGCCGGGGAGCAGCATCACGTTGTTCGGCGAGAGGTCGCCGAACACGTGCCCCCGGCCGTGTACCGCCTTCAGCAGCTCGACCAGCCGGCCGAGGACGGGCAGGACCTCCGCCGCCCCGTTGCCGAAACCGGTCTCGCCCAGCGGACCGGCGTTCCCGTCCGACCAGCGTTGCAGCGTGATCCCCGGCACGCGCTCCTCGACGAGGAAGGCGTGGCCGCCCTGCTCGAAGAAGTCCACCACGGCCGGCACGGCCCCGGTCACCGCGAGATCCTCCAGGCGGGAGCGCTCCGCCGCCACCCGGTCCCGCGCGTCCCTGCCGCTCAGGTCGGCGCACGCGTGCGGGCGGCCCTCCTTGACGACCACCTCGCGCCCCGTCCTGGTGTCCTCGGCGAGATACACCCCGCCCCGGTTCGCGTGCCGTACGGCTTCGCGGACGACGAACCGGCCGTTCAGCATGACTGCGGCCGCTCCGGGCCGGCGGCCCGGAGCGGCCGGAGCCTCGAACGGGCAGACCGCGAACGGCGGCGGGGAGAAGCGCGGCTCCCGCGCGTCGAGGACGAGGCGGCCCTCCGGTGAGCGCAGCCGGATCTCGTAGAACCCGTCGTTGCCGAGCGTCCTGTGCCCGCGGAAGGCGCCGTAGCGGTAGTGCACGATGCCGCCCGCCCGGTAGGGGCGGTCGGAGAGGATCACGGGTCCGGGAAGGCCCCGGGTGACCTCGTCCAGCAGGGCGGCCAGGCGGACCGACTCCGCGTCGTCGCGCGGGTAGACGGTGATGAACTTCCCGGCCTGCGCGCGGCTGCAGTGCGGTTCGAGGAATTGCCAGTAGTCGTCCAGCCGGGCGGGGAACTTGAAGGCGCACCCGGCTCCGGCCAGCACCCGTGAGACGCGGGAGAGCACCACGGGGGCGGAGAGCATCGTCGCGGAGACGTGCAGCTTCCACCCCTGGTCGGGCATCGCGTACGTGTCCGGCGTGACCTTGCACCAGAGTCCGTCATCAGTGATCGACCACTCCTCGGTGCCCGCGCGCCCGAGCTCGGCGGTCACGATGTCGCAGAGGATGGCGGGGTCTCCCGAACGCGTCCTCACGTGAACCCACTCCCTGTCGTCGGGGTTCTTCCTCTCAGGACTCGAGATTGACGGAGACCTCTTGCCAATTACTGGAATTTCAATTGCTTACGAGGTGAGAGGAGGTTTATCCGGTGAGAAAAAAATCTTCACTGAATTGGTCACGCTATTATTCGCATTTATGGTCACGCCCGCTCCGGCCGTTTCACCTTCAGCCCGGCCAGGGCCCCGGCCGGCCGGCGGCGGGGGCGTCCAGGGGGCCATCCCGCCAACGGCGGGGCAGCGGCGCCGCACCCGGATCGCGCAGGTGAGCGACCGCGTCGCCGTCCATCCGGCCGACCCGATCCCACAGGCTCCCCCATCGGGGGCCGGCCCGCCGAGACCTCGCGGAAACGGCCGTACGCGGCACGTTCGACCGAGGAAGAAAATTATCATCCACACCTGAAGTAATGTCAATTATTTACATTTGTCATGAATTCGCCTTACTGTGCGGCCATAACCGATATCCGATGAGACAGGGATGCCCAGGCCCCCGAGGAGGCCCCGTGCAGAACACCCGGGCGCGCACGCCACACCGATTAGCCGTGGTCCTGACCGCGACCATGATCATCCTTCTGGGGGTGCTCGCCCAGGGTGCGAGCGCCGCTCCGGCCGATCCCCTGGCCCGCGCCTTCGCCCGCGCGGCCACCGCCCACGACGTCCCCCGCGACCTGCTCGTCGCACTCGCCTACGCCGAGACCCACCTCGACGGGCACAACGGCGCACCGAGCGCGAGCGGCGGGTACGGGATCATGCACCTGGTCGCCAACCCCACCACCCACACCCTGGAAAAAGCCGCCGAACTCACCGGGCTGCCGGTCGCGACCCTGCAGAAGGACGACGCGGCCAACATCGCCGGCGGCGCCGCCCTCCTGCGCTCCCATGCGGACGCGCTCGGACTCGACGCCGCCGCCAGGAAGGACGCCGGCCGCTGGTATCCGGCCGTGGCCGCCTACGCCAACGCCTCCACCCCCGAGGTGGCCCGGCTGTACGCCGACACCGTCTACGAGCTGCTGGGCAGGGGCCTGCGGGCTCCCGCGCGCGGCGGCGAGACCGTCACCGTCGCCCCCCGGGAGGTCGAGGCCGAGCGCGGCGCCTACGCCCGCACCCGCGACCTCAACGCCCAGCTCGCCGCCCCCGACTACCCCGACGCCGGCTGGGTGGCCGCCAGCTCCGCCAACTACACCGCCTCCAGCCGCCCCTCCGCCTACGCCATCGACCGCATCGTCATCCACGTCACCCAGGGCTCCTACGCCGGCACCATCTCCTGGTTCCAGAACCCCAGCGCGAGCGTGTCGGCCCACTACGTCGTGCGCTCCTCCGACGGCGCCGTCACCCAGATGGTCCGCGACAAGGACGTCGCCTGGCACGCCGGCAACTGGAGCTACAACACCCGCTCCGTCGGCATCGAACACGAGGGCTACGTCAGTGACGCCTCCTGGTTCACCGACGCGATGTACCGCTCCTCGGCCGCGCTGACCCGCCACATCGCCGACCGCTACGGCATCCCCAAGGACCGCGCCCACATCATCGGGCACAACCAGGTGCCGGGCGCCACGCACACCGACCCGGGTCCGAACTGGGACTGGAACAGGTACATGCAGTACGTCACCGGCGGGAGCAACCCCGCCCCCGGCAAGTACTGGGTCGACACGCATTCCGCGGCGCCGGGCCACTCCTCTCCGGGAGGGACGCGTACGGGGACCCTGAACCAGGGGACCAACTACGTCTACTGCCGCACCTGGGGCCCGAACGTCCAGGTCGGCGGCGACTACAACCACTGGTGGCTGAAGACCGACCTCGACTCGGGCAGCCCGTGGCAGAACCAGTGGGTGTCGGCGTACTACCTCGCGCGGTGGGGCAACGACGTGGCCAAGGACAACAGCGGCAACGACATCCCCAACTGCTGAGGGACCGTACCCGCGCGCACGGACCGCCGACGGCGGCGGTCCGTGCGCGCATCCGTACCCGGGACGCCGTCCACGATGCCGCCGGGCCACCGAATCGCCAGGCCACCGGGCGACAAAGCCACCAAGGTCACCGGCCATCAGGCCATCGGGCCACCAAGTCGCCGGGCCACCGGGCCGCCGGGAATAATCCACCCAGCACGACGTTAGGGGTAGTTGAAAGTTCAATGGTATTGAGGAAGGTGAGCACGATGCAGTTCGGGATCTTCACCGTGGGCGACGTCACCACAGACCCCACCACGGGCAGGACACCGAGTGAGCACGAGCGGATCAAGGCGATGGTCGCCATCGCGCTCAAGGCGGAAGAGGTCGGCCTCGACGTCTTCGCCACCGGCGAGCACCACAACCCGCCCTTCGTACCATCGTCGCCGACGACCATGCTCGGCTACATCGCCGCACGGACCGAGCGGCTCATCCTCTCCACCTCCACGACCCTGATCACCACCAACGACCCGGTCAAGATCGCCGAGGACTTCGCGATGCTGCAGCACCTGGCCGGCGGGCGCGTCGACCTGATGCTGGGCCGCGGCAACACCGGGCCGGTCTACCCCTGGTTCGGCAAGGACATCCGGCAGGGCATCCCGCTGGCCATCGAGAACTACGCGCTGCTGCACGAGCTGTGGCGCAAGGACGTGGTGGACTGGGAGGGCCGCTTCCGCACTCCCCTGCAGTCCTTCACCTCGACGCCGCGGCCGCTCGACGGCGTGCCGCCGTTCGTCTGGCACGGCTCGATCCGCAGCCCGGAGATCGCCGAACAGGCCGCCTACTACGGCGACGGCTTCTTCGCCAACAACATCTTCTGGCCCAAGGAGCACTTCATCCGCCTGGTCGAGCTGTACCGGCAGCGCTTCGCCCACTACGGGCACGGCACTCCGGAACAGGCCGTCGTCGGGCTCGGTGGCCAGGTGTTCATGCGCAAGAACTCGCAGGACGCCGTACGGGAGTTCCGCCCCTACTTCGACAACGCGCCCGTGTACGGCCACGGCCCGTCGCTGGAGGAGTTCACCGACCAGACGCCGCTCACCGTGGGCAGCCCACAGGAGGTCATCGACAAGACCCTGACCTTCCGGGACTCCTTCGGCGACTACCAGCGCCAGCTGTTCCTGATGGACCACGCCGGCCTGCCGCTGAAGACCGTGCTGGAGCAGCTCGACATCCTCGGCGAGGAGGTCGTGCCCGTGCTCCGCAGGGAGTTCGCCGCCGGACGGCCGAGCGAGGTGCCGGACGGGCCCACCCACGGAGCCCTGGTCGCCCGCCGCGACGCCGAGGCGGGCGAGGGGTCCCCCGTCCCCGCCGGCTCCCCGGCCTGACCGCTCCGCGCCCGCACCCCGCGGGGCGCTTCCCCGAAGCGCCCCGTCGCCCATGAGGCGCTCCCCGAGGCGCCCGCTTCCCCTTGATGGAGGAACAGATGAAGCCCCTGAAGCTCGTGGCCGTCTCGGCGGGCCTCAGCCAGCCCTCGTCGACCCGGCTGCTGGCCGACCGCCTGGCCGAGGCGGCCCGGCGGCACCTGGCGGAGGAGCGCGCGACCGAGGTGCGCGTGGTCGAACTGCGCGACCTGGCCACCGACATCGCCAACACCATGGTGACCGGCTTCCCCGGCGCCGCGCTACGTGAGGCGATCGAGGCGGTGACCGAGGCGGACGGCGTCATCGCCGTGACGCCGATCTTCACCGCCTCCTACAGCGGCCTGTTCAAGTCGTTCTTCGATGTGATCGACAACACCGCGCTCGCCGGAAAGCCCGTGCTCATCGCGGCGACCGGCGGCACGGCCCGGCACTCGCTCGCCCTTGAGCACGCCCTGCGCCCGCTGTTCGCCTACCTGCGCGCGATCGTCGTGCCCACCGCCGTCTACGCCGCGTCCGAGGACTGGGGCACGGGCGGGGACGGACGCACCGACGGCCTCGCCACGCGCATCTCCCGCGCGGCGGAGGAGCTGGCCGGCCTGGTGCTGCGCAGGCCGGCCGCCGCCGAGCGGATCGACGCCGTCATCCCGTTCGAGCAGCAGCTCGCCGCGCTGCGCCCCTGACCGGGGAGGGGGCGGGCGCGAGCCGGGCAGCCGAACTGTCACAGCCGCCCGCTAGTGTCCTGCGGTGAGATGCTGCACATGATCCCGGGGAGCGTACGGTGACCGTGCTCGCGAAGCCGTACCTGACGGATGTGGAAGCCTCCGTCGAGCAGCTGGTGTACGTCCGCGAAGACGAGTACACCGTCGCGCGGATGAGCTCCGAAGGCCTGGCCGGGTTCGTCGCCTCGGGCCGCGCGCTGGCCGGGGTTCAGCCCGGGGAGACGCTGCGGCTGGCCGGGGAGTGGGAGGAGCACCCGCGCCACGGCAGCCGTCTGGTGGTCCGGCGGTGCGAGCGGGTGGTCCCCTCCACGGTGCGCGCCATCACGCTGTATCTCGGCTCGGGCCTGATCCGCGGGATCGGGCCGCGGCTCGCCCACGCCATCGTCAGCCACTTCGGCGAGCGGACGCTCACGGTCATCGACACCGAGCCGGAGCGCCTCACGGAAGTCGTCAACATCGGCGCCGCGCGGCAGGCCCAGATCGTCCAGGCGTGGGCGGAGCAGAAGAAGGTCGCCGCGCTGATGGTCGTCCTGCAGGGCTTCGGGATCAGCCCGCTGCTCGCGACCAAGATCTACCAGGTGTACGGCAACGACTCGCGTGACGTCCTCACCCGCGACCCGTACCGGCTGATCGGCCAGGTCAGGGGGATCGCCTTCCACACCGCCGACCGGATCGCGCTGCGTTCGGGGGTGCCGGAGCACAGCCCGCAGCGGATCAAGGCGGCGGTCCTGGACAGGCTGGAGACGGCGGCCGCCCGCGACGGGCACTGCTTCCTGCCGCTGCCCGCCCTCCTCGCGGCGGCGGCGAGCCTGGTCGAGCAGGAGGAAGAGCTGATCCGCCGGGCGGTCGACGCGCTGCTCGCCGAGCGCCGGGTGGTCGTCGAGACGGCACCGGCCGGCCCTGGCCAGGTGGTGTACGCCAAGGAGCAGCACGGCCGCGAGGTGGCGCTGGCGGCGCATCTGGCCAGGCTCCTGCGGGCCCGCTCGACACTGCCGCTGCGCGCGTTCGAGGAGCACCAGGGACTGGACGAGGACCAGCGGGCGGCCGTGAACCTGGCGCTGACCAGCACCGTGTCCGTCCTGACCGGCGGTCCCGGCTGCGGCAAGAGCCACACGGTGAGGGTCATCGCGGCGACCGTGCGGGCGATGGGCGGCACGGTGACCCTGACCGCGCCGACGGGCAAGGCGGCCAAGCGCCTGTCGGAGCTCACCCGCCTGCCCGCGGTGACCGTGCACCGGCTGCTCGCCCAGCAGCCGGAGCGGGAGGAGGGCACGCTGTTCCAGCAGTCCCCCGCGGAGGCGGACCTGATCGTGGTGGATGAGGCGTCGATGCTGGACCTGCAGCTGGCCACCCGGCTGACGGCGGCGATCCCGGCGGGCAGCCATCTTCTGCTGGTCGGCGACAGCGACCAGCTCCCCAGCATCGGGCCCGGCAGCGTGCTGGCCGACCTGCTGCGCGTGGAGGAGGTCCCGCGTATCCGGCTGACCCGTGTCTTCCGGCAGGCGCAGGACAGCGGGATCGTCCGGGCCGCCCACCGGATCCGGGCGGGCGAGCTGCCCGCGCTGCCCGGCAGGGGCGGCTTCTGGTTCGAGGAGCTCGACGATCCGGACCAGGTGGCCGACCGGGTGGTCCACCTGGCGACGGAGGCGATCCCCCGCAAGCAGGACGTCAGCCGGGACCAGGTTCAGGTGCTGTGCCCGATGCGCAAGGGCGCGACGGGCACGGCGGAGCTCGGCCGCAGGCTGCAGGAGCGGCTGAACCCGGCGCGCGAGGGCGCGGCCGAGCACTGGTCGGGCCCGTCGGTCTTCAGGGTGGGCGACCGTGTCATGCCGATCCGCAACAATTACGACAAGGGTGTGTTCAACGGGGAGACCGCCACGGTCACGGCGGTGAACCCGCAGGACCGGCTGGTGGAGATCCGCACCGACGACGGCGAGAGCGTGGCCTACACCTTCGACGAGCTGGACGAGCTGACCCACTCCTACGCGATCAGCGTGCACCGCTCCCAGGGCAGCGAATACCCGTTCGTGGTGGCGCCGATCGTCGCCGAGGCCGGGGGTGTGATGCTGCGCCGCAGGCTGTTGTACACCCTGGTCACCAGGGCGAAGTCGTGGGTGGTCCTCGTCGGCCAGCGCGAGGCGCTGGAACTGGCCGTGCACCGGCTCGGCTACCGCAGGAACACCGGCCTGGCCCTCCGGCTCGCCCTAAGCCTGGAGAGCTGACGACGCCTCCCGGGGCGCCTCACCGCCTCATGCGACGCTGAGGCGTTCCCCCGTCCCGGCGCCGTGTGCCTCCACGGCTCCCCGCGTCCGGTCCGCCGCTCTACAGCGCCTTCAGGAACCTCGCGGCGATCGGCGCCGCCACCGCGCCGCCGGCGCCGCCGTTCTGGACGAAGACCGCGAACGCCAGCGGGCCCCGGTAGCCGATGAACCAGGCATGGGACTTCGCGCCGCCGACCTCGGCGGTGCCGGTCTTGCCGGCGGTGTCCGGGGGGAGACCGGCCTGGGCTGCCGTCCCCTGGGTGACCACGGCGCTCATCATCGTGCGGAGGCCGGCGGCCACACCGTCGTCCAGCGGCACCGGGGGCGGTGAGTCGGCCGGGGGCTCGGCGGTCATGATCGCGGGTTTCCAGACGCCGCTCGCGACCGCCGCGGCGACCTCGGCCATGCAGAGCGGGCTGGCCTGCGCCGAGTTCTGGCCGATGGCGTCGGAGCCCAGCTCGTTCAGGTCCGCGGACGGCCGGATCCGGCAGGAACTCAGGCCGGGCTTCTCCCTGAACCCGAACCGGTCGGCGGCCTCGGCGCGCAGCCGGTCGTCGCGCAGCCGCTCATAGGCGTGCTGGACGAAGGTGGTGTTGCAGGAGAGGGCGAAAGCCGTGGCGAGGGTCACGGTGCCGTGGTCGGCGCCGTCGGCGTCGGTGAAGCTCCGGGCGTTCGGGATGGTGTAGGTCGCCGGGCACGCGACCGGCGACTCCGGGGTCAGGCCGGTGCGGAGCAGCGCGGCGGCGGTCACCACCTTGAACGTCGAGCCGGGAGGGTAGAGGCCGTTGAACGCCTGCTTGGCGCCCAGCGTGTCCGCCACCGCGCGCACCTGGCGGGTCTCGACGTCGACGGCCACGATCGCGGCGGGCTGGCCGAGACCGTCCAGTGCCCGGGCCGCGGCGGCCTGCACGGGCCGGGAGATCGTGGTGCGCGTCCCCGTCCCCGTGGGCGGCGGGGGCGGGGAGGTCAGCAGCACCCGGCCCGAAGAGGTTTCCTCCAGCGACAGGAGCACCGCCGTCCCGCCCAGTCCGGTGAGATAGTCGCCCGCTCTGCTGTCGCGGGGGAAGGGCAGGCCCTCGCGGGTGAGCGTGGTCGGCCTGCGGACCTGGGTCTCCCTGAGCCGCAGGCTCCCGCCGTCCTTGAGCGAGGGGTGCAGCGTCTCGGGCGCCCAGAGCACCTTCCAGGTGCCGGCCCGCAGCCCCAGGCGCAGGACGGAGGAGAACGTCCACCGCCCCAGCCCCGTCACCTCCCGCACCCCCTGGAAGGGGACCTCGGCCGTCTCCTCGCCCTGACGGCGCAGCTCGCCGGGGTTGAGGGACAGCGACGAGACCCGCAGCTCGGCGTCGAACCGCCGGTGCCGCTCGGCGAAATCAGCCGGCGGATCGGCGACGAGGCCGTTCATGGAGGAGAGGTCACCGGTCTGCCAGGCGGCGAAGTACCTCGCGGTGGTGAGCTCCGGGCCGGCCGTCGAGGTCGGCCCGGAAGTGGGCTCGGGAGTGGGCTCGGAAGTGGGCTCGAACGTCAGGGTGAGCGGCGGTTTCCCTGTCGTCTCGTCGGAGAGACCCGGCCGCGGTGACGGCGAGGCCACCACGGCGCCCGGGGCCGTCGCCAGCCCGTACACGCCGAGGGCGACGATCGCGACCGCCGTGGCGATCAGCGCGAGGAGCCATCGACTGCGCATACCGTTCCCCCCTGAGTCCCCACGGGTGTATATCACCGGCAGGCCGGAGCGGGCCAGGCCCGAATCCAATCAGAAGGCTCCGGATCGCCACGGGGATCCGGGTTCGGCGAGCCGCAGGCCACCGGCGGCGCGTCGACCGTGTACACGGCGCTCGGCCGGCGTAGGTCTCCGCTGTACGAGAAGTACGGCGAGCCGGAAGCTCGACCCGCCCCCCGTGTCCGTGCCGGCGGGCCACGTGATGCGCTTGTCCGACCAGAACGTGACAGTGTCATCCCCCTGCCGGCGACCGACCACGCCACTCGGTGCTGACCCCGCGCAAAGGTGTACCCGATCTCACCGGCTGCGGCTTGGCCGCCGGCCGACCGTACCTCCGCTCATTCCTTGCGTGGCTCCGTCGTGGGAGCGGTCCGGCCGATCCGGCCATCGGGATGCGGTGACGGCGGGCGTCCCRAGGGATTGGCCCAGCGGGCCGTGCGGTCACCGGGAAGTCTTGTGCCAGACGAAGACCTCGGTGCTCGGCTGACGCTCGGAGAACCGGCCCGAAGGCGCGACCTCCCGCAGCAGCCGTTCGAGGTCCGCCTCGAAGTCGCCGCGTCGCGTGCCGAAAAGGTGCGGCGTAGAGGAGGACAGTGAGAACACCCATGCGAGAACATCACCACAGGTGCGTTCCAGTGCCTGTCCCCCGGGCACGACATACCGCCTCGGTCCCGAAAAGCCTGCCCGACTGAGCACGGTGGCCTCACCGCCTGGCGTTCCGTGCGGCAGTACCCCGCGGCCGGCTCGTCGGACCGCCCCCAGGTATCGCCCGACCAGATCGTTGACAGCCGCGTAGGGCACCCCCGGGTGCGGAAGACCCTCGACGGATCGCGTCTCCGTCTTCAGATCCGAGATGTGCACCAGTGCGCCGTCCGGCCGGAGCATGTCCTTGACGGTCGCCGCCACCAGATCGCGGTCCATCCAGTGAAAAGACTGGCCGAAGGTCGCGACGGTGAACGTCCCGAGACCCGCGGGCAGATCCTCGGCGCGGGCCTGGACCCACCGCGCCTTGCCGGTCACGCCTACCTCGGCGGCCCTGCGCCCGGCCTCTGCGATCATCCCGCTGTCCGGGTCCACGCCAACGATCTCACCGAACAGGTGCGCGAAGCTCAGAGCGAGGGTGCCGGGCCCGCAGCCCACATCGAGGAGACGTCCCCGGCCGTCAAGCGTCAGAGCCCCGGCGAGCATGTCCGCGAGCCCGGGCGCGTACGGGAGCCGCCCACGCCGGTAATAGGGGGCCGCTTCCAGAAACAGTGTGTCGTCCCACTCCCACCCCGCGGGCATATCCGTCTACCGTCCTCATCTCGCAGATTTCCGCCACCACGGGGATGGTTTCACGTGTGATCATGCCGTCGTGCCGGAATCGGGCATGCCCCGGAGCCGACGCCGTTTGCCGTCACCGGACCCGCCCGCGCCACCCGCCCGGCTTCAAGGGTGGCGCGGGCGAACTCCGTACGGCACAGCCTTTCCCCTCGCCCATGTGACGATCATGCCGGGATCGCGGACACCGGACCGCCGTCGTGCGGACCCCGCACGACCGGACGCCTCGGGCCCGATCCCTCTCAGCGGCCCGGGGCCCTGATCACAGGAACGCGCCGACGAGGGCGGCGAACTCCTCCGGGGAGGCGATCCGCACGCCCAGGCTCTCGGCCTTGGTCCGCTTGGAGCCCGCCTTCTCCCCCGCCACCAGCAGTGACGTCTTCGCCGACACCCCGGAGGAGGCCCTGCCTCCGGCGCGTTCGATCAGCTCGTTCACCTGGTTGCGGGTCAATGCCTCCAGCGCCCCGCTCATCGCGCCGGTGACCACGACCGACATCCCGGCCAGCGGCAGCTCGGACGTGTCACCCGGTTCGGCACCGGATCCGGCACCGGGGTCGGCGGGTGGCGTCCACCCCGGCTCGGTCATGGTCACCCCGGCCTTGACCAGCTTGTCGATGAGGTCGGTGAGCTCGACCAGCTCGGCCACCACCCCCGGCGCCTTCTTCGGGCCGATGCCCTCCACCGCCTCGATCGCCTCGGCGTCGGCCGCGCGGATGGCGTCCATGCTGCCGAAGTGCCGGGCGATGCGGCGGCTCATCGAGCGTCCGGTGCCGCGCACCCCGAGCGCGCAGAACACCCGGCTGAGCGGCTGGGCCTTGGCCCGCTCGATGGCGGCCAGCAGGTTGTCGGTGCTGGTCTCGCCCATCCGCTCCAGGCCCAGCACCTGCTCGCGGGTCAGATAGAACAGGTCGGCGAAGTCGGCGATCAGCCCGGCGTCCAGCATCTGCTGAATGCGGCTCTCGGCCAGGCCCTCGATGTCGAGCTGGTCGCGGCCGGCGGCGTAGCCGATGGAGGCGATCACCCGGCAGGCGCGCCCGCGAACGCACCGCCACCGCTCCTGGGAGGCGTCGATCGCGTCACCGCAGGTCGGGCAGACCTGCGGGATCGCGATCGGCTGCTCGTCGCCGGTGCGCAGGTGCACCACCGGTGCCTCGACCCGGGGGATCACGTCGCCGGCCTTGTAGACGACCACGCTGTCGCCGAGCATCAGGCCCCGGCGAGTGATGTCGGCGACATTGTGCAAGGTGGCGTAGGTGACGATGCTGCCGTCGAGCTCGACAGGCTCCAGCACCGCACGCGGGGCGATGATGCCGCTGCGGCCGGTGTTCCACTCGACGCCGACCAGCTTGGTGATCTTCTCTGTGGCGGGCAGCTTGTAGGCGATCGCCCAGCGGGGCGCGCGCGAGCTGAACCCGGCCTGCGCCTGGTCGGCGGCGAGATCGCACTTGATCACGATGCCGTCGATGCCGAAGGGCAGCTCGGCCCGCTTGGCGGCGATCTGCTCGACCCGCTCCTGGACCTGCTCCAAGGTGGTGGCCACGATGCCGCCGACGTCGGTGACGGCGGGGGTCCGCACGCCCTGCCCGGCCACCCACGCCATGACCTCGCTGTGCGGCAGCTCGCGCAGCCGCACGGCCAGTTCGGAGGTGTCGTCGGGGTACGGCAGCGCGCCGTAGCCGAAGAACGTCAGCTCGCACACGTAGGGCCGGTCCTGGGCGCGCAGCGTACCGGCGGCGGCGCTGCGCGGATTGGCGAACGTGGTGCCGTCGTGCGCCTGGCGCTTGGCACAGGCGTCCTCGAACTGCGACGCGGTCATCATCACCTCGCCGCGCAGCTCCACCGTGACGGGCTCGGCCAGTCTGGCGGGCAGCCCCACGATGGCGCCGATCGCATGGCTCACATCCTCACCCGCCGTACCGTCGCCCCGTGTCACGACCTGCACCAGCCTGCCCGCACGGTAGCGGGCCGAGATCGCCAGGCCGTCGAGCTTCGGTTCCACGCTCCACTCCGTGACCGGCCGGCCCAGCCTGCGCTCCAGCGACGCGGCCCAGTCGGCCAGCTGCTCGGCGCCGAAGACGTTGTCCAGGCTCAGCATCGGAACGGTGTGCGGGACGTCGCCGACCACCGCGCCACCGGCCACCTTGCCCGTCGGCGAGGTCGGCAGCACCTCGCCGGGGTGCTCGACCTCATACGCCTGGATGCCCCGGACCAACCGGTCGTAGGAGTCGTCGTCCAGCGTGGACGTGCCGTCCCCGTAATAGGCGGCGGCGGCGTCCAGAGCGAGCTGAACGGCTTCGGCATAGGCAGTCTGATCAGCGAGAAGAGTGCTGGGGGGTGCGTCGGTCATGATCCCATCATCTCGCCCGGCACCGACAATTTCGGCCCGCGGAACGCGACCCCGAGCCGGGTGAGACAGGGGGCGATAGTTGGCCCCTGGAAGCGATAGTTGGCCCCATGCGGAGCGGCAGGACGTGAGGGGATGCGGCCCCCAGTTATAGATGGCGGTTCCCAGGTCTTGTTGGCGGCTGGGTAGGGACGTGCAGAGCTTCCGGCGTTCGTGGGAGCCTTGGAGGCATGGGGACAGCTGAACACGAACAGTCCCTCGCCGCGTTCCTGAGGACTGTGAACGTCGGCGACGTCCTCACTGGGACCGTCGCGGAGGTTACGCGATCGCAGACGACCGTGCTCCTCGACGCCTTCACCAGTGATCCAGTCGGTAGCATCAGCTGACTCGATCTCTCCTGGCGGTCTTTTGGGCGACCGGCTGCTGAAATCCTTGACGTCGGTGCCAAGGTCTCTTCCGAGGTGATCGCCGTTGACCTCCAAGAGAGGCGGGTTCGGCTCTCGCGGTCCGCGACTGAGACCCACAACTGTGGGCATATCTGAAGGCGCTGCGTCCGGGACAGCGGCTGTCCGGCACCGTGGCGGCCATCGAACGCTTCGGCGTCTTCGTCGATCTAGACGACGGACCCGACCATCCTGTCTTCCCGGGCGTCGGCTTCATCACCATGCCCGAGCTGTCCTGGCGCCGCTTCGAGGACCCATCCGAGGTCGTCTCCGTGGGAGAGCGCATCAGCTGCGAAGTTCTCACCTTCGACACCCACAACGGCGAAGCCCGCGTATCACTGCGCGCCACTCAACCCGACCCGTTCCAGCAGTTCGCGCGCGGCGTTCACGTGGGGCAGATCCTGTACGGCCCGGTCACCAAAGTGGTGCCGTTCGGCGCCTTCGTCCGCGTGGCAGACGACGCCGAAGGCCTGGTCCACCTCAGCGAACTCACCGCCCTACCCGTCGCGGCCGCACTCGACGCGGTTCAGATCGGCGACGAGGTCACCGTGATCGTCATCGAGATCGACCCGCTGCGGCGTCGGCTCGCCCTATCTCGCCGTCAGGCCGCCATGAAGACCTGGGACCTCCCGCCAACTAAACCTGGGAATCCTGGCGATCCCGCAGGCTGATCTCTCTCCAGCCGCCGTCTCTAGGGGGTCCCGGTAGTAATCGCGGAATATCCAACGGATGTGTCCCTGACCTGCCCTGATGTGAGGGCGCCGCAGGACTGGTGTGTCCGCTGGTAGATGCGGTGGGCCGGGCCGAGGATGCCGCTGACCTTGCCCGAGGGCTCCACGTCGATGCCGGCCAGCGATATCCGTTGGATTTTCGCCGATTACTCAGGACCCCTCTATGCCGTGTCCTTCTGCATGGCGTGCCACCTGCTCAGCCGCTGAGAGGCTTGTCAAAAGGCGGCTGGGACCCCGGGGACGACCAGGTGCATCACGTTCTGTGGATGGTAGGCGGCGAGCTGCCTCACTTGGCCGGTCTCCACGTTCACCGCGTAGGTAATCTGACGGTGCTCATTCCAACGGTCCGACGGGAGGGCGGCGAGCGTGACCTCGGCCGCGCTCAGCCAGACGCCGGGGGTGAGCGTGGAGCTGCCCTTCGGCAGGCCGCGCATGGTCACCGTCTTCTTGACTTTGCCGGTCCTGGCATCCAACACGGTGATCGTGTCGTCATGCGAGTCCAGGGACTGGCCACGCCGCAGCGCGGCCACTGCGGCGCCGTTGGGGGCAAGCGCGCTGAAGCGTGTGTAGGTCTCGTCCACCGTGATGGGTGAACCGCCCCCTGCCAGAGGCATCACCCAGATCCCTGGCTTCTCCCCGTACCTCCCGTACCGGGCCAAGGTCACGGTCGTGCCGTTGATGCTCCTGAGATCCCACCCGACGGGCAGGGGTGTCGTGGTTCTCGCTCGCATATCGATGAGCAGGCCGTCCTCCTTTCTCGACGGATAGCCGGTGAAAGCGAGGTACCGTCCGTCGTCGGAGAGCTCCAGGTGCGCGTTGCGGCCCAGCTCCGCTTCGGCTATGGCGACGGGGGCGGTTTGCTCGGTGCCGCTCGCCAGGTCTCGTACTTTGAACGTCTTGGCAGACTGGTTGTAGTAGGCGATGATGCGCCCGTCGCGGCTGATCGCCAGGGGGTAGAACTTCGGTCCGCTTTTCGTGCTCAGTGTGCCCAGTGCCTGCGGCAGGTGGTACGTCTCGCCGGAGAGGGCAACCACGCGCCACTTGCCGTTCCTGCAGTCGGGCGGGATGGGGCCACTGATGAGGCAGAAGGTCCGGTAGGCGTGGCTGAGCGGCCCGACACCCCGGCTGGGCAGATCGGCGATCTTACCGGTCTGCACCGCGACCACGGCTTTGTCGGCCATCAACGGCCCGGTGCCGGGAAATACGTCCAGTACGACGCCGGCGAGCACCGCCAGCCCGATCACGGCAGCCGACCCGGCGGCCATACGGGTCTTCCGCCTGCGCCGGCTGCTCGTGATCGCCCAGTCGGCCAGGTTGAGGGTCGGGGCGTCGGCCGCCGCATTGTCCAACGCCTCGCGCAGCCTGCTCATCGGCGCACCTCCTCGATCTCGGCGAACAACTGGGACAGCTCGGGCGCGAGCGTGCGCAGGCGGCCGAGCGCGTGGTGGGTCTGGCTCTTGACCGTGCCGAGCGAACAGCCGAGGATCTCAGCGGTCTCCCGCTCGCTGAGATCCTCGTAGAAGCGCAGGACGATCACAGCGCGCTGCCGGGGCGTCAACCTGGCAAGCGCCTGACGCAAGATGATGCGATCGATCGTGGCGTCGTCGTGAGCGTGCCCGCGCTCTGGCGGGTCGGTGTTGGGCAACTCCAACTGTTTGCGCCGCCGCCAGGAGATGTACTGGTTGATCATGGCCTTGCGCGTGTACGCCTCGGGGGTGCCGTGCCGCACCAGTCTGGGCCAATGGTTGGCGACCTTGAGCAGGACGCTCTGCAACAGGTCCTCGGCTAGGTGTGCGTCTCCCGTGAGCAGGTACGCACTCCGTGTCAGCGCCTGCTGACGGGCGAGCACGAACTCGCGAAAGCCGTCATAACGATTCAAGGTAGATGATCTCCTCTCATCGGTTCTCACGCCCGCGAGAGGCAGAAAGGTTGGAACTCTGGCCCAGAGAGAAGCGCTGGCGACCCCTAAAGCGTTCCCGTGCGGCCGACTGCCCCCCACGTTGAGGTCCTGGTAGTAATCGTCGAAAATCCAACGGACATCGCTGACCGGCGTCGACGTGGAGCCCTCGGGCAAGGTCAGCGGCATCCTCGGCCCAGCCCACCGCATCTACCAACGGACACACCAGTCCTACGGCGCCCTCACATCAGAGCAGGTCAGGGACATATCCGTTGGATATTCCGCGATTACTACCGGGACCCTTATAGCTGGTGGTCGCAGAGGACGGTTCGCGAGTTGGTGTCCGTTGCGCCGTTGGAGTTGGGTGAGGCGAGCTGTGTTAGGGCCTGTTCTGGGTTCGGATCATAAGGTTGTGCTGCGCGGTGTCGTCCGGCCCTGATAGGCGAAGGGGTATGACGCGTGGTGACCTCACCGATGATGAGTGGACCTTGGTCGAGCCGTATCTGCCGCTGGGTGAGCGGGGCCGATCCCGGATCTGCGGCGGCAGTTCAACGCCGTGATGTGGCATTTCCGCGTCGGCGGTCCGTGGCGGGACCTGCCAGGCGAGTACGGCTCATGGTCCACGGTCTATGACCGTTTCCGTTCGTGGGCGGTCGCGGGCGTCTTGCAGAACCTGATGGAGGCCATGATCGGTGAGGCCGCCGCCCGCGGACAGGCGGACCTCGACCTGGTCAGCGTGGACTCCACGACGGCTCGCGCCCACCATCACGCCGCGGGGATGGCACTGGATCCGGCGCTGCTGCAGGAGTTGGAGAAGGCCGCCGAGGAGGAAAAGGGGGTCCGCGAAAGGGGCAAAAAGCCCAAAGCGCGGAGCTGAGCGAGAACGGGGAAGACCACCACGCCGGACGCCGGCGGCTGGGGCGACGGCGCCGGGCGCGACTGAAAGCAGCCGAGCTGGGCCGCTCCCGGGGTGGACTGACCAGCAAGGTACACCTGTCGGCCGACCGGCGCTGCCGTCCGCTGTCGTTCCTGCTCACCCCCGGCCAAGCCGCCGACAGTCCTCGTTTCGTCGCCGTTCTGGCCGGCATCAAAGTCCGCCTCCGGCTCGGCCGGCCCCGCACCCGGCCCGGCGCGGTGGCCGCGGACAAGGCCTACTCCTGTCGCGCCAACCGCCTCTACCTGCGTCGGCGCGGTATCCGAGCGGTCATCCCGGAGAAGACCGACCAGGCGGCCAACCGCAAGAAGCGAGGCTCACGCGGAGGCCGCCCCGTCGGCCACGACGCGGCGCTGTACAAGGAACGCAACACCGCCGAGCGCTGCATCAACCCGATGAAGGAGTGGCGGGGGCTGGCCTTCCGCTTCGATAAGACCCCGGAAAGCTACCTCGCCGGGCTCTACATGCGAGGCGCCATCCTATGGATCCGAAGCCTTGACCCCGCCTAAAGATCCGAACTCAGAACAGGCCCTAGATCCGGCGAAGCCTTCAGCAGATCGTCCACATGCACGTAGAGTGCAGTTGCGAGGGTGTCTATCTCGGTCGTCACAAACTGAGCGTGGACACCCTCGTGCTATCTCCGCGGCCATGTCTCTGTGCCGCTACCCCTTGGACTCAATCGTCTAGGGGACGAAAACGATGCGGTCTTCGGTCTCGGCGGTCCACGCCTGCGTGACCTGGGCGAGGGGTACGGCGCGGGCCCGTACGTCGATCGCGCCCGCGGCCACCGCTGAGGCCAGCTCCGGCAGCTCGGCGAGGAAGTCCCGGGCGGGGACCGAGCCGATGCCGCTGCCGACGATCTGCAGGCGGGCGGAGCGCAGTGCCGCGGAGGGGATCGGCGCGGTCTGGCCGGCGACGGATCCGATCTGGATCCAGGCCAGCGGGGCGGTGCGGTCGGCGCGGGCGGTGAGCATCGGGATCATGGCGCCGGCGGCGGATTCACCCCACACGTAGTCGATGACCACGTCGACGTCGGCTGCGTGGCCGATCTGGTCGAGGGTGATCGTCTCGTCGGCGCCGAGCGCGGTCAGCGCCCTCAGGCGGGTGGTGTCGCGGCCGGCGGCGATGACCTGGGCGGCGCCGAACAGTTTGGCGATCTGGACCGCCATCCGTCCGGCGTTGCCGGTGGCGCCGAGGACGAGGACGCGCTGACCGGCCTGGAAGTCGACGCGTCGGCGCAGCGCGACCCAGGACGACATGGCCGGGTTCATCGCGGCGGCGATCCGCACGGGGTCGATGCCGTCGGGCAGGATCACGCTGCGGCGAGGGTCGATGAGGGTGCGGTCGGCGAACGTCCCCAGAGCCGTGTCGTCCAGGACCACGTAGCGGACGTTGCCCTCCTTGTCGCGTACTACGCCGTCGACGCCGGGGACGAGCGGGTACACGCCGTTGCTGGAGTAGTGCGAGCCGTTCGCCTTTGCCCTGGTCAGATGGTGCAGGCCGGCCGCGAGGACCTCAACGACCATCTCGTCGCCGTGGCATTCCGCGGGGTCGGGGTGGTCGCGATAGACCGGCGGGGCGTCGACTGCCGGGATGACGGCAGCGTGCATGGTGGCCTCCTGAAGGTGGTTTGCTTTACCAACTACCTCCATAATGGTTGGGAATACAAACCATGTCAATGCGATGCGACATGGTTGACGCCGCATCGCATTGCGTAATGTCACCATCGCGCTCGGGAGCGCATGGGGCCGTGCGCGACGACCAGCGCAACCGCGGTGGTGCCCGGCTCACGGCGGAACAGCCGGGCCAGATGACGTTCGCCGACCGCGGCACGGGCCGCCATGACGGCGAGGCCGTCTTCTCCTGAACGTGACCCCAGCCCCGAAGTAGCTCTGGAGTAGATCACAGTTGCGGTTCGTGATCGTCACGAGTCGGGCATGCCGTCCGGTAGCAGTGCTGCGGCCTTCGATGGTGTTCTCAATCTCGGGGATCGTTCGACGAGTGGCGGTGTGCTGATGCGTCGGGAATGGGAGCCGGAAGAGCTGATCGCAGTGTGGACGTCGCTGGATGACGACTGGGCGTTGGTGTCGAATGAGTAGGACGCGGCTGGGCTTCGGCCTGATGCTGAAGTTCTTCGAACTGAGGCGCGTTTTCCTCGGCATGGCAGGGAGTTCCCCAAGGCCGCGGTGGACTACGTGGCTGGGCAGGTGAAGGTCGAGCCAGGCCTGCTGACCGACTACCAGTGGACGGGCAGCACGATCGAGTACCACCGCTCCCAGATCCGCAAGGCGCTGGGATTTCACAAGTCGACCCGGGCCGATGAGGAGGCGTTGATCGAGTGGCTGGCCCGTGACATCTGCCCGATAGTGCTGACGGATGAGGAGATGCGGGCGGCGATGCTGTCGCGTTGCCGGAACGTCAGCTTCTCGGCCGTAAACGACCGAGCTTGCAGCTCCTCGCCGTCGGTGGCTTCGACGGTTTGGTCCGCGTCAGGCAGCGTGACTCACTGCCCAGCTTGTGACACCGCGTGCGGCGATGTTACGAGCTGCGTTGACGTCGGCGTGCTCAGCGAAGCCGCACGACGTACAGAGAAAGGTTTCCTGGTCGGGCCGGTTCTTCTTGTCCACGTGCCCGCAGGCCGAGCAGCCTTGCGAGGTGTAGGCCGGGTCCACGTAGACCACGGCGACAC
>NZ_NGFP01000157.1 GCF_002149035.1 Streptosporangium minutum
GGGGTAGGGGAGGGGCTCCGGCGTCGTGGGCGGGTCGGCAAGAGCATGAAGAGATTCCTGGGGAGCGGGGTGCGGGGTGCCTCGGCGCCTGATGGCCGCCGTGGTCACCTCATCTTGAGGGACTCCGTGGAGGGCGTCTCCGAGTGTCACCATGCGGACCGGGACTTGACTTGGATTAAACCTACCTGAAATATAGGAAATGTGCCGCATGTCCCCCTGACCCTCCGCCGGGTCGTCGACTTCATGCGCCTGGACAGCAGTCTCTGTCCGTAAGGGCGCTCCGTCTTCCACGTTGAGCCTCCGCCCCGCTTCCGAACGTTTTCCCATGTCCGCATACGTCTGCGCACGTTTTCGGATGTGTCCTGAACATCACCTGGATGTCTCCCGGACGTCCTCCGCACGCCCTCACCGCGTCACCACGCCGGGCGTGCGCGCATCTCCGCTCTCAGAGCCGTAAGGGGCCAATCATCATGTGGACATCTCGTCGACGGACACGCGCCGCGGTCGCGGTCGCGGTGCTCTCGGTCGCGGCGCTCACCGCCGCCTGCGGAGGCACCGGCACCGGAAAGACGACGGCGGCGGCGGCAACGGGGAGCGGGGGCGGCGGAGCCGTACTCAAGATCAAGGATCCGGGGAACGCGGGGCCGCTGGCGGTGGCGAAGAAGGAGGGGATCCTGGAGAAGCGGCTGGCCGAGATCGGGGCGAAGGTCGAGTGGGGCGGATCGTACGCCTCGTTCACCGCCACGATCGACGCGGTCCGCTCCGGGTCGGTCAACGTGCTGGAGGGGGCCATCTCGCCCGTCCTCGGCTACCTCGCCAACAGCGGGGACATCAAGATCTTCGCCTTCACCGACCCGGTGACCGACCCGGCCGCGCCGCAGACCGACGGGCTCGTCGTCAGACCCGACAGCCCGGTCAAGAGCGTCAAGGACCTGGTCGGCAAGCAGGTCGCGGTCAACAAGGGCGGGCGCGGGGAGTATCTGCTGCTGCTGGCCCTGCAGGAGGCGGGCATCCCCGCCGACCAGGTCAAGCGGGTATACCTCAACCCCGACCAGGGCGCCTCGGCATTCGCCACCGGCAAGGTGGACGCCTGGTGGGCGATCGTCCGGGCCTATCCGGAGGCGGTGGCCAAGGGGGCGCGGGTCCTCGTGCACGGCCGGGACCTGCCGGACAAGGACCTCAACATGCAGGCCGCCCGGGTGGAACTGCTCAAGGAACACCCCGAGGTGGTCCGCGTCTACCTCAAGGTCCTGCAGGAGCTCACCGCCGAGGCCAGGCAGAACCCGGAGCGGTTCCAGAACGTCTTCCTCGACCAAGGACCGACCGCCGTCTCCGGGCCGCGTCTGGCCGAGGAGGTCGCCAAGGCCAGGTACGCCGCCGTGCCACGCTTCGCCACCACCGCCGACGGCGCGTTCGTGACCGACGTGGCCGGGATCTTCCAGAAGTACGGCGTGCTGCCGGGCACGGTGAACCCCGGCGACGTCATCTTCGACCTGAAGCCGGCGGCATGACGCTCGAAGGGGTCACCCAGGCTCCCTCCACATCAACGGAAGGAGCGGCCGCCGCGTCATCGGCCGCCGCATCCCCGATCGCCGCATTTCCGATCGGCGTGTCCTCGGCCGCCGCATCATCAGCCGCCGCGTCCCCTGCTGCCGCGTCCCCGATCGGCGTGTTCTCGGCCGGCGCGTCCCCGGTCACCGTGCCCCCGGGCGCAGCGCCGCCGGGGGTGCTCGAACCGCCTCGCTACCTGGGCTCGCGCCGCCGCCGTCCCGCCGTCTCCACCGCCGTCAGGGTCGCGGTCCCGCTGCTGCTGGTCGCCGCCTGGTGGTACGGCACGGGCAGCGGGGCCATCCCCCCGGACGTCCTCGCCGGCCCCGGTGCCGTCCTCGGCGCGCTGGGCGAGCTGGTCGCCACCGGGCAGCTCGGCGACTACCTGCTGGCCTCGGCCCGGCGGGCGGGTCTCGGCGTCCTCGCCGGCGGCGGCATCGGCCTGCTGCTCGGCGTGGTCGCGGGGCTGTCGGCCCTCGGCGAGGAGCTGATCGACCCGACCATGCAGATGAAGCGGGCCGTGCCGTTCCTGGCGCTGGTCCCGCTGTTCATCTCCTGGTTCGGCGTCGAGGAGACGTTCAAGGTGGTGCTGATCGCGGTCGCCGCGGCCGGTCCGATGTACGCCTACTCCTACCTCGGCGTCCGCGGAGTGGACCGCAAGACCGCCGAGGCCGCCCGGGGGTTCGGGCTCACCGGTCCCCGGCTGGTCCTCGGGGTCATCATCCCGACCGCGCTGCCGAACATCCTCATGGCCCTGCGCATCTGCCTGTCGGTCTCGCTCACCGGTCTGATCGCCGCCGAGCAGATCGGCGCCACCGAGGGGATCGGCTACCTCGTCACCCTCGCCCAGCAGTACTACCGCAGCGACTACATGGTCCTGTGCATCCTGATCTACGCGGTGCTCGGCCTGCTGATCGACCTGGCCATCCGGGGCGTGGAGCGGCTGGCGATGCCGTGGCGCGGGCACGTGGCGGCCCGATGAGCGCGCCCGCGAGCAGTGCCGTCAGCATCAGGGGGCTGCGCAAGGCGTTCGGCCCCAAGACCGTCCTGGACGGGATCGACCTGGAGATCAGGCGCGGGGAGTTCTTCGTCCTGCTCGGGCCGAGCGGCACCGGCAAGACCACCCTGCTGCGCATTCTCGCCGGTCTCGAACTGCCCGACGAGGGGACCGTCCTGGCGCCGCGCCGCCGTACGACCGTCTACCAGGAACCCCGCCTGGTCCAGGCCCGGAGGGTGCTGGCCAACGTCACCCTCGGGCTGCCCCGGTCGGCCCGGGAGGCGGGGCGCGGCGCGCTGGCCGAGGTCGGTCTCGAAGGGTACGGCGGAGCGTGGCCGGCCACGCTCTCCGGCGGGGAGGCCCAGCGGGTCGCCCTGGCCAGGGCGCTCGTCCGGGACCCGGAGCTTCTCCTGCTCGACGAGCCGTTCGCCGCGCTCGACGCGCTGACCCGTCTGCAGATGCAGGAGTTGGTCGCCGAGCTGTGCGAGCGGCACCGGCCCGCCGTCGTGCTGGTCACGCACGACGTGGACGAGGCCGTACGGCTGGCGGACCGGGTCGCGGTCCTGCGGGAGGGCTCCTTCGCCGTGGAGCAGCCGATCGACCTGCCGCACCCCCGTGACCGCAGCGATCCCGCCTTCATCGCCCACCGGCGCCGGTTCCTGTCCCACCTCGGCGTCGCCGCCGCCTCGCACTGAGGCGCTGAAGCACTGAAGCACCGAGGCACCGAGGCACCGAGGCACCGAGGCGCTCCCGAGCACCGAAACGCTCTCGAAGCACCGAAGCACCAACTCGAAGTACAGAACCGAAGCACCAATTCGAAGTACAGATTCGAAGTACAGAGGAGTCACGTGTCAACGATCGACAAGATCTGGTTCACCCGCTGCCCGGTGCCCACCGCCAGCGGCCTGGCCTACAACCTGGGCTGGCTCGATGAGGAGTTCGGCGAGGTCGGGGTCCTGCAGGACGCCGGCCCGGAGCTGGCCGAGCACCACTTCGACCACCGGCTCCTCGGGCTGTTCCGCGAGGGCGGGAACGTTCCCGCGCTGGCCGCGCGCTCGGAGGGGGCGAAGACCAGGCTGATCGGGCTGACCTGGATCGAGGAGTGGCAGTCCATCCTGGTCCGTCCGGAGTCGGGCATCACCGGCGCGGCGGGGCTGCGCGGCGCGCGGATCGCGCTGCCGGGCTGGGCGGAGACCCGGGCGCGGAGCTTCCCCCGCGCGATGGCCCTGCACGGGGTCAAGGGGGCGCTGTCCCAGGCCGGGCTCACCTTCGACGACGTGACGTTCGTCGAGGTGGAGCAGCCGACGTCCGACGTCGGGCGGGACGGGGCAGGCCGGGCCGGGTCCTGGCCGGGGCTCAGGGAGCTGGCGACCGGTGAGGTCGACGCGGTCTACGTGAAGGGCGCGCGTTCGGCCGAGCAGGCCAGGGAGATCGGCGCCGTGGTCGCGGTGGACCTGGACGCGCATCCGGACCCCCGTACCCGCGTCAACAACGGCACACCGCGGCCGATCACCGTGCACGAGGACCTCCTCGCCGACCACCCGGACCTGGTGGTGAGCTTCCTGACGCAGACCCTGCGCGCCGCCGAATGGGCGGCGGGCAACCTGGAGGCGGTGCGGGGCTTCCTGGAGGCGGAGACCCGCTCCGGCGCCCGGGGCGTGGCCACCGCCTACCGGGGCGACTTCCACAGGGGCCTCCACCCGGACCTGTCGCCGGAACGGCTGGACCTGCTGAAGGTCCAGAAGGACTTCCTCCTGGTGCACGGCTTCCTCGCGGCGGACGTCGACGTCGACGGCTGGGCGGCGCACGAGCCGCTGGCCGCGGCCCGGGAACGGCTGGCGCGGCGGTCCGGCGAGCCCGCCGAGCTCCTGGCGGAGGCACCGGCCGGGAGCTCCGCGGGCGTGCGCGGTCACGGGTCCTCGGGAGAGGCGCCGGCAGGGCTCCCGGGCGGGCGTGGCCACGGGTCCTCGGCCGCGGTTCCGGAACGGGACGGGGCGGCGGTCTGATGGCCAGGTTCCTGATCACGCTGCCGGGCCGGGCGGACGGCGGGCGCGGCGCGAGGCCGGCCTTTCCGGACTCCGTCACCGACCTCCGGCAGGCCTTCGGCCCGTTCGACCATCTGGCCCAGGTAGGCAGGGCCGCGGAGATCGCGGGTTTCCACGGGGCGCTGGCCCCCTTCGATCCCGAGGGGGACGAGTCCCTGGTCGTGGCGGCGGGGCTGCTCCGGCAGAGCCGCCGGCTCCGGGCGGTGGCCGGGTTCCACCCCGGCATCGCCACCCCCGTCTACGCGGCCAAGGTCTCGGCCTCCCTGCAGCGCTTCTCCGGTGACCGTCTCGACTGGCGGCTCGTCGTCGACCTCGACCCGGCGGTGGCGCGGGCGCAGGGCGACTTCCTGGAGGGGCCGGACCGCTACGCGCGGGCCGAGGAGTTCCTCACCGTCGCCAAGGGGGTCTGGTCCGAGGAGGACTACACCTACGAGGGGCGGTTCTACCAGGTGCTGGCGGGCGGGTTCCAGTCGCCGCTGGCCGGGCGGGCCTTCCCCAGGGTCCACCTGTCGGGGACCTCGAAGGAGGCTCTCGAACTGTCCGCCCGCCACGCCGACGTGCACGTCTTCGATCCCGAGGACGACATCGAGGCCGCGGGTCCGCCCGGGGTCACGTACGGCCTGCGGATCCCGGTCCTCGCCAGGGACGACGACGACGAGGCGTGGGAGGCGGCCCGCCGCCTGTCTTCGGGGACGGCCCCCGGGACCTCCCTCCGGAACGGGCTGGTGGGGTCGTTCGAGACCGTCGCGGCGGGGATCCGGGACTACATCGACCGGGGTGTCGGCGTCTTCTTCCTTGAGGCCGCGCCGTACGTCGAGGAGACCTACCGCCTGGGCGAGCGGCTGCTGCCGCTGCTGACGAAGGAGGGCGCTCGTGTCCGTTGACATCTACTGGCGTGTCGGGACGCACGGCGACCAGCCGTCGCTCCGCAGGAGGGTCGTCAGCCGGGGGGAGTGGGCGCCGGTGGTGCCGGGCAGCCTGGCTCCCGGCGTCCGCGACGGTGAGCGTGACGACTACAGCTACGTCGAGCACATGGGGGACGTCGCGCGGGCCTCGGAGATCTCCGGGTTCGTCGGGGGGCTGCTGCCCTCCTTCCCCAACACCGACGACCCGTGGGCGACGGCGGCGACGCTGGCCAGGGAGACCACGACCTACCGGTTCATGATCGCCTTCCAGCCGGGGTTCCTCCACCCGGTGCAGGCCGCGCGCATGTCGGCCAGCCTGCAACGGGCCACCGGCGGGCGGCTCGTCTACAACATCATCTCCGGCGGCGGCGGGCCCGACCAGCTCTGGTGGGGCGACAAGGTCGAGCACGACGACCGCTACGCGCGCACCTCGGAGTTCCTCGACGTGCTCAGGGGCGTCTGGAACGGCGGGCCGTTCGACTTCGACGGGCGCTTCTACAAGGTCGCGGGCGCGGGACTGCCTGAGGGGCTGGCCGGGCAGCCGTTCCCGGAGATCTACTTCTCCGGCTCCTCCAGGGCCGCCATCGACGCGGCCGGGCGGCACGCGGACTACTACCTGTCCTGGCTGGAGCCGTTCCACGCGCTGACCGAGAAGTTCGACCAGGTCAGGGCCAACAGCGACCGCGCACCGAAGTTCGCCGTCCGCATCGACGTGCTCGCCCGGGAGACCGAGGAGGAGGCCTGGGACGAGATCCGCCGGGGCTGGGACAACATCGATCCCACCGTGCTCCGCGACGCCACGGGCGACTCCATCGGCTGGCAGCGCAGCCGGTCGTTCGTCACCGGGGCCGTCAACGGCTACCGCGACCTGGAGGTCACGCCCAACGTGTGGGGCGGCTTCCACCTGCTGCGCGGCGGGCCGGCGTTCGGCCTGGTCGGCAGCTACGGGCAGGTCGCCGAGCGGCTGGACGAGCTGATCGACCTCGGCGTCGGAGCCTTCATCCTCGCGGGCGTGCCCCATCTGGAAGAGGCCTACCGGGTCGGCGAGAACGTGCTGCCGCTGCTGCGCGGCCACGACCTCCGTATTGATTCCCCACTACTGGAAGGAACCCCATCATGAGCGTTCGAGTCGGATATTTCCCCCACAACAACTCCCTCTGGGTGCTGCGCCACCGCGGCATCCTGGAGCGCGCGATCCCCGACGTGGAGTGGGTGGACCTGCGCACCCTCCCCGCTGGTGACAGGCCCGCGCCGACCGACGGGCTGCCCTCGCTCCACGGCGACCACCTGTTCGACGGCGGCTACGACTTCATCGGCACCGGCTCCACGCCGCCGGTCACCGCCCAGGGCAAGGGGCACGACGTCGTCTACGTCGCGGTCTCCGGTTCCCGGCACGAGAACGGCAGGCTGGTCGTGCTGGAGGACTCGCCGATCACCTCACTCGAGGACCTGAAGGGGAGGAGGGTCGCGCTCGGGCACGGCTCCTGGCAGACCACGCTGCTGCTGTTCGCCCTCGACAAGGCGGGCCTGAGCTGGAAGGACATCGTGCCCGTCGACGCCGGAACCGACGCGGGGGCGCTGCTCCTCAACGGCGAGGTGGACGCGTGGGTCGGCTCGTACCCGTCACTCAGCAAGATCGAGGCGCAGACGTCCGTCCGTGAGCTGGTCGCCACCGACGGGCTGTTCAGCCACCGCTCGCTCTGGTTCACCCGGCGTGACTTCGCCGAGAGTCAGCCCGAGCAGCTCGCCGCGATCGTCGCAGCCCTCCAGGAGTCCGACGCCTGGATCCAGGAGAACTACCGCGAGGCGGCCGAACTGTTCGCGGCCGACGACGGCGGCGACGTCGACCACTGGGAGAACGCCCTGCGCAAGCGCCCCTTCGGGCTGCACCCGGTCACCGAGGAGTTCGTCGCCGAGCAGCAGCGCGCCGCGGACCTCTTCCACGCCGGCGGCCTCATCGACCGCAGGATCACGGTCGCCGACGCCGTCGACCCGGAGATCGCCAAACTGATCGGGTAGTCGTCCGGGGTGCCCCGGAGACGCCCGGCTCCGCTCCCCGGGCCGTCTCCGGGTCCGTCTCCCCGGCGGCGTGAGCGCCTCCGTGGCCGGGACCGCGGAGTACATCGTCGCCGGGCTTCTCCCGCAGGTCGCGTCCGGCCCGCACGTATCCGTAGGCGCCGCCCGGCAGGCGGTCACGGCCCACGCGCTCGGCGTCGTCATCGGCGGCCCGATCGTGACGATCCCGACCGTACGGCTGCCGCGTAAGGGGCTCGCCCTGGGACTGATGGCGCTGTTCGCCGCGGGCAGCGCCATCTGCGCCCTCGCCCCGTCCTACGAGATCCTGCCGGCCGGGCCGCCGTTGACGGCGGAGAGCACGGCCAGCACCGACGCGGTGAGCACGGAGGCGTCCATGCCGACTCCCCACCGGGTGGCCCCCTCCACCCGGCACTCGACGTAGGCGACGGCGAGGCTGTCACGGCCCCGGTCGAGCGCGTGCTTGGAGAAGTCCAGGATGTCCACCGTGATCCCCGCGCGGGCGAGCGCCCGGGTCAGGGCCGACAGCGGTCCCGGCCCGGTGCCCGTGTGCTCGACCCGCTCGGTCCCGGTGCGGAACTCGCCGGTGAACCGGTGCAGGCCGGGCTCCGGCTCGGTGACGTGCCACGCGCCCAGGGCGACCCCGGGACGGTCGAGATACTCGGCGCGGAACAGGCCCCAGAGCTCCTCCGCGTCGATCTCCGCGCCGCTGTCCTCGGTCGCCCGCTGTACGGCCCGGGAGAACTCGATCTGCAGCCGTCGCGGCAGGTCGAGCCCGTGTGCGGTCTGCAGCATGTAGGCGGCCCCGCCCTTGCCCGACTGGCTGTTGACCCGGATGACCGCCTCGTAGTCGCGGCCCACGTCGGCGGGGTCGATCGGCAGGTACGGCACGTCCCAGGGAGCCTGCCCGGCGGGGACGCCCAGCTCGGAGGCCTGGCGCGCGTGGTGGGCGAGGCCCTTCTTGATGGCGTCCTGGTGGGTGCCGGAGAAGGCGGTGTAGACCAGGTCGCCGCCGTAGGGGTGGCGTTCGTGGACCCGGATGCGGTTGCAGTGCTCGACGGTGCGGCGGATCCCGTCGATGTCGGAGAGGTCGAGCATCGGATCCACCCCCTGGGCGTACAGGTTGAGAGCCAGGGTGACCAGGTCGACGTTGCCGGTGCGCTCGCCGTTGCCGAACAGGCAGCCCTCGACCCGCTGGGCGCCCGCGAGCAGGGCCAGCTCGGCGCAGGCGACGCCGGTCCCCCGGTCGTTGTGCGGGTGGACCGACAGGATCACCCCGTCACGACGGTCCAGGTGGCGGTGCATGTATTCGATCTGGTCGGCGTAGACGTTGGGGGTGGCGATCTCCACGGTGGCCGGGAGGTTGTGGATGACCGGGCGGCCGGGGGAGGCGTCCCACAGTGCCGACATGGCGTTGCACACGTCGAGCACGTAGTCCGGTTCGGTGAGGTTGAAGACCTCGGGGGAGAACTCGAACCGCACGTCGGTGCCCGGGAGGGCGTCGGCGCAGCGCGCGACGTCCCGTCCGGCCTCGGTGATCAGGCCGCGCAGCTCGTCGCGGTCCTTGCCGAGGACGACCTGCCGCCAGGTGGGCGCGGTCGCGGTGTACATGTGCACCACCGCGCGCGGCAGCCCGGCGACGGACTCGAAGGTCCGCTCGATCAGGTCGTGGCGAGCGGCGGTGAAAACGACCACGGTGACGTCGTCGGGCACGAGGTCCTTCTCGACGAGGTGGCGGACGAAGTCGAAGTCGGTCTGGCTGGCGGAGGGGTAGCCGACCTCGATCTCCTTGAAGCCCATGCTCAGGAACAGGTCGAACATGCGGCGCTTGCGGGCGGGGTCCATCGGTTCGGCCAGCGCCTGGTTGCCGTCGCGCAGGTCGACCGGCACCCAGAGCGGGGCGTGCTCGATGCGCCGGTGCGGCCATTCGCGCTCGGCCGGCGGCAGCTGGACCCGCTCGTGCGCGGGCCGGTAGCGGGAGTACGGCATGGCGCTGGGGCGCTGCGGGTTCCAGGCGGGGGTGTCGATCATGAAAGGTCCTTCTTCTGCCGTTGGGGGACCGGCGGCAAGCGGCACACCGCGGCGGGGCGCCGGTCGCGTCAGGCCCCGCCGCGGCGGCCAAGAAGAAGACCGGGCAGCGTCATGCCGGGTACAGTAACCCCAGAACAACTCCTCAGACAACCTGAGAGGTGAGGCGGGACGATGGGCGCTCTGAGCCGCCACCCTCTGTCCGACCAGGCCGCCGAACGGCTGCGCGAGCAGGTGGCGTCCGGCCGGTGGCCGGTCGGCGCCAAGCTCCCCGGCGAGAACGCGCTGGCCAAGGAGCTGGGCGTGGGGCGGTCGACCGTACGGGAGGCCATCCGCGCGCTGGCCGGGTCCGGAATGCTGGAGACCCGCCAGGGAGCCGGGGTGTTCGTCATCGCGACCCGGCCGGTCGAGGACTGGCAGGCCAGGCTGCGCCGCGCCTCCGTGGTCCACCTCTTCGAGGTCCGGGGGTTGCTGGAGGTCGAGGCGGCGGCACTGGCCGCCGAGCGCCGGGACGAGGACGATCTCGTCGCGCTGGACCTCGCGCTGGCGGGCCGCCGCGACGCGGCCCGGAGTGACGACGAGGCGTTCGTCGACGCCGACATCGCCCTGCACGCCGCCGTGGTCGTCGCCGCGCACAACCCGGTGCTGAGCGACTTGTTCGCCGGTTTCGGACCGGCGCTACGGCACGGGCTGCTGGAGCTGGTGGCGCTGCTCCCGCTCCGCCAGGACCATCCGGAGCCGGGCGCCGACGCCCACGCGTCCCTGGTGGAGGCCGTACGGCGGGGCGACCCCGAGCAGGCGGCCATGATCATGCGAGAGGAGGTGAACCTGATCCTGGGGCTGCTCAGGAAGGCCGACGCCGCCTCCGGCCGGCCCGTGAGGGCGGAGGCCGTGTCCGGTCCGGTCGTTCCCGGCCGCCGGTGAGCCGGTTCACGGCTTGGCCGACGGGCGGCCGGCCACGAGGTTCTGGAAGCCGATCTTCACCCGTTCGATCGGGTCCCGGATCCGCTTCTCCCGCCACTCGGCCCGGCGCAGTCTCCGCGAGCCCGGTCTGTAGCGCCGCCGCGCCCAGGGAGAGCCGGGACGGGCCAGCCGGACCGCGCCGATCAGTGCCAGCGGGGTGATGTAGATCCCGAGCAGGCCGGTCCAGATCTTCCCCTTGACCAGGCTGATGAGCGCCAGCAGCGTGTTGGCGCCGACGATCAGGGCGATCTCGGTGTGGGAGACGACCTGGCCGTCCGCGCCGGGGTTGAGCGCGAGGCCGAGCTCCAGAGGGCTGGCGCCGAGCAGGGCCAGGCCGCACAGCGCGACGGCGACGAACACGGCGTCCACCGATATACGGCCCTGCTGGGTCCAGTAGACGTCGTCGAGATGGAGCACCAGCGCGAACTCGTCCAGCACGAGCGAGGTCCCGGCGCCGAACAGCGCGGCGAGCAGTCCCGCCGAGACCGAGGTGTTGTCCTCCACCGACAGCCCGCTGATCCCGCCCACGCACATGAAGACCAGACCGAACACGACATGGTGGATGTGCATGCCGCCGGGTGCCACGTTCCCCGGCCACCATCTCACCTGGGCCCGGATCAGGCGCACGCTGATCCGGATGAACAGGAACGTGGCGATGAAGGAGACGAAGAAGCAGAACAGCCGGAGTTTCCCGGCCGCCACGATCTCCGTCGAGAACCATGACCCCACGGCGCCCCCGCAGTCGCGAAAAGGGGGGTTCCGGGCAGGTTATCAACCGGGGTTACGCGCCGATCGCGGCGCACCGGCGGCCGCCCGTCTCACCGGCGGCCGGACCCCTAGTCGGGGTGGTGCTGGTGCTGCAGGTAGGCGGCGGTCTCGGGGTTCGCCGGGAAGTAGGCCTCGATGGCCAGCTCGGCGACGGTGATGTCCAGCGGTGTGCCGAAGGTGGCCATCGTGCTGAAGAAGGCGAGCTCCCGGTAGCCGCGGCGCAGGCGCAGGGGGATCACTATGTCCCCGGGGCCGGGCCGCTCTATCTCGGGCTCCGGCTGGTCGCAGGGGTATTCGTCGAGCTCGCGCCAGAGCGAGGCCAGGGCGGGGTCGGCTGTGAGGCTGATCTGGCGGCGCAGCCGGTGCAGCAGGTGGGCGCGCCACTCACCCAGGTTGATGATCCGCTGGGCCATCCCCCGGGGGTGCAGGCTCAGCCGGAGCACGTTGACCGGCGGGACGAGCAGCTCCGGCGCGACGCCGCGCAGCAGCACGCCGGTGGCGGCGTTGCGGTCCACCAGGTTCCAGCGCTGGTCCACCACCACAGCGGGGTACGGCTCGTGCCCGCTCAGCACCTGGCCGAGCGCCTCCCTGACCGACGACATCTGCGGCGAGTTGAGCGGGGTCTCGGCGTAGACCGGTGCGAACCCGCCGGAGAGCAGGAGGTGGTTGCGCTCGCGGAGCGGGAGCTCCAGCTCTTCGGCGAGGCGCAGGATCATGTCCCGGCTCGGCTTGGACCGGCCGGTCTCCACGAAGCTCAGATGCCGGGTGGAGACGTCGGCCTGGATGGCGAGATCCATCTGGCTCATCCGCCGACGTTCCCGCCACTGGCGCAGAAGCTCGCCGACTGGCCGGGACGCGGTGGTGGAGGTCACAAAGCACACCATAACCGGCGCGGATTGGTGAAACCATTACCGTCCACGTAACGGGGTCCGTGACGTCCTCGGGCCTCGAACGCCTGCGGTAAACACCAGCTTCAAGGGCGATAGATCTTGCTGTTTTCTCATGAACGCGCTGGATGAAGGCGGCAGCTTCGACGGGGGCGGTCGAGTGTGGCGGTCTTCCGGATCGGCGGGCCGTGACGCCGCTCGGCCCCGGCCCCGGCGTGGCGCGCCGCGGGTGCGGGTCCGGGGTGCTGGCCGCCCTACTTTTCGTTGGCTAGAATTATGTACATGACAGTTCTTCCTCTGGCGGACGCCCGAGCCCGGCTCTCGAGCATCGTCGAGTCCGCCGTCAGCACGCATGAGCGATTCGAGATCACCCGCAACGGCGTGCCCGCGGCCGTACTGGTTGCCGTGGACGACTA
Source organism: Streptosporangium minutum (assembly GCF_002149035.1). Lineage (GTDB taxonomy): Bacteria > Actinomycetota > Actinomycetes > Streptosporangiales > Streptosporangiaceae > Streptosporangium > Streptosporangium minutum. The sequence continues at coordinate 12,592 of NZ_NGFP01000157.1, forward strand.
CGAGACGATGCGAGAGATGATCGAGATCCTCGCCTCCGCCGAAACCGTGGCGGCCATCCGTGAGGGGATCGCCGATCTGGAGGCAGGACGTACCCACTCCCAGGCCGAGGTGGAAGCCGAGCTCCGCCGGGCCGGCCGTCTGTGAGCGAGCGATACGAACTTCACCTGACCCGCCGCGCCAGACAGGATCTCGCCGAACGCCTGCCGGTGAAAGTCGTGCCGGCGGTCTGGGAGTTCATCACCGGACCGCTGCTGGACAACCCTCATCGGGTCGGCAAACCCCTCGACGAACCTCTCGCTCCCCAATGGTCCGCGCGTCGCGGCGACTACCGGGTTCTCTACCTGATCGACGACGGCCGGATCCTGGTCCAGGTGATCACCGTCCAGCATCGAGCGGACGCGTACAGATCCCGCTAGCCGCACCAGGCGATGTCCGTCCCGCATGCCGCCGTGCCCGCCGCCGGAACGCCGGTCAGCGGGCCGTTCCACCGGATGAGGTCAGCGGCGGCGGCGGACCTTGGTGGTCAGGCGGTTGAGGATGCGCTCCCACTCGGTGCCGAAGGGGTTGTCCTGGACGAGGTAGGTCCAGGTGGCGGTGGGGCGTTTGAGGCCCGCCTCGTCGAGGTCCAAGCCCTCGGAGGTGATGGAGGCGCTCTCGAAGGTGGCGACCGAGCGAGATTCGATCTCGGCCAGCATGCGCTCGTAGGCGGGCTTGGCCTCCTTGTTGAACTCCTCGATAGGGCTGAGACGGCCCAGGGCGCGCAGGTGGATGCCCTCGCGGAGCTCGCCCAGGAAAGCCAGGTGGTCGGCCCAGCAGCGGTCGAGATGGAACAGGACGATCTGCCGGGCGGCCTCCTGCAGGACCTCCTCGCCGACGGTCTCCCGGAGCTCGGACCACCGCTCGGGAGCGGCCCCGGACAGCGCGTCACCGGCCGACTCGCCGCGCAGGACCTTCTCGCGGAGGCCGAGTACCAGGCTCCGGTGGTGTTCGAGGAGGCGGGTGTAGCGCCAGGTGTTGCGGTGGATCTCCATGTTGACGCCCTCGGCGACGCGCTGGGCGTGGCCCACCAGCTCGCGGTCGGGCACGCCCTTGGCGTACTCGTCGGCCACGTAGTGGGTGATCAGCTCGTCCTCGCCGCTCACGAAGAAGATCGAGCCGCCGGGGTCGCCCTGGCGGCCCGCGCGGCCCCGGAGCTGGTCGTCCAGACGGCTGCTGGTGTGCCTGCCGGAGCCGATGACGTACAGGCCGCCGAGCTCGTCCACGCCGTCTCCGAGGCGGATGTCGGTGCCGCGCCCGGCCATCTGCGTGGAGACCGTGATCGCGCCGCGCTCGCCGGCCCTGGCGATGATCGACGCCTCCTCGGCGTCGTTCTTGGCGTTGAGGACCACGCACTCCAGGCCGCGCCCGCTCAACGTCAGGGAGAGCCGCTCGGACTCGGCCACGTCCAGGGTGCCGATCAGGATCGGCCGCCCGGTCGCGTGCACCTCGACGATCTCGTCGACCAGCGCGTGGTCCTTCTCCATCGCGTACTCGAAGAGCCGGTCGGGCGCGTCCGTCCGGACGCACGGCCGGTTGGACGGGACCACGGCCACCTTGAGGTCGTAGAACTCGCGGAGCTGGTCCCCGACCGCGACCGCCGTGCCGGTCATGCCGCACTTCTCGGGGTAGCGGGTGATCAGGCCCTGGACGGTGATCGAGTCGAGGATCTCGCCGGTCTCCGAGGCGGGCAGCGTCTCCTTGGCCTCGACCGCGGCCTGCAGTCCGTCCGGCCAGCGCTGCAGCAGGGCCACCCGGCCCCGGGAGGGGTTGATCAGGTGGACCTTGCCCTCGCGGACGATGTAGTCGACGTCCTTGGTCAGCAGGGCGTGGGCGTGCAGGGCGAGGTTGACCTCGGTCAGCGTGGTGGCGTTGTCGTAGAGCTCCAGGCCCAGCGCCTGCTCGACGGTGTCGATGCCCTTGGTGGTCAGGTGGACGTTGCGCGCCTGGTCGTCGAGCTCGTAGTGGTAGCCCTTGACCAGCTGGCGGACCAGCGCGGCCATCTCCGGCACGGCGTCGCCCGGGTCGGCGGCCCCGGCCAGCACCAGCGGCACCCTGGCCTCGTCCACCAGCACCGAGTCGGCCTCGTCCACCAGCGCCACGCTCGGCTCGGGCACGACGAGGTCGGCCACGTCGGTGCGGGTCCGGTCGCGGAGCACGTCGAAGCCGATCTCGCTGACCGACCCGTACGTCACGTCCTTGGCGTAGGCGGCCCGGCGCTCCTCGGGGGTGGAGGTCTCCGCGATCCACCCCACCGAGACGCCCAGCGATCCGTACAGCGGGGCCATCCACTCGGCGTCGCGCTGCGCCAGGTAGTCGTTGACCGAGATCACGTGCACCCGCTTGCCCTGCAGGGCGTATCCGGCGGCGGCCATGGCGCCGGACAGGGTCTTGCCCTCGCCGGTGGCCATCTCCGCGACGTTCCCCGACAGCATGGCGAGCATGCCCACGAGCTGCACGTCGTACGGCCGCAGGCCCAGCGTGCGGCGCGCGGCCTCCCGCACGATCGCGCAGAACTCGGCCAGGTCGTCCACCGAGGGCTCCGGAAGCTCGACGAGCCCCCTGATCCGCTCCTCCCGGGCCCCGGCGGACGCCACGGTCCGCTCGAACGGCGCCAGGTCGATGGAGCCGGGACGCTCCAGGAAACGCCTGAAGAGCTGAGTTATCGAGGCCACGTTCCCTCCAACGCCCGTTTCCGGGCACACGTTCCCGCTGTCACATCACCGTACCGACCAAACGGATCATCCGTCCTGCGGGGACCGCGGGGCAATGCCGGCGGCGGGGCCGGTCCGGCCCCGGTGAACGGGATCCGGTGCGATGTGGACATGGGCGGGCGGCGCGGGACAGGCTGGGTCCGTGGCCTTCCCCGGCCACCGACACGAGATCCACCTCAACGGGCCACCGCCCGCCCGCGGACCTCGACCCTTCCGCCCTGGAGGCACGATGAGCCTGTCCGACCTGCAGCCGATCCCCACCGACCAGCTCGTCTTCCGGCTGCCGCAGAAGTTCGACAGCGTGGAGGAGGAGCGCCGCCACCGCCAGGAGCGCCTGGTGGCCGCCCTGCGGCTGTTCGGCCGGTTCGGCTTCGAGGAAGGGGTGGCCGGGCACATCACCGCCCGTGACCCCGAGCACACCGACCACTTCTGGGTGAACCCGTTCGGCATGTCGTTCAAGCAGATCCGGGTCAGCGACCTCATCCTCGTCAACCACCAGGGCCAGGTCGTCGAGGGGCGCCACCACGTCAACCAGGCGGCGTTCGCCATCCACGCGATGGTCCACCAGGCCAGGCCGGACGCGGTCGCCGCCGCGCACAGCCACTCGGTGTACGGCAAGGCGCTGTCGTCGCTGGGCACGCTCCTGGAACCGCTGACCCAGGACGCCTGCGCGTTCTACGAGGACCACGGGCTGTTCGACGACTACACCGGCGTGGTCGTGGAGACGGAGGAGGGACGCCGCATCGCCCGGGCGCTCGGCTCCTCCAAAGCCGTCATCCTGCGCAACCACGGCCTGCTGACGGTCGGCGACACCGTGGACGCCGCCGCCTGGTGGTTCATCACGATGGAGCGCTCCTGCCAGGCCCAGCTCCTGGCCAAGGCCGCCGGCCCGACGGTGCCGATCGACCACGAGAACGCCAAGCTCACCCACGGCCAGATCGGCAACGACCTGGTCGGCTGGATCAACTTCCAGCCCCTCCACGACCAGATCATCGCCGCCGAGCCCGACATGTTCGGCTGACCCGCCCCCGGCCGGTCCTGCCACAGACCTCCGGCCTGCTACGCCACAGGCCCGGGACCTGTCCTGTTCAGACCTTCGGCCTGCCGTGCCGCAGACCCTGGGCCGGTTCTGTCCAGACCTTCGGCCTGCCGTGCCGCAGACCCCGGGCCGGTCCTGCCCAGCCTCCGGCCTGTCCAGCCACAGGCCCGGAGCCGGGGCCCCGGGCCTTTCTCCGGTGTTCTTTCCGGAGGGCGGCGGCGATTCAGCCGCTCTTCTCGCAGAACTGGGCGTGGCCGGCGTTGTATCCGTCCACCCAGCCCTTTCTGTCCCAGTCCGCCGATGCGTCGTAGGAGAAACTCTTCCCCATGTCGCAGTCTTCGCCGGCGTCGTTGTAGCCCTTCCGATAGGCCTTCCAGTACGCCTCCGGTTTATCGCCGGACTCCGGGCCCATGGTCGGATCCGCCCCCGCCGCCGGGCCGTGCGGGACGTGTGCCACGACGGCCCGCGCGGGGGCCGGGGCGGCTGAGGCCGTGGAGATCGTGGCCGCTCCGAGGGCGGAGGCGGCGAGAAGTGCCGAGCCGACCAGCGTCAGGCGCCGCTTGCTGTCCATGGCGTCTCCTCTCTGTCGGGCCGCCGGGCGAAGACCGTCCGGCGGCCCGCGTTTCTATGGCCACGATATGAGTAGAATTGTCAGGAAAAAAGTAGTTATTTGCTTATTGTCTTATTCTTGGGAGAAGTGTGGGAGGGCGGTTTTTCCCTTCTTTTTGGTTTATTTCTCTGAGGTAAGGAAAGCCGTAAAAGGCGCCGTCCTCACATGGTGACCGGCTCCACGGCCGCACGCCTCTCGCCGAAGGTGAGCAGGCCGACGGCGGAGAGCAGCAGGATCGCGCCCGCGACGGCCTGCGGGGTGAGCCGCTCGCCGAGGAGGAGCACCCCGATGATCGCCGCGCCGACCGGCTCCACAAGGGAGATCACCGACGCCGTCGTGGCCCGCACCGCGGCGAGACCCGCGAAGAAGAGGCCGTAGGCCAGGGCGGTCGGAACCGCGCCGAGGTAGACGATGAGCGCCGAGGAGGCGAGCAGGTCGCCCTGCGGCAGCAACCCCTGGGCCGTCGCGAGGGGGAGCAGACAGAGGCCGCCGACGACGAAGCCGCCCATGGCGGTGGCGTAGGGGCCGTCGGTGGAGGCCCGGTTGAGCAGGGTGACGCCCGCGTAGCCGGCCGCCGAGAGCAGAGCCCAGCCGATGCCGGCCGCCGAGAACGTGGCCGATCCGCCGTCCAGGGTCAGCAGGGCCAGTCCGGCCAGCGCGGTCGCGACCGCGCCCAGTCCTGCCCGGCCGAGCCGCTCACCCAGCAGCAGTCGCGCACCGGCGGCCACGAGGACCGGTGTCGCGCCTATCGTGACCACGGTCGCCACGGCCAGGCCGGATTCGGCGATCGCCGCGAAGTAGGCCGTCTGGTAGACGGCCATCGCCACGCCCGTGATCACGGTCCGCCCCAGGCCGCCGGGGCGCCCGAGGCCGAAGACCCGGGAGGCCAGCAGGAGCATCACCGCGCCGGCGGCGAAGCGCCAGAACGAGACGGCGACGGGGCCGAGGCCGCCCGCCTGGTAGAGCAGCGCGCCGGCGGCGCCGCCGGTTCCCCAGGCGGTCGCCGCGATCGATACGTACAGCAGGCCCCGCCGTACGGAGACATGCGTCATGGAGGTCTCTCCAGATGAAGTGGTTGTCGTCAGGCCGCGCGTATGCGGGCGCCAACCACCCGCCGGATCACCCGGATCCGGCTGTCAGGAGAGAGGGCCGCCCGCTATCGGGCGGCGGGCGGGGACATGATGAGCGTGGTCACGGGTCGACCCTAACGAGAGGACCGGTGCGCGGGCCAGTGGTTATCCGGCGGCCCGTCCGCACCCGCGACGCCGGCGGGCTGCCCTTCCGGCGGCCCGCCCGCTGCCCGTCGACAAACCTGCCGTCGACCCGTCCGGTCCGTCGATCAACCCGAGGTCGGCCCGCCTGATGTCCGTCGACAAATCTGACGTCGGCCCGTCTGATCCGTCGATCAACCCGACGTCACCTGATCCGATATCCGGCGATCAACCCATGTCATCTGATCCGATATCCGTCGACAAACCTGACGTTACCTGACAGGTAAGGGCGTGATGATGGGCTCCATGACGACGAAAGCACAGCTCATCGCCGTGACCATTGACTGCGCCGACCCCAAGCGGCTCGCCGAGTTCTACGCGACCGTCCTCGGCTACGAGGTCCAGTACGCCGAGGCCACCTACGCCGGCATCGGCGACGGCACGACGAGCATCTACTTCCAGCAGAACCTGGACCGCAAGCCGGCCGACTGGCCCGGCGCCGACAAGCAGTTCCACCTCGACGTCCGGGTCCCCGACCTGGACAAGGCGGTCCAGGACTACCTGGAGCTCGGAGCCACCAAGCCCGACTTCCAGCCCGGCGAGGGGGGCTGGGTCGTGCTCGCCGACCCCGAGGGACACCTCTTCTGCGTCTGCCCGCCCCGCGACTAGCGGGTCCGGTCCGGGCATCTCCACGGTCTCGGCGGAGGGGCGGGGGACAGGTCGGGTCCCCCTGCTCCGCTCCGGAGGGTGCGCCGATCGGCCGGCCCGATCCGTTCGGAAGTGCGGTGATGCGGCACGGATAGGGGGTGATGACCGAAAAGGGGTTTGATCTGGCTTGGGCGACCCGTTACCCACTCGCCGGGCGCTCTAAGCTTGCGGGATGACCCGAGAATCATTTCTTTACGTATGCCTGATCGCTCCTGGTGGGTGGCGATGACTTGGGTCGGGATGTCGATCGCCCTGGTCGGCGCGCTGGGGTACGCGCTGGGCGCGGCGCTCCAGCAGTTCGAGGCGGTCTCCGCGGGGGCCTCGCTCAAGTTGATGAGGCGGCCCCGCTGGTGGGTGGGCGGCGTGATCGGATTCGCCGGGGCGTCCATGCACGCCGTCGCGCTGAGCTTCGCGCCGCTGGTCGCGGTACAGCCGATCAGCGTGGCGACACTGGTGTTCGCCGTGCCGCTCGCCGCGATGCTGCACGGCAGGCGGCCGCACCGGGCGGAGATCATCGGGTCGATCGCCGTGGCCGTCGGCCTGCTCGGCCTGATGCTGCTCGTTCCCGTCCACGCCGTGACGCCGCACATGACGGGCGGGGAGGCGTTCGGCTTCCTGGCCTGTGTCGGGCTGGTCGTGCTGGTGGCGCACCTGGCCGCGCGGAAGGCGGCGGGCTCGACCAAGGCGCTGCTGCTGTCGGTCGGCGCCGGCGCCGTGACGGCCAGCGTGTCCACCTTCGTCCGGGTGGTGGGCGGCAACCTCAACGGTGACCTGCGCAACCTGCTGAGCTGGTTCACGGTCGCGGTCCCCGTGCTCCTGATCTGCGCGGTGGTGCTGCTGCAGAAGTCCTACGCGGTGGGCTATTTCGGCATCGCCTACGCGACGGTGCAGGTGATCGACCCCGTCACCTCGATCCTGGCCGGGGTGCTCCTGCTCGACGAGGCGATGCCGACCGGCCTGTCGAACGTGATCCCGGCGATCTTCGCCGCCGCGCTGCTGGTCTGGGGGACGATCACGCTGGGCAGGCTCTCCCCGGACCACAGCGGCGGCCAGACCTCCACCCGCGAGACGGCCTCGCTCCCGTCGTAGCCCGCCCTGCCGAGGCTCGTTCCCGTCGTGACCCGTCCTGGCCGAGGCTCACGGGACCCGTCCTGGCCGAGGCCCTCACTCGGCATCGGCCGTACAGCTCGTGGCCCGCTCAGCTCGTGGGCGGCGCCCAGCCACTCAGGCCGTGGCCCGCTCAGGTCGTGGGCGGCGCCCAGCCGAGCACCTCGTCCATCGCGCCGGTCATGCGCCCCGGGGCCAGCCGCCAGGTGAGCGCCATCATCGTGTCGCGCAGCCGTACGGCGAGCGGGTTGCGGAGCTGGGAGGCCCGGCAGATCGACGCGGACCGGGCCACGATCTTCGCGGTCCGCTCCAGCCGGGCGGCGGTGTAGCCCGCCAGCCCGGCGCTCTCGCCCGCGAAGTGGGCCAGCACCACCGCGTCCTCGATCGCCTGGCAGGCGCCCTGCCCCATGTTGGGGGTCATGGCGTGGGCCGCGTCGCCCAGCAGCGCGACCTTGCCCCTGTGCATGGCGGGCAGCGGGGTGGCGAGGTAGTGGACGTCGTTCCTGAGCACGTTCTCCGATGAGGCGGCGGCGAGCAGCGCCGGGATCGGGGCGTGCCACTTTCCGAACAGGCGGAGCAGCTCGGCCCGCTGGTCGCCGCCGCCTCCGCCGGCCGGGACCGTGTCGGTGCCGTAGCAGTAGGCCATCCCCCCGGCCAGCGGCATGACCCCGAAGACCTTGCCGTCGCCCCAGCTCTCGAAGGTCTGGCCGGGGACGCCCCCGCCGGGGATGAGCACCCGCCAGCTCGTGACTCCGGAGTAACGCGGGCCGGGATGGCCGGGGAACAGCGCCGCCCTGATGGGGGAGTGGATGCCGTCGGCGGCCACCACCAGATCGGCCTCCACGTCCGCCGTCCAGATCCCCGTGCCGCCCGCAGCTCCGGTCCCCGTCCTGTCCATGGCGCCGCCCGCAGCTCCGGTCTCCACGCCCTCCGGCCCGGCCGCCGTGCCGCCCGCAGCTCCGGTCCCCGTCCTGTCCACGGTGCCGGCCGCCGGGCTGTCCGCCCGATCAGTCCTCGGGCTCCCGGTCTCGACGGTCACCCGGCCGGTCTCCGGGTCCACCCCCGTCACCGTGGTGTTCAGCCGGACCGTGCCGGGGGCCAGGCACGCCGAGAGCGCGTCGACCAGGTCCGCGCGGCGCAGCAGCACCACGGAGTCGCCGTGCCGGGCGGAGGTGGCCTCCTCGGTGGTCTTCATCAGCCAGCGGCCGTCCGCGCGCCGTACGCCGGCCTCGCCCTGGATCGCCGACAGCTTGCGGATCTCGTCGCCGACGCCGATCGTGTCCAGTGCCTTGAGGGCGTTGGCGGCGACGGCCAGCCCGGAGCCGACCGGGTCCAGGGACGATGCCCGCTCGAACACCGTCACGTCCCAGCCCTGCTGCTGCAGCGCCACCGCCGCGGTCAGCCCGCCGATCCCCGCCCCGACCACCACTGCGTGTGCCATCGCCCTCTCCCTCACTACGGATGTAGTCGGACGTTACTACGCCTGTAGTTTAACTACAAATGTAGTATCGCTGGATGAAGTCCCAGCGTGCCGAACTCGTCGCGGAGACCGCCATCACCCTGCTCGCCGAGCGGGGCATGCGCGGCCTGACCCATCGGGCGGTGGACGAGACGGCCGGGCTGCCGCCGGGGTCGACGTCCAATCTGGCCCGCACCCGCTCGGCGCTGCTGGAACTGACCCTTGAACGGCTCACCGAGCTGGAGGTCGCCGCGTTCGAGGAGATCTTCGGCGCCGCCGGGGCGGACGCGCCGGACGGGCCAGACG
>NZ_NGFP01000158.1 GCF_002149035.1 Streptosporangium minutum
GGCCGGCCCTGGACCTCCAGCGGGAGGTTCAGCAGGACCGTACGCCGCCCGTCGCGGGCCAGGTGGAACGCCTGGGCCGTCTGCGCGGCGGCGGTCTCGGCGGAGGTGATCCGCAGGGGGACGGCGCCGACCGCCGTGGCGAGAGCGGCCTGGTCGACGAAGAAGTTGGACCGGGGCTCGGTCACCTCGGCGGCCAGCACGATGAGCGGCGTGCGGCTCTTGGCGGCCTCGGTGATGCCGGTCATCGCATTGGTGAGCCCCGGCCCCTGGTGGACGCTGAGCACGCCGACCCGGCCGCCGGTGCGCGCGTAGGCGTCGGCCATGGTCGCCGCGCCGCCCTCGTGGCGCGCGGCGACGAACCGCACGCCGTGCTCGATCAACGCGTTGGTCACGTGGAAGTTGCCGCTGCCGACCACACCGAAGGCGGTGTCCACGCCGAGCGAGGCGAGGACGCGGCCCACGGCCCCGGCGACGTTCACCTCTCGACCAGGGCCAGCACGCGCACCGGGCTGCCCGAACCGCCGACGATGGGCAGCGGCGGCGCGACGACCACGGCGCCCGTGACCGGGAGCCGGTCGAGGTTGCGGAGCTGGGTCAGCCCGTACTTGCCCGCGCCGAGCAGGAAGGAGTGGCACGGGAAGGCAGGCTCGAAGCCGTGCGCGGCACCCGCGTCGGTGCCCACCGTCTCCACGCCGAGTCCGGCGATCGGGGTCTCCTCGGCCAGCCACCTGGCGCACTCCACCGAGACGCCGGGGGTGTGCGGGCCGGCCTCGTCGGCGTTGAGGAAGCGCTCCTGGTCGTGGGAGCGGGCGTCCCAGCCGGTGCGGTAGAGCAGCCAGCCGCCGTCGGGCAGCGGCCCGTTGGCCTCCTGCCAGACCTTGACGTGCTCGATCTCCAGCAGGAAGTCGGGGTCCCCGCCCGCCTCGGCGGACAGGTCGAGCACCACGGCCGGGGCGATCAGCCGGTCCACCGGCACCTGGGAGACGTCCTCGCCGTCCCGGCCGGTGACCCAGTGGACCGGCGCGTCGAAGTGCGTGCCGGTGTGCTCGCCGGTCGAGATGTCGTTCCAGTACCAGGCGGGCCCGCGGTCGTCGTAGCGGCTGATCTCCTTCAGCGTGAACGGGACGGTGTTCCCGAACGGCTCGGGCAGTCGCAGGATCGGCGTCTCCGACGACAGCGGCGCGGTCAGGTCGATCACCTCGACCCCGCCGTTCCGGATGCTCTCCACCAGGTTCCGCAACACCGACATGACGCCTCCAGCATCGGAAGAAGACCTGGCCAGATCCTCCTACACCTCCGTGACCCCCGTCATCTCCGCTCCCCGGCGGGGCCGTACCGCGGAGACGGCATTCCCGTCGTCGAAAACGTTTGTTTACCAGAAATGGCTCGTCATATAGATACGCATGATCTGGGCTTGGTAAGAGGTATTTTGTGGGGTGTGCCGAGCGTCTTCATCAGCCATACATCGGACATGGCGGAGTATCCGACCACAGGATCGTTCGTGCAGTCGGCCATCGACGCCGTGGCGCGGGCGGGCCTGGTGCCGGTGGACATGCGGTACTTCCCCGCCCAGGAGACCACACCGGCCGACTATTGTCGCGATCGTGTTCAAAAGTGCGATTTATACCTTGGAATAATAGGGTTCCGCTACGGATCTCCGGTGCCCGGCGCCAATGTCTCCTACACCGAGCTGGAGTTCCTCGCCGCGTCCGACCGGGGAATCCCGAGACTGCTGTTCCTCCTCGACGAGGAAGCCCCCGTTCCCCCGCGGCTCGTCGACCCGGACCGCTCGTCGGTCGAGGCGTTCCGGGCCCGCCTGCTCACCTCCGACATCATGGTCAGCCGGTTCGACTCGGCCGACGACCTCAGCGGCCGGGTCCTGCACGCCCTCGTCGAATGCCTCGGGCGGCAGACCTCCCCCGCCACGGGGACGGAGGCCCTCGACGCCGGAGAGGAGTCGTTCGCGATGGCGCGGGCGGCCTACCTCACGAGGATGGAGCAGCGCTACCGGCGGCTCGACCTGGAGGTGCTGACCCCGGCGGAGCAGGACGCCCATCTGCCCGTCCTCCTCCGGTCGATGTTCGTCCCGCAGAGCGTCAGAGCGGACCCGCCGCCCGTGGAGCTGTCCAAGGAACTGTGGCGGCGGCTGCTGAGCGCCGAGGAGATCTCGGAGAAGGATCTTCCCGAGGGGTTCGACCTCGACAGGATCGCGCAGGCGCGCACCACGTACGACAGGACTCCCCGGCGCGCGGTGCTGGACGTCCTGGGCGAGCCCGGCAACCGGCTGGTCGCGCTGCTCGGCGATCCCGGCGCCGGCAAGTCGACGCTGGCGCGGTATCTGGTCCTGGGCCTGGTGGGTGACGGGACGGAGGAGGCCGTGGCCGGGCTGAGGGGATGGCTGCCCCTGCTCGTGGAGCTGCGCTCCTACGCCGATCTCCGGTCACGGTGCGAGACCTTCCTGGAGTACCTGGAGCACCTGCACCGGACCGAGGGGACCGGCATCCCCGCGCGGCTCCTGGACCGCTACCTCCGCGAGGACGGGCGGGCACTGGTCGTCTTCGACGGACTGGACGAGCTGTTCGATCCCAAGGTGCGAGAGACGGTGACCAGGCAGATCGCCGGATTCGCCACGCGGTACCCGAAGGCGCGGATCCTGGTCACCAGCCGGGTCATCGGATACCGGCGGGCCGAGCTGCACGACGCCGGATTCCGGCACTACACGCTCCAGGATCTGGACACCGCCCAGATCGAGGAGTTCACCGAGCGCTGGTACGAGCTGGCGATGCGCGACCGGAAGGACGAGGCGCGCCATCTGCGGGACCGGCTGATGCGCGCGATGACCGATTCCCCGTCCATCCGGGAGCTGGCGGGCAACCCCCTGCTGCTGACCATCCTCGCGATCATCGGGCGCCGCCAGGAGCTTCCACGCGAGCGGCGGACGGTGTATGTCCACGCGGCGTCCGTGCTGGTCGAGCACTGGGACGTCAACAGGCATCTGGAGGACGCGCGCATACCGGCCGGTTACATCGACGCCGAGGACAAGAAGGAGCTGCTGCGCCGGGTGGCCTGGCGGATGCAGAGCGGCAGGTCGGGGCTGGCCGGCAACCACATCCGGGGCGAGGACCTCCTGGAGGAGTTCGTCGACTATCTGGGCACCCGCTACCAGCTCGATCCCCGCGAGGCGAAGACCATCGCGCGCGGCATGCTGGACCAGTTCAGGGAGCGCAACTTCATCCTCAGCCTGTACGGCGGGGGCGTCTACGGATTCGTGCACCGGGCCTTCCTGGAGTTCTTCTGCGCGGACGAGATCGTGCGGCGGTTCCAGAACAAGCGCCAGTGGAGTCCCGCCCAGCTCGTCTCGGAGATGTTCGGCCGCCACTGGCCCGATCCGGCGTGGCGGGAGGTCCTCCTGCTGGTGGCCGGGATGATCGACGAGCGGTTCACCGGCGAGATCGTCGACTATCTCGTCCGCGAGGCGAACCCGCTGTGGCCGTTCGCGACCGGCGAGGACCCACCCCACCACCTGGTCCTCGCGGCCGAGTGCATCGCCGAGACCCGCAACCTGGGGGCGATGGAACGGCAGGGCGCGGCGGTCGTCGAGAAGATCATCACCTGGCTGGAGCACTCGGAGGGCACCTACGTCTTCGATGTCGACGGCTTCCTCGCCGGCAAGATGATCCCCCTCCTGAGAGGGGCCCGGCCACGATGGCCGGGGCGTGACCGCTACCTCGGCTGGTTCCTCGGCCGGGAGAGAGTGATCATGTCGTCCGGCGGCACGGAGATGGCGACCATGATCGTGGCGGCGCTGTTCCCGGACGACGACGGCCTCCGGGAGCATTTCCGCCGGCAGGCCGTCGGCGAGATCAACGTGAGCATGCGCGACGGGGCGGTGCGGGCTCTGGCGCAGGGGTGGCGGGATCACCCCGACACCCTGCCCCTCCTGCGTGAAAGCGCCCTCACCGACCCGGACGGGGATGTGCGGACGACGGCGCTCCATGCCGTCGCCGGCAACTGGCGGGATCATCCCGAGGCCCTGGTGACTTTACGCGCGTGCGCCACCGGCGACGTGCAGGGGCAGGTCCGCTCAGCCGCTCTCCGGGCGATCGCCGCAGGCTGGCGCGACCATCCCGGCACCCTGCCCCTCCTGCGTGAAAGCGCCCTCACCGATCCGCGCGGTGACGTTCGGGCCGATGCCATCCGGGTGCTCGCCGGCAGCTGGGGGGATCGCCCGGATCTTCTGGCGCCCCTCTACGAGGGCGCCCTCGCCGACCCGCATCGAGAGGTCCGCCGGACAGCGCTCGACGCCCTCGCCGCGGGCCGGCGGGATCACCCCGGCATCCTGCCCCTCCTGTACGGGCACGCGCGCACCGACCCGGACGGGGACATACGGGAAACAGCGGTGGAGGCCCTCGCCGCAGGCTGGCGGAACCACCCCGACACCCTCCCCCTCCTGCGCGAACGCATCCTCACCGACCCCGACTGGGACGTACGGAAGACCACGCTCCAAGCCCTCGCCGCAGGCTGGCGCGACCACCCCGACACCCTCCCCCTCCTGCGCGAACGCATCCTCACCGACCCCGACTGGAGAGTCAGCCAGACAACCGTCCAGGCCCTCGCCGCGGGCTGGCGCGACCACCCCGGAACCCTGCCTTTCCTCCGCGAGCGCGCTCTCCGGGCCCCACACCCCCTGACGCGGAAAGCCGCGCTCGAAACCCTCGCCGTGGGCTGGCGCGACCACCCCGGAACCCTGCCGCTTCTCCACGGGCAGGCGCGCACCGACCCGGATGACGGTGTACGGGCAAGCGCGCTCCAGGCCCTCGCCGCGGGCTGGCGGGACCACCCCGACACCCTGCCCCTCCTGCGCCGTCAGGTACGCACCGACCCGGACTGGGACGTACGGAAGACCACGCTCCAGGCCCTCGCCGCGGGCTGGCGCGACCACCCCGACTCCCCGGACTGGCTGCGCGACCGCGCCCTCGCCGACCCGGACGAGGACGTGCGGACCATCGCGCTCCAGGCCCTCGCCGTAAGCCGGCGCGACCACCCCGGCACCCTGGCCCTCCTGCGCGAACGCGCTCTCGCCGACCCCCACCGCGGGGTGAGGAGCAGGGCGCTCCAGGCCGTCGCCGCGGGCTGGCGCGACCACCCCGGAACCCTGGACTGGCTGCGCGACCGCGCCCTGAAGGATCCGGACGGCGACGTGCGGGCGAACGTACTCGAAACCGTCGCCGCGGGCTGGCGCGACCACCCCGGAACCCTGGACTGGCTGCGCGACCGCGCCCTGAAGGATCCGGACGGCGACGTGCGGGCAAGCGCGCTCCGGGCCGTCGCCGCGGGCCGTCGCGACCACCCCGGCACCCTGGACTGGCTGCGGCGGCAGGCGCTGCACGGCTTCGGCCCGGTACGCCCCGCAGCGTTGGACACGCTCGCTGGGATGTACCGCGACCGTCCGGAGATCCTGCGATGGCTTCGCGAGCTGGCGGGCACCGGCGACGACGCGACGTCCAGGGCGGCGCTGGCGGCCCTGGCCACCGCCCGGCCCGACGATCCCGTCACCCGGGCGCTGCTGCGCGAGCGCATGGTGGCGGGCGACCACTGGAAGACCCGCCAGATCGCCCTGCAGAGGCTGGAGGACCTTCCCACCTTCGCAATCGTGCGACAGGCCATGACGGACGGTCACCGGGAGGTCCGCCGCACCGCCCTCCAGCAGCTCGACTCGTTCTGGTTACGCGCCCCCGAGGTCCTTCCGCTGCTGCGCGAGCGCGCGACGGCGGACGGCCACTGGGAGGTCCGCCGCACCGCCCTCCAGAGACTCATCTTCTGGCACCGCAGCCAGGACTCCTTGGAACTGCTGCGCGAGCGCGCGACGGCGGACGCCCACTGGCAGATACGCCGCACCGCCCTCCAGAGACTCGGCAGCGGGGGAATCGGCGCGGACGACCTGGAACTGCTGCGCGAGCGCGCGACGGCGGACGCCCACTGGCAGATACGCGGCACCGCCCTCCGGATACTCGGCGCGGACGACCTGGAGCTGCTGCGCGAGCGCGCGACGGCGGACGGCCACTGGCAGGTGCGCGGCACCGCCCTCCAGCAGGTCGCCACGGCATACCCGGGCGATCCCGAGATCCTCGCGTGGCTCCGCGATCGCCTCCTCCTCGAAGGTGATGAGGACGTCCGGGTGGCGGCCGTCGAAGCGGTGGCCGAGAGCCGGGCCCATGATCCCGCGACGCCGCCCTGGACCCGCGAGATCGCCGTCACGGACGGCCACTGGAAGGTACGCAGGGCCGCGGTCGAGATCGTGGGACTGCTCTGGCCGGACGAGCCGGCCACGCTGCCCTGGCTCCGGCGGCGCGCCCTGGCGGACCCCGACGAGGACGTCCGCGGCATGGCCGTCGAACGGGTCGCCCTGGGCTGGCCGGACCGGCCCGGCGTCTCCTCGTGGGTGCGCGGTCGCGCGATGACCGATGACCACGGACAGGTCCGCGCGGCGGGCGTGGAACTCGCCGCACGCACCTGGCCGGGGGATCCGGCGACCCTCCCCTGGCTGCGGGAGGTGAGTTCACGGGACGAGCACTGGAAGGTACGGCGGGCGGCGGTCGAGGCGATGGCGCGGATCGGGCCGGACGGGCCGGACACCGTGTCGTGGCTGCGGAGCCGGGCCGAGACCGACCGTCACCGGGAGGTGCGTGGCGCGGCCGTCCGGGAGGTGGCCCGGATCGCCGCCGCCGACGACGCCACCCTGTCCTGGCTGTACGGCAGGATCTCCGGCGACCCGGACCCCGAGGTCCGCGCCGCCGCCGTGGACGCGGCCGTGCGCCACTGGCGGGACCACGACGGCATGTGCTCCCGGGTGCTCGCCTGGATCGCCGGAGACGGCCCGGAGGAGGTGCGGGCCGCGGCGATCACCGTGCTCGGCTGGGGCTGGCCCGACGGGCCCGGCACGCCGGCCCGGCTCCATGAGCACGCGAGAGCCGACCGGCACTGGATGGGCCGGCGGGCGGCCGTGCGGGCGCTGGCCGAGGGCCGGCCGGACGACGACCGGGCACGTGCCGCCGTGGAGGCGAGCGCGGCCGGGGACCCGCACTGGCAGGTGCGGCTGGCCGCGCTGACGGCGCTGACAAGCACCTGGCCCGAGGAGCCCGGCACCTTTCTCCTCCTCCGCGGGCGGGTGCGCTCCGACGGGCACTGGCGGGTGCGCCGGGCGATGCTGGAGACCATCGCCGCCGACGGGGCCGACGACGCGGCCACGGTCCCGCTGCTGCGCGAGCGGGCCGTACGCGACGAGCACGCCCAGGTCCGGCTGGCGGCCGTCCGCGCTCTCGCCCGGGGCTGGTGCGACGATGCCGCCACCCTGGATCTCCTGCGCGACCGGGCCACCGCCGACGGTCACTGGAGAGTCCGTGAGGGGGCCGTGGAGGAGATCACCAAGGTCGCCGGCGGAACACCGGAGACGATCTCCTGGCTGAGGGAGCGGAGCGCGCGCGATCCCAGCACGGCCGTGGCCCGCGCCGCCGTACTGGGAGCCGGCACGTGGTGGCGGGCGGATCCGGTCGGCACGGCGGCCCGGCTCCGGGAGCGCGCCGCCGGCGACCCGCGCTGGGCCGTCCGGGCGGAGGCCGTCCAGGAGATCGTGAGGGTCTCCGCGCCGGCCGACTCCGCCACACTGGCGTGGCTGCGGGAGCGCGCGACCGCAGACGGCGCCTGGCAGGTCCGGGCGGCCGCGCTCTGGGCCGTCGGCTTCCTGGCGCCCGAGGACCCGCTCACCCCCGGCTGGCTGGAGACCCTCGCCCGGAACGACCCTCACCGGGGGGTCCGCAAGGAGGCCGCATCCGCGCTCCGGCATCTGCGGACCACTCCTTGATGCCGCCGGAGCCGCGGCACGGACACGTGCCGATCATCCGACGGGGTCCGGGAGGAAAACCCGTTGATATCCCTCTCGTCCTCCGTTTCACTCGGATACATCGCGACGAGCTTTCGAAAGGGGGGATTTTGATGCCCGCGGGCACCGAAACGGCCTTCGCGCGCCCACGACGTGGCGTGACGGAGGCACCGGTGACCTGTGCCCATCATCATCCCTGAGGAAGTCTCCATGTCCCGCGTTCCATCCCGCGCCCGCGCCCGCATCCGTTCCTTCCGCTGTCTCCACTGCGGCCTCGACGTCCCCGCCGACGCGCCGGGCACGGCGCACCGCAACCACTGCCCGACCTGCCTGTGGAGCAGGCACCTGGACGACACTCCGGGTGACAGGGCAGCGGACTGCGGGTCGTCGATGACCCCGATAGCCGTCCACGTCCGCAACAACGGCGAGTGGGCCCTCGTCCACCACTGCACGGGCTGCGGAGCCCTCGACACCAACCGCATCGCGGGCGACGACAACCCGCTCGCCCTCATGCGGATCGCGGTGGCGCCGCTGGCCCGGCCGCCGTTCCCGCTCGACTGGTTCGCCCGCCTCTGAGCCCGGCCGGCCGGTCGCCGGCCCCGGTCGTGGTGATCGCGCCGCCGCCGTCGAGATCCTCGGCGGCGGCGGCCGCGGCGCGCTCCGGGAAGAGATCGCCCTGATCGCGCTTGCCGCCGTCGCCGAGGGGGAAGGGCTCTGAAATGTGAAGAAGCTCATCAACGGCGTCGACTCGGTCGTCCCGGACGCGCTGCGCGGACTCGCGGCGGCGCACCCCGGGCTGCGGGTGGACGTGGACAACCAGATCGTGATGCGCGCCTCGGGGCCGCGTCCGGGCAAGGTGGGCCTGGTCTCCGGCGGGGGTTCCGGGCACGAGCCGCTGCACGCGGGCTTCGTCGGGTACGGCATGCTCGACGCGGCCTGCCCGGGCGAGATCTTCACCTCTCCGGTGCCCGATCAGATGATCGCGGCGAGCGAGGCGGTGAACGGCGGCGCGGGCGTGCTGCACATCGTGAAGAACTACACGGGTGACGTCCTGAACTTCGAGATGGCCGCCGAGCTCTGCGCCGAGGAGGGCGTGGAGGTGGCGAGCGTGCTGGTCGACGACGACGTGGCCGTACAGGACTCCCTCTACACGGCGGGCCGCCGCGGAACCGGCGCCACGCTCTTCGTGGAGAAGATCGCCGGGGCCATGGCCGAGACCGGCGCGCCGCTGGCGGAGGTCACCCGGGTGGCCGAGGCGGTCGACGCCCGCAGCCGGTCCTTCGGCGTCGCGCTGAGCGCCTGCACCACCCCGGCCGCGGGCAAGCCCACCTTCGACCTGAAGGACACCGAGGTCGAGCTGGGCATCGGCATCCACGGCGAGCCCGGCCGGGCCCGCTCGGCCATGCGCGGCGCCCGCGAGCTGGTCCACACCGCGATGGACGCCATCGACGAGGACATGCCGGTCTCCGGCGACAACCTGGTCATGGTGAACGGCATGGGCGGCACGCCGCTGATCGAGCTCTACGTCGCCTTCGCCGAGGTGAGCGACTACCTGGCGGGCAAGGGCGCGAGAGCGGCGCGGAGCCTGGTCGGCAACTACGTCACCAGCCTCGACATGCAGGGCTTCTCGGTCACGGTCTGCCGGCTGGACGACGAGCTCACCCGGCTGTGGGACGCTCCGGTGGAGACCCCCGGCCTGCGCTGGGGCCGCTGACATGGGCGCCGGCGACCTGGACACCGCCTTCTTCGCCGCGTGGATCGAGGAGATCGCCCGGACCGTCGGGGTCGAGAAGGAGCGGCTGACCCGGCTGGACGCCGCGATCGGCGACGCCGACCACGGGGCCAACCTCGACCGGGGCTTCACCGCGATCACCCAGGCGCTGGCCGGCACCGAGCCCGACACCCCCGGAGCACTGCTGGCCCTGGTGGGGAGCACCCTGATCCGCAAGGTGGGCGGGGCTTCCGGCCCCCTGTACGGCACGGCGTTCCGGGAGGCGGGCAAGTGCCTGGGCGACGCCTCGGAGGTGTCGGCCACGGACCTCGCCGCCGCCCTGCAGGCCGCGCTGGACGGGGTCCAGAGGCTGGGATCGGCCGCCGAGGGCGACAAGACCATGGTGGACGCGCTCGCTCCGGCGGTCCGGGCGATGTCTCGGGCCGCGCAGGAGGGCAAGGAGCCGGGGGAGGCGATCGGCGCGGCCGCGTCGGCGGCCCTCGCCGGAGCGGAGGCCACGGTCCCGATGCAGGCGCGCAAGGGACGGGCCAGCTATCTCGGCCCCCGCAGCGTGGGCCACGAGGATCCCGGGGCCGCGTCGACCGCCCTCGTCCTCGTCGCCCTGCGCACGGTGGTGACGCGATGACGCGCCCCTCCGACCGGGCGCTTCCCCGCCTCTCCGACCGGGCGCTTCCCCACCCCTCCGACCGGGCGCTTCCCCGCCTCTCCACGTCGGCGCGCGGACCCCTCCGATGGTAGGCATCGTCCTCATCTCGCACAGCGGCCCGCTGGCCGCCGAGGTCGCCGTCCTGGCCACGCAGATCGGCGGCACGGGCGTCCCGCTGGCCGCGGCCGGAGGCACCGACGACGGCGGCGTCGGCACCAGCCCCGGCCTGGTGGAGGCGGCGATCGGGGAGGTGGACCGGGGCGACGGGGTGATACTGATCCCCGACCTGGGCAGTTCGGTGCTGACCGCCCGCCTGATGGAGGGGCCGGGCGTGGTGATCGCCGACGTGCCGTTCGTGGAGGGCGCGATCGCGGCCGTCGTCACGGCGGGCACGGGCGCCTCGCTGGAGGCGGTGCTGGCCGCGGCCGAGGAGTCCAGGAACTTCCGCAAGCTGTGACCCGTCCGCCGCCGGGAGGGGCGCCGGCGCCGCGGCCGTGAAGCAGACGGCGCCTCTCCGGGCAGACTCCCGCGCGGGGTCCGCCGCGGGCACGAGGAGCGATCGGTCGCCTGCCGCTGCCGGATCCTGCCGGCCGCCCCCCTGGATCGCCTCTCAGTACGGCAGGTAGTAGCTGAGCACGTCGGCGGTGAGCGGCGGGAAGAGCGCCTGGAACAGCTCCTGCTCTCCGGCGTAGACGTCGGGCCGGATCCGGGTCAGCCCCTCGATCCCGTGCGGGCCGAACAGCAGGGCGGGCAGGTGGTCGGGTGCCACTCCGGCGCCTCCCACGGCTCCGGGCCCCTGCATCGCGCCGCCGGTGACGACCGCGCCGAGGCCGTCGGCGTGGACGGGGATCCGGTAGTGGGCGCCGAAGGTGGAGATGACGACGTCGCGGCCGGCGCGTTCCGCCCCCGCGGCGGTGAGGCGCTGCCAGAGCAGCGGCCTCAGCCGGTCGAGCAGCGCCGCGACGTCCGGGATGCGGATGTAGTACTGCTCCGCCTGCTTGCGCGGTCCGTGGTCGAGGGACTCCTGCCAGGCGGCGGCGGTCACGGTTCCCGCCCGGTGGACGGCGCGTACCCGGCCGCCGGGCACCAGCGCGGCGACGCCGCGCAGCAGTTCCCGCGCAGCCGCGTCGTCGAGCGCGGCGGCCTCGGCCAGGAGCACCTCGTCATCGTCAGGGGGCGCGGTGCGTCCGGTGGCGACGACGGTGTCGCCGCGCTCGACGACCCAGAGGGTGCTCGCCTCGTGCTCCAGCAGCCATCGCCAGCACGCCGCCGAGTGGGGCATGGCCACGTCGAACCGGTTCTGGGTCATGTCCTGAAGGGCCGCCATCGCGGGGATGTCGGAGGGCCGGGCGGCGCGGAGCGCGGGTGTCACCCCGCCGGGCGGCGGGGTGCGCACGGTCGGCGCCGGCGGTATGTCGATGGCGTACTCGTAGCCGAACAGCCGGTAGAAGTACGGGATTCCGATCATCACCTGAATGACGTGACCGCGGGCGGCGGAACGGTCGTGGGCCCACCGCATGAGCGCCCGCACGAGTCCGCGTCCTTCGTATTCGCGGTCGGTGGCGACCAGTTCGACCTGGCCGGCGGGCAGGCGGATGCCGCCGATGCGCACTTCCTCGTCGAGGAGCGTCGCGGTGGAGACGACCCGGTCCCCGTCGACGACCACAGCGCTGGCGGGCCAGCCGGCCTCGGGATCCGCGACGACCAGCCGATGGTCGAGGGCGTCGGCCGCGTCGCCGCGTTCGGCGAGGAGTGTGCCGATCTGGTCGAGGTCCGCGGGCTGTGCCTGCCTCAGGACGAGGCCGCCGGCCAGCGGGAGGGGCGCGGAGGAGGAAGGGGTGGCGGTCACGGCGGGACTATTCCATCGTCCGGGCCGCCTCGTCCATCGGATTTCCGCGGAGTTGCGGGAGGGGGGCACGTGCGCCCTCTCCCGCAGGGTCGCCGGTGACGGTGGCGGAGCCGGCGCTCACGGGACGGCCCCGCAGTACGCCCACCGGGAGCAGGGCGGGAGCCGGACAATGAGACGCCTCGCGCATTGCGCCGCCCTTATGATCATTTCTCATGATGATTCGCGCCTTGGCCACCACTGCAGGGGTTTTCGCCCTGTTATTCGCCGGTACGGCCACCGCATCCGCCGGCCCCATCGTCGGGGTCGCCGAGCTGACCCACAACCCGCTCTACAAGCAGGGCCGTCTCCCCGCGATCTCCTGCAAGGCGACCAAGGGCACCACCAAGGCCTCCACGACGAGATACCTCAACAAGGTCGTCGGCTGCCTGAACTCCGCCTGGCGCAAGAGCATCAAGGACTTCGTCCCGGTCGGGGTGGATGTCAAAACCAAGGTCGAGAAGGGCGTGTGCCTCACCGGCCTGCAGGTGTCCGGCTCCTTCGCCACTACCTGCTACGGCTCCATCCAGGTGCAGCTCGGCCCCGACTGGATCGAGGCCAAGTCCGACCAGGCCGTTCTCGTCGAGGTCACGCGCGCGTACGCCGGAGCCGTCCAGGCACAGACGGGCATCAGCGAGGCCTGGTGGGCGCTGCCGGCCGGAGACGAGGAGGACGGCGGCGAGGAGCAGATGCACCGCTTCTACCTGCAGGCCGACTGCCTGGGCGGGGTGTCCATGAAGATCCTGGGGCGCTCGGCCAAGAACTGGAAACCCCTCCTCACCGCCGAGACGCCGAAGGAATACGGCAGATTCAACTGGTACGGCAAACCCGCCAACCGCCTTCACTGGTTCGAGCAGGGCTACAGGTCGCAAGGCCCGGGCGCGTGCAACACCTGGAAGGCTCCCTCCCCGAAGGTCGCCTGACCCCTGCCGGCCCGTCTCGGGGGACGGGCGCGAACAGGGTCACCACCGGTCTCCCCTGCCCGTTAACAGGCGGGTCAGAGGCGTTCCACGGGAGGGCGGTGAGGGTAGCGCCCTGCCCTCGCAGAGCGGACCCGGCGGCCTGACGGCGGCCGCCGGTGGGCTCACCGGCCTACTTGTAGCGGAAGTACACGAACAGCCGGCCGTGGTTCTTGGCGTCCTTGTCGATGCGGTGGTAGAGGGCCTTGATCTCCTTCTGCTCCAGGAAGCGCAGGACCTTCTTCTTGAGCTGGCCCGAGCCCTTGCCCGGGATGATCTCGACCTCGGTGGCCTTCTTCCTGATGGCCTCGTCGATGATGCCCCGCAGCGCTTTGTCGATCTCACCGCCCCGGTTGAAGATCGGGTGCAGATCCAGCTTGAGCTTCAACCGGGCCTCCCACAGGTCGCGTCGGACCAGTTTACGCGCACCGGCTCGTCGCGTTCCGTTCCCAAATGTATGGGGGCTGATGAGCCACGGGCCGGATCGCTCGATGAGACCGGGGCTCGCCTCCGCCGCGCCGGTGGCCGGCAGCGGCTGGGCGGCCCCACACGACAGCACGACGTACCGGCGACGGCCCTCCCGCTTCACGCCGACGGTCTTCCCCCGGCCCGTGACGGGGCGGTGCCGGTGGACGCGCACGTGCCCGATGCCTTCCGTCCGCGCGTAGGACGCCGAGGGGTGCTCGGGCCGGGAGTCCCATCGGCAGCCGTCGCCGTCCTCGGGCCACTCTGCGGTGTCGAACCGGTCCCGGCCCCCTCCTCGCGAACCTGATGGGCCGCTGGGCTGACCGAGTAATTAAATTTGACCAATTAATCCGTTGATTGTGGCAATTCCACGATCTAGGCAAATAAATGATCTCTAGTTAGGCTCCCTGTCATGATCGGCCGCCTTTACGGGTGGCCGTTCTCTCGTCACCCAACGGGGAGGGTCGAGTCCTCCTCAGCCATGCCCTGATCCAGGCATGCCCGGGTGGCCTGACACCTCCTTCCGGCGTGACGTGGTCATGCGTCCCTACAGGGAGGTCTCGTTGCCCAGGAAGTCCCACTTATCACGGACCAGGCGCGTGGCGATGCTCGCCGTCGCCGCCGGACTCGTCGCGGCGATGGCGCCGCCGGCGAGCGCTGATCCGACCCCCACCCCGAACGCCAAGAAGTGGACGGCGACCCCGCTGACCGGCGGCGAACCGGTCCAGGGCGCCAAGTCCGCGACCGGCAAGCTCGCCCAGAGCGACCAGGCGCTGCTGAAGTCCACCTCGGGCGACACGGTCAGCGTGATGGTCAAACTCGACTACGACTCCTACGCCGCCTATCAGGGTGGGCTTGACGGACTTCCCGCCACCAGCCCCGCCAAGACCGGCAAGGCTCTCGATATCAAAAGCGCCGACGCCAAGAAATACGAAAAGCACATCGAGGAGGTGGAGAACACCTTCCTCGCCGGGCTGGCCAAGAGCGTGCCCGGCGCCAAGGCCGGGCAGAAGCTGCGCACCGTCTACGGCGGCATGGCGCTGCGGATCCCCGCCAACAAGGCGGCCGAGCTGCTGAAGCTGCCCGGGGTGGCGGCCGTCCAGGAGGACAGGCCCGAGCAGCTCCTGACCGACTCCAGCGCCTCCTTCATCGGGGCCCCCACGATCTACAACAAGCTGGGCGGCAGCGCCTCGTCCGGCAAGGGCGTCGTCGTCGGCATCCTGGACTCCGGCGCCTGGCCGGAGCACCCCCAGTTCGCCGACCCCGGCACGCTGCCCGCCGCGCCCCCGACCAAGGACGGCACCCCGCGCGTCTGCAACTTCGGCGACAACCCGCTGACCCCGGCGGCCGACCCGTTCGCCTGCAACAAGAAGCTGATCGGCGGCGCGCYGTTCCTCGACACCTACAACGCGCTGTTCCCCGGCGAGGTCTACCCCGACAGCGCCCGCGACTCCAACGGCCACGGCACCCACACCGCGACCACCTCGGCCGGCGGCCCGGTGGCCGACGCCAACCCGCTCGGCATCAGCCGCGGCCCGATCCACGGCATCGCCCCGGCGGCGCACGTGTCGATCTACAAGGTCTGCGGCGTGGAGGGCTGCTTCCCCTCCGACTCCGCGCAGGCGGTGGGCCGGGCGATCCTCGACGGCGTCCGCGTGATCAACTTCTCGATCTCCGGCGGCAACTCCCCCTACAGCGACCCGGTGGAGCTGGCCTTCCTCGACGCCTACGCGGCGGGCGTGCTCGTGTCGACCTCGGCGGGCAACGCCGGTCCGGGTGCGGCGACCGCCAACCACCTCAGCCCGTGGGTGACCACCGTGGCGGCCTCCACGCAGACCAGGACGTTCCAGTCCACGATCACGCTGGCCGGTTCCGGCGGCGCGACGGCCACGGTCAAGGGCGCCTCCATCACGGCAGGGGTGAACTCACCGCTGCCGGTGGTGCTCGCCTCGGCTCCGCCGTACTCCAACGCGCTCTGCACCTCCCCCGCCCCGGCGGGCCTGTTCACCGGCAAGATCGTCGCCTGTGAGCGCGGCCCCAACCGGGTGCTCAAGAGCTACAACGTGCTCCAGGGCGGCGCGGCCGGAATGATCCTCTACAACACCACGCCGCTCGACGTGATGACCGACAACCACTGGATCCCGACGGTCCACATCGACAAGCCGGAGAGCGACGCGCTGCTGGCCTTCCTGTCCGCCAACCCGGGTGCGACCGGCAAGTTCACCCAGGGCGCCAAGGCCACCTGGCAGGGCGACGCGATCACCACGTTCTCCTCCCGCGGGCCGGGCGGGGACTTCCTCAAGCCGGACGTCACCGCTCCCGGCCTGCACATCCTGGCCGGGACCACGCCGGCGCTGGAAGGTCCGGCGGGCGGGCCGCAGGGCAACCTGTACCAGGTCATCGCGGGCACCTCGATGTCGTCGCCGCACGTCGCCGGCGCCTCGGCCCTGCTGTTCGCGCTGCACCCCGACTGGACCCCGGGCCAGGTCAAGTCCGCGCTGGAGACGACGGCCAAGACCTCGGTCACCAAGCAGGACCGCGTCACTCCCGCCGACCCGTTCGACTTCGGCGGCGGGCGCATCGACCTGACCAAGGCCGGCGACCCCGGCCTGACGCTGAACGAGACCGCGGAGAACTTCGCCGCCTCCGCCAACGACGAGCTCAACCGCATCGACCTCAACCTGCCGTCGGTGAACGCCCCGACCATGCCGGGCCTCATCACCGCCAAGCGGACGTTCACCAACGTCACCGACAAGACGCTCACCTACACCACCTCGGGCACGACCGTGAGCGGGGCCGACATCACGGTGCTGCCGCCCCGGTTCAGCGTCAAGCCCGGCAAGACCGCCAAGATCACGGTGGTGGTCACCGCGCCGGAGCTGCCCGAGGGGCAGTACTTCGGCCAGGTGAACCTCAAGCAGTCGGGCGGCAGCCGCGACCTGCACCTGCCGGTGGCGTTCTTCCGCAAGGAGGGCGCCGTCCCGGTCGAGCAGACCTGCGTGCCGGACACCATCGCCCGCAACACCGGCGAGTCCACCTGCACGGTGAGCGTGCAGAACACCACCCTTGAGGACGCCGAGGTGACGGCGGTCAGCACGCTGGACAGCAAGCTGCGGCTGAACTCCGTGACCGGCGCCACCAAGGTCGGCACCCAGATCGCGACGGCGAAGACCACCCTGACGGCCAGGCAGCCGGACAGCCCGAGCATCGCCCCCGGCACCGGGCCCGCTCCCTACCTGCCGCTCGACGCCTTCGGCATCACGCCGACGCCGATCGGCGACGAGCAGGCGCTGAACTTCACCGTCCCGGCGTTCACCTACGCGGGCAAGTCCTACAACCGGATCGGTGTCGTCGCCAACGGCTACACCGTCGCGGGAGGCACGGCGGGCTCGAGCGACATCTCGGCCACCCCGCAGTCGCTGCCCAACCCGGCCACCCCGAACAACGTGCTCGCCCCCTACTGGACCGACCTGGACGGCACCGGCGCGCCGGGCGTCTACGTCGGAACGCTGACCGACGGCGTGAGTGACTGGCTCGTCGTCGAATGGCGCCTCAACGTCTACGGCACCACGGACGTCAAGGTGTTCCAGCAGTGGATCGGGCTGAACGGGACCGAGGACATCACCTACACCTACGACCCGGACAACCTGCCCGGCGACACCCCGGCGGGCTACGGCCTGACCGTCGGCGCCGAGAACGACGAGGGTACGGCCGGCGGCCAGATCACCGGCCCGCCGACCCAGGACCTGCGGGTGACCAGCACGCCCGGCGCCCCCGGCGGCACCCTGACCTACACGATGAAGGTCAAGGGAGTCAGCGCGGGCAGCGGGTCGGTGACGACGGGCACGTCGACACCGCAGGTGAAGGGCATCACGATCGAGGTCGACAAGATAACCGTGCAGTAGGAACCCGTGGGGCCCGGCGCCGGTGCGCGCCGGGCCCCACCCGGGTCCTGCCATGGTCCGCCCGGGTCCTGCCATGGTCTGCCCCGGTCCGCCTGGTCGGGACCCGGGACCCGGGACCCGCGCGGAGCGGGACCGGAGCCCGCGGGCCCGCCGGGGCTGGGCTCAGCGGTGCAGGTAGTCGACCAGGTAGGCCTTCTCGGTCTCCAGCGACTCGATGGCGCTCTTGACGACGTCGCCGATGCTCACGATCCCGGCCAGCCGGTCGTCGGCCACGACCGGGACGTGCCGGATGCGGTGCGTGGTCATGGTCTGCCGCAGGTCGTCGACGTTGGCGGTGGGCGGGCAGGTGCGGACGTCGGTCGTCATGATGGACGACACCGGGGCGGTCAGCACGTCCGCTCCCCGGTCGTTCAGCCGTCGCACCACGTCGCGCTCGGAGACGATGCCCGCGATCGACGAGCCGTCCTCGGAGACCACCACGGCGCCGATGTTGTGCTCGGCCAGAAGCTCCAGGAGCTCGGTCACCGTCGCCTCGGGGCGGACGGTCGTCACATCCGCTCCCTTGCCTTGCAGAATCGTACCGATCAGCATCGACACCACCTCGGTTCAACCTGGCTGGGGTATCCCTAACCATTGCCCCATCGACACCCTGTCTAAGCACGGACCGGGGTAAACAGCGTCGCTGTCAGGTCACGGGCAGTAGCCGTACCGCGTCGAGGGCCAGGGCGAGTTCCACGATGTCCAGCGGGCGGGCCAGGGAGCGCCCGGTGAGCTGCTCGATGCGGCGGATCCGGTTGAAGACCGTGTTGCGGTGGCAGTAGAGCTGCCCGGCGGCGCGCATCGCGGAGCCCTCGCAGCGCAGCCAGGCCTCCAGGGTGCCGAGCAGCACCTCCCGGTCGGCCGGGTCCAGGGCGAGGATGGGCCGGAGCACAGCACCGCTGAGGTGGCCGGCGAGTTCGGGCTGGCTCACCACCAGCGCCGCGGGCAGCCGGTCCTCCAGCCGGGCGATCTCCGGCCCCTCCCCCACGCAGGTCCGCAGGGCGAGTTCGGCGAGCCTGCGCGCCCGGCCCAGCTCGGCCAGCCCCTCGACCACCGGGCTGATCCCGGCACAGCCGGTGACGTGCGGGCGCAGGTCGCGGGTCAGGTCCTCCATCCCCGCCTCGTGGAGCAGGACGACCGAGACCTCGTAGTCGGGGCGCATCCGCCACAGCAGCCGCATCACGCCCAGGCCCGTCGGGCGGACGGCGTCGTCCCGGTGGTCGTGGCGGCCCGGCAGCCGGGTGATGACGACCGCGTATCGGCCGAGTTCGGGCAGGTCCAGCGCCGCGGCCGCGCTGCGGACCAGCGCGGCGTCGGCACGGTCCTCCAGGAGGGCGTCGAGCAGGGCCTGGACCCGCTCGGCGGTGCGGCCGAACATCTCGGCCTCCCGGCTGCGGTAGGCCTCGGCGGCCGCGACGGCCTGCCGGTCGACGGCGTGCCAGACCTTGGTGGCGCTGCGGATCAGCACCGGCAGGCTGTCGGGCTCCTCCTCGGCGACGACGCCGACCAGCCCGTCCCACATCACCTGGGCGGAGATCCGGTAGCTGCGCAGCAACGAGTCCATCGGCAGGCCCTGCTCGGCGCGGCGGCGCGCGGTCAGCTCCGCCTGCTGCAGGTCGCGCCGCTCGGCGAGAGGCAGGAGGATGGCGCCGATGCCGACCCGCATGGCGTCGTACACGCTCTGCCAGTGGTCGTCGGTGGGCACCATCCGGCGGTAGGCCTCGTCGGTGTCACGTGTTCTGGTCACCAGTTCGTCGGTGAGCTCGGGGAGACGCTGCAACAGCCGGGCGGCGGCCATGCGCATGATCCTGCGCACCTCGTCGTCGGCGGTCGTCCGGATCCCCATCGGGCAATGGTGTCAGCCGCACACGAAGCCGAACAAGGTTCTGTTCTGTTTCGTGACCCCGTGCTGTGCTGACGCACAACCGGCACCGGCTCCCCGTGGGCGCCGGTCCCGACTTCACCCCGGCCTCTGGACGCCGGTGAACCACCCGGGTTGGGTGCGTTCATCGGTTGTCAGGAGGCACACATGGACGTCCACGCCCCTCCACCGCCCGAAGATCCCGGGCTGGTCGTCAGGGATCTGGCGGTGAACTACGGCCCGGTGACGGCCCTGCGCGGGATCTCGCTGAGCGTCCCGCGCGGCTCGATCGTCGCGGTGCTCGGCGGCAACGGCGCGGGGAAGTCCACCCTGCTGCGCGCCGTCTCGGGCACGCTCAGGTTCCACCGGGGCGGGATCACGGCGGGCGAGATCGTTTTCGGCCGGACGCGGCTGTCCGGCGCGGCCGCCTCCGCCGTGGTCGCCCGCGGCGTCGTCCAGGTGCCCGAGGGACGCCGGGTGTTCGCCCGGATGACCGTGGAGGAGAACCTGCGGGCCGGCTCGCTGGGCGCCCGTGACCGCCGGGCCGCGGCCGGGGCCAGGGAGCGCGTGCACACCCTCTTCCCGGTGCTCGCCGAGCGCGCCCGGCAGCGCGCGGGCCTGCTGTCGGGCGGCGAGCAGCAGATGCTCGCCATCGGCCGCGCGCTGATGGCCCGGCCGGCGATGCTCCTGCTCGACGAGCCCACGCTCGGCCTGGCGCCGATGATGGCGGCGCGGATCGCCGAGACGGTCCGCGAGATCAACGCGCAGGGGACGACGGTGCTGCTGGTGGAGCAGAACGCCGCCATGGCCCTCTCGCTGGCCTCCCGGGCGTACGTGCTGGAGGTCGGCGAGGTGGCGCTGTCCGGCCCCGCCGCCGACCTCGCCCGGAGCGACGAGGTTCGCCGGCGCTACCTGGGGATCGAGGACGACCGGGCGGTCTCCCCGGCCGGTGCGTCCGCCGGGCGCCCGGCCCTGGCGAGGTGGTCGGCGTGAGCGACACATACCAACCAGACGGTATGGCCGACTCCCCGCCCCGGCTCGAAGTCCGGGACGTCACCGTGCGCTTCGCCGGGCTCACCGCGCTCGACGCGATCGGCTTCACCGTCGAGCCCGGCAGCGTCCACGCGGTCATCGGCCCCAACGGCGCGGGCAAGTCGACCTGCTTCAACGTGCTGTCGGGGGTCTACCGGGCCACCGCGGGCAGCGTGCGGTTCGGCGAGGCGGAGCTGACCGCCCTGGCTCCGCACCGCATCGCCGCCCTGGGCGTGGCGCGCACCTTCCAGAACATCGCCCTGTCGCCCCGCCTGTCGGTGCGCGACAACCTGATGCTGGGCCGGCACCGGCTGACCCGCGCCGGATTCGTCGCGGCCGGCCTGCGGCTGCCGTCCGCGCGGCGGGAGGCCCGGGTGCACGGCGAGCGGGTGAACGAGATCGCCGCCTTCGTCGGGCTCGCCGGACGGCTGGCCACGCCCGTCGGGCTCCTGCCGTACGGCGTGCAGAAACGGGTCGAGCTGGCCCGGGCCCTGTGCATGGAGCCCCGCCTGCTCCTGCTCGACGAGCCGGTGGCCGGCATGAACGGCGGCGAGCGCCGCGAGATGGCCGAGCTGGTCCTCGCCGTCCAGAAGAGCCTCGGCATCTCGATCCTGCTGGTCGAGCACGACATGGGGATGGTCATGCGGCTCGCCGACACGGTGACGGTCCTGGACTTCGGCCGGCGGATCGCCGGCGGGCCTCCCGCCGAGGTCCAGGACGATCCCGAGGTCATCCGCGCCTACCTGGGCGCGGCGGGCGGGAGCGGGGAGGCCGCTCCGTGACGACCTTCCTGGAGCTTCTGGCGAACGGGATCTCCGTCGGCGCGGTGTACGCGCTGATCGCCCTGGGGTTCGTCATCATCTTCAAGGCGACCGAGGTGGTCAACTTCGCCCACGCCTCGCTGCTGCTGGCCGGCGGTTTCGTCGTCGCGAGGCTGCACTCCTCGATCGGCTTCTGGGCCGCCCTGCTGCTCGGCGTCGCCGGCGCGGCCGCCGTGGGCGTCCTGATCGAGTTCCTGATCATCCGCCGGGCGAACGTCTCCTCCCACAGCGTCCTGGCGATCGTGACGATCGGCGTCGACATCGTGCTGACCACCGAGCTCACCCGGCGGATCGGCACCGAGGTGCTCGCCCTGGGCGACCCGTGGCGCGACCAGGTGGTGCACCTGGGGGCCGTCGGCATCGCCCAGACCCGTGTCGTGGCGCTGGCCGTCGCGGCGGTCCTCATCACCGCGTTCCTGCTGGCGTTCAAGCACACCGGCTGGGGCGTCGCCATGCGCGCCACCGCCGAGGACCCCGAGACCGCCGCGCTGATGGGCGTGCGGCGGGGGCGGGTGTCGATG
>NZ_NGFP01000159.1 GCF_002149035.1 Streptosporangium minutum
GGTATCCGCCTTCGGCAGGCGGCCCTCGGTGGAGCACGGGCATGTGGGCGGCGCGCCGTACACGCCGTGGGATCTCCTGGGGGACAGGCCGGGACTGCCCGAGGTGGACGTGGTGATCCACTGCGCCGGGAGCGTCACGGACTGGGGGCCGGCGGAGGACGTCTGGGCGGCCAACGTGGACGGGACCCGCAACGTGGCCGCGGCCTTTCCGGGGGCCAGGTTCGTGCATGTGAGCACGGCCAGTGTCTACGACCCGTTCCGGCCGACCGTGATGGCCACCGAGGACATGGCCCCGGTGGGCCGGTACGTCAACGCCTACGGCGCCGCGAAGGCCGCCGCGGAGAGGGTCCTGAGGGGGGCGGTCGTGCTGCGTCCGCACGCCGTCTACGGCAGGGGGGACACGACCCTGCTCCCCCGGGTCCTGGGGGCGGTCCGGGGAGGGAGACTCCTCGCGGTGGGCGACGGCCGCCAGCGGGTCAGCCTGACCTCGGTGGACAACCTGGTCCAGGCCTGCCTGCTCGCCGCCGCCGGTCCCGTCGGGCACGGCGTCTTCAACGTGACCGACGCCGAGCCGGTCGTCCTCGACGACGCCCTCCGCTCGATCCTGAAGGAACGGGGCATCGACGCCGAGCCGTACTATCTGCCCCTCGGGCTGGCCGAACCCCTCGCCGTCGCCGCCGAGACCGCGTTCCGGCTGCTCCGGCGCGCGCGCCCGCCCCGGCTCACCCGCTACGCCGCGGGCCATCTGGCGGTGGAGCGGACCCTCGACATCACCGCCGCCCGCGACCGGCTGGGCTTTCATCCCTCGGCGACGTCGTTCACGGGCGCGTCCGGCTGGTGATCGCGGGAGGCCCGCTTCCGGCGGCACGCGAGGAAGGCGATCCCGGCCACGACCAGACCGAGCGCGAAGATCACGCGCAGGCCGCCCCTCAGGGACCCGGTCAGCGCGTCGAAGACGGCGGTCGCGGCGGCCTCCGGCATCGCGTTCTCGACGTAGTCGGGCAGGTAGGCGTCGCGGATCACGGCCAGGGCGGCGGCCAGGAGGAACATGCTCGCGGCCAGGCCGAGTCCGGCGCACAGCAACGCCCGCTGCCGGTTACGCGCCAGCAGCACCCCCGTCGTGAGGAGGGCGAGGGACAGGATCGGCAGCACCCATTTCAGCCTGATCAGCCAGGTGTAGGCGGTCCGCGCCTTGACCAGGTCGGCTGAGGAGAACAGTTCGAACGCGGGGTGCAGGTCGGGGACGGGGCCACCCAGCTCCCGCTGGAGCAGGCTGTTCACCTGATCCTTGACCAGGTTGTACACCGGGCTGAGGTCGAGGCTGACGGTGTCGTCCCGCACCGGCGGCACGCGACCGTCCTCGCCCGACAGGATCGCGACGAGCTGCCGGTGCGTCACCCTGTTGACGTCCTCCCAGACGGCGGGAAACTCTTTGCCTCTGACGACCGCCTGCACCAGCGTGTGGACGAGGTCCTCGGCGCGCGACAGCGTCCGTTTCCGCAGCGGTCTGGTGATCGCGCCGGCGACGCGGTCCACGATGGCGTCCTGGACGTCCGGGTCGTACGCCAGCGGGGCGACGTGCTCGACGTAGCGGCCGGTGTCGGCGATGTCGGCCGCCGCCCAGAATCCGACGAGGGCGGGCGGGGCGAGGACGCAGCCGAGCACGACCAGGATCGCACCGAACTCTGCCCGCACAGGATCCCCCTCCCCGGCCTTACTGGGAATCCCCGGCCTTACCTGGGAATCCCCATCCCCACCTGGTAAAACCCGCCAGATATCCTTTTTGACCACGATTTGGCGATCAGTGATCGCCCGAAACGACAGGCTTCGCTCACCGAAGCTTGACCTGGACTTCTCAGCGCGTCGCGCAGCCACATAGCCCATTCATCCGAAAACCGTTACTAACCTGTGACACGTGAATTCGATGAACGGGAGATGTTAGAAAGATGGCAGGTAAACGGGGTGGTCTAAGCGTCAGATCGAGCCTCGCGCTGACACTGGGCTCGGCCGTTCTGTGGGGCCTGGCCCACCTGTGGGTGGGCCGGCGCGTGACGGGCGCCCTCCTGATGGGGGTCTATGCGACCCTCGTC
Source organism: Streptosporangium minutum (assembly GCF_002149035.1). GTDB lineage: Bacteria > Actinomycetota > Actinomycetes > Streptosporangiales > Streptosporangiaceae > Streptosporangium > Streptosporangium minutum. The sequence continues at coordinate 2,091 of NZ_NGFP01000159.1, forward strand.
GCGGCGATCGTGGCCACCCTGTTCAAGACCAAGCCGGAACTGCTCTCCCTCGCCGTGCAGCCGAGCTGGCTGTGGACCTTCGCGCTGGGCGCCCTGCTCTTCGCCGCCGTCACCGTGGCGGTGGTCATCCGGTCCTACCAGCTCGTCCGCCCGGAGTCGCTGTCCGGCCCGGCCCGCTACCTCTCGGCTCTCTCGGTCGGCCTGCTGTGCGCGCTGGTGATCGCCCCCATGGTCTACGCGGCCCGCCTGGCCTTCGTCTCCCAGCACGTGGTCACCTCGGTGTTCACCGCGAACACCGTCCCGATCCCGGTGGATCCGTGGCGGGGCCACGACCGGGTCAACATCCTGCTGATCGGCGCCGACGCGGCGCCCAGCAGGCCCGGCGTGCGCACCGACAGCATGACCGTCGCCAGCGTCGACACCAGGACCGGCGACACCGTGCTCTTCGGCCTGCCGAGGAACCTGGAGCACGTCCCGATGCCGGCCGGCCCGGCCCGTGACCGCTTCCCCTACGGCTTCGGAGGCGAACCGCCCTACACCCCGGGCCTGCTCAACGAGGTCTTCCAGTACGCCGAGGACTACCCCGAGGTGGTCCCGGGCGTCCCCAAGGGCCAGCGCGGCCCGACGCTGCTCAAGCGGACGATCAGCGACATCACCGGGCTCGACATCACCCACTACGCGATGGTCGACATGAGCGGCTTCGCCCAGATCATCGACGCGATGGGCGGGGTGAGGGTCACCGTCAAGGAGCCCATCGTGTACGGCAGGCAGAACGAGGGCCTGATCCGGGCGGGCACCCGCAAGCTGTCGGGTGAGGAGGCGCTCTGGTTCGGCCGGGCCCGCACCTACAGCGACGACTACGTCCGGATGGGCAGGCAGAAGTGCCTGATGAACGCCGTCGCCAAGCAGGCCGACCCGGTGACGGTGCTGAGGAGTTTCGAGAAGCTGGCCGACGTCGCGCTGCGCGCCGTCTCCACCGACATTCCGCAGGGGCTGCTGCCGAACCTGATCGACCTGTCGGACAAGGTGAAGAAGTCCAAGATCAAGAGCTTCCAGTTCGTCCCGCCGCTGATCAATACCGGTGACCCCGACTACCGCCTGATCAAGCACAAGGTCAGCACCATCCTGGCGAAGTCGGCCGACGAGTCCTCCACCCCGTCCGGCCGCGCCAAGAACGCCCGCAAGGACTCGGCCCAGGAGGCCGTCAACCTCGACCTCGCCTGCAACTGACGGCGGCGCGAAGTCGGCCGGCCCCCTCGGGGACCGGCCGGCTTTCCGCATGAGCCGCCGGCGGGGTCACGGACTCCGCACGGAAGAGCACGGAGCGGTAACGATGGACCGTTCCCCACGATTCCTACTTGACCGGTCGGCATGCTAGGTTCTTATATACACCTAACCGACTTATTAAGTAGGAATTAGGGAGTAGTCATGAACGCTCGCAGGGTTCGCGGGGTGGTGGCCGCCCTGGCCGCACTGGCGCTCACGACCTTGGCGACCGCCTGCGGGGGCACGGAGACGACGGGGACCGCGGCCTCCGCCGGCGGCGGGGACAAGCTCGCGGAGGTCCGGCTCGGATACTTCCCCAACATCACCCACTCCACGGCGCTGGTCGGCATCGAGAAGGGCCTGTTCGCCAAGCACCTCGGCGACACCAAGCTCAAGACCAGCACCTTCAACGCCGGTCCGGCCGCGATCGAGGCGGTCTTCTCGGGCGCGATCGACGCCACCTACATCGGCCCCAACCCGGCCATCAACGCCTGGGCCAAGTCCAAGGGCAAGGCGATAAAGATCATCGCCGGTTCGGCCTCCGGCGGCGTCTACCTCGTCGTCAAGCCCGGGATCAACGGGGTCGAGGACCTCAAGGGCAAGAAGATCGCCACGCCGCAGCTCGGCAACACCCAGGACGTGGCCCTGCGCTACTGGCTGCAGGAGAAGGGGCTGAAGACCGACACCAAGGGCGGCGGTGACGTCAACATCCTCCCGCAGGAGAACTCCCAGACCCTGCAGACCTTCGCCACCGGCGACATCGACGGCGCCTGGGTGCCCGAGCCGTTCGCCAGCCGCCTGGTCCAGGAGAGCAAGGGCAAGATCCTCGTCGACGAGCGCGACCTCTGGCCGGACAAGCAGTTCGTCATCACCCACCTGATCGTCCGCCAGGAGTTCGCCGCCCAGCACCCCGAGACGGTCAAGCAGCTCCTTGAGGGGCACGTCGAGGCCAACGCCGCGATCAACGCCGACCCGGCCGGCGCCGCCACGACCGTCAACAGCGCGCTGGAGAAGCTGAGCGGCAAGCCGCTCAAGCAGGAGGTCCTGGACAGCGTGTTCAAGAACATCACCTTCACCAACGACCCGATCGCCTCCTCGCTGGTGGGCAGCGCGGACCACGCGGTCAAGATCGGGCTGCTCCAGCCGGTCGACCTGAACGGCATCTACGACCTGAACACCCTCAACGAGATCCTCAAGGCCAAGGGCGAGACCGCGGTCGCCGACAGGTAACCGCCCGATCCGTATCCAGTAGGAGGGCAAGTGACAGCTCCGCTCCGGGAGCGGACGGACAGCCGGATCCAGGGTGGCGAGCCCGCGGTCCGGCTGGACGGCGTCTCCAAGATCTACGGCCAGGGCAAGAACGGCCTCCTGGCCCTCGACAACGTCTCCCTCTCCGTCGGGCAGGGCGAGTTCGTCTGCATGCTCGGCGCCTCCGGCTGCGGCAAGAGCACCCTGCTCTCCCTGGTCGCCGGACTCGACAGCCCCACGGCCGGCCGGATCGGCACCGAGGGCCGCAGGATCGCCATGATGTTCCAGGAGCCCGCGCTGTTCCCCTGGCTCACCGTCTCGGCGAACGTCGAGATGGCGATGCGGGTCCAGGGCGTGGCCAAGCGCGAGCGCCAGACCCGGGCCGCGGAGTTCCTGGAGATCGTCCACCTGGGCGGCTTCGGCGACAAGCGCCCGCACGAGCTGTCGGGCGGCATGCGCCAGCGGGTCTCCCTGGCCCGCGCGCTCGCCCAGGACGCGGACGTGCTGCTGATGGACGAGCCGTTCGGCGCGCTGGACGCGATGACCCGCGACCTGCTCCACGACGAGCTGGAGCGGATCTGGCGGGAGCGCGGGCTCAGCGTGCTGTTCGTCACCCACAACGTCCGCGAGGCCGTACGGCTCGGCGACCGGGTGGTCCTGCTCAGCAGCCGTCCCGGCCGGGTCGTGGAGGACTTCCCGGTCACGCTCGACCGTCCCCGCCACACCGACTCGGCCGAGGTGGCCAAGATCGCCGGAGCCATAACCGGCCGCCTGCGCGAGGAGGTCATGCGCCATGGCAGTTGACCAGGCGACCCCCGACACCCATGCCCGGCAGCTCGCCGGGCTCGACGCGCTGGAACTGGGCGGCGGCACGCGCGGCGGGCTCGCCCCCCGGATCTGGGGCCGCGTCTGGCCGATGGTCCTGGCGGTCGGCATGGTGGTGGCGATCTGGCAGGCCGTGGTGTGGGCCGGCTTCTGGCCGGACTACGTCTTCGCCGGGCCCGCCGAGGTGGTCCCGGTCCTCGGGGACCGCCTGACCAGCGGCGAATACTGGGAGGCCATCGGCGTGACGATGCGCCGCGCGGTGACCGGTTTCGCCGTGTCGGTCCTGGTCGGGCTGGTCCTGGGCGCCCTGGTGTCCCGGATCCGGGTGCTCCGGGCCGCCTTCGGCTCACTGATCACCGGCCTGCAGACCATGCCGTCGATCGCCTGGTTCCCGCTGGCCATCCTGCTGTTCGGGCTGACCGAGAGCGCGATCACCTTCGTGGTCATCCTCGGCGCGGCGCCGTCCATCGCGAACGGTCTGATCGGCGGAGTGGACTACACGCCGCCGATCCTGCTGCGCGCCGGGCACGTGCTCGGCTTCCGCCGCCTCCAGCTCTACCGCCACGTGATCCTGCCGGCGTCGCTGCCGTCGTTCCTCGCCGGGCTCAAGCAGGGCTGGGCCTTCGCCTGGCGCTCGCTGATGGCCGGTGAGCTGGTGGTCATCATCGCCCACCAGTCCTCGCTGGGCGAGCGGCTCTACTACGACCGCGAGCTCGCCGACTCGGCCGGCCTGCTCGCCACCATGATCGTGATTCTGATCATCGGCATCGGGGTGGACCTGCTGTTCGAGACGGCCGACAACTCTCTGCGCCGCCGCTGGGGCCTCCAGCAGGTGCGCAACTGACGATATGCGGATCTCCGCCAGAACCCAGTACGCGCTGCGAGCCGCCACCGAACTGGCCGCCGCGCCGCCAGGCCCCGTGCCCGCCGAGAAGATCGCGGTGTCGCAGAACATCCCCCGGAGGTTCCTGGACAACATCCTGCTGCAGTTACGGCGGGCCGGGCTCATCCACAGCCAGCGCGGCCCCGACGGGGGCTACTGGCTGGCCCGGCCCGCCGAGGAGATCACCCTGGCCGATGTGATCATGGTGGTCGAGGGCAGCCCCGAGCATTCCCGGCACGGCGGCTACCCGGGGGTGGCGGGCCCCCTGGCCGACGTGTGGAGCCTGCTGCGCGAGCACGAGGAGACGCTGCTCACCGAGATCACTCTCGCCCACATCACCAAGGACGCCTCCCGACGCCCGCCCCGGCGGTGATGCCTCACGATGGTGACGACGTGGAAACCCCCGGGCCCGGCAGGCGCACGGACACCGCGCGGGCCCGGAAGGGGGACCGCCCCCAGCCGGGTTCCCCCGCCGTTACCGTGGTGGAATCTCTGGACCGGATCTAGACGGTCGGCACCACCATGGGGGTGCCGGTCACCGGGTCGGGCACGACGACGCTGGGCAGGTTGAAGACCTCCTGGATGAGTGCCGCGTCGACGATGTCGGCCGGCGCCCCCTCCGCGACGACGCGGCCGTCCTTCATCGCCACGAGATGGTCGGCGTACCGGCAGGCCTGGTTGATGTCGTGCAGGACCGCGATGACGGTGCGCCCCTCGTCGCGCAGGCGCGCGAACAGGGCGAGCAGCTCGTACTGGTGCGTGATGTCGAGGAACGTCGTGGGCTCGTCCAGCAGGAGGTAACGCGTCTCCTGGGCCAGCACCATCGCGACCCACACGCGTTGACGCTGGCCTCCGGACAGCTCCTCGACCGGCCGCTCGGCCAGGTCCGCGACACCGGCCGCCGCCATGGCCTCGTCCACGGCGCGCTCGTCCTCGGACGACCAGGTCGACAGCAGCGACTGGTGCGGGTAGCGGCCGCGGGCGACGAGCCGCCTGGCCACGATGCTCTCCGGGACGACGAGACCCTGGGGCAGGAATCCGACCTCCCGGGCGATGGCTTTCGGCCTGTAGCCGGCCACGTCGCGGCCGTCGAGGAGCACCGCCCCGGCCGAGGGCTTGAGCAGCCGGACGAAGGCACGCAGGAGCGTCGACTTCCCGCACGCGTTGGCGCCGACGATGGCGGTGAACGCGCCGTCGGGAACGTCGAGGCTCACGTGCGTCGACACCACCCGTCCGCCGTAGGCGAGGGTGATGTCCTGGGCGGCCAGGCGTGTTGTCACGGTCGCCTCACTTCCTTGGAGAGCAGCCAGATGAGGTAGCACCCGCCGATCGCGGTCGTCACGACACCGGCCGGCAGCGCGATCGGGGCCAGCAGCATCTGTGCGGCGAGATCGGCGGCCAGGAGCAGCACGGCGCCGGTCAGCGCCGCGGGCAGCAGGGTCACACCGGCCGCGCCGGCGAGCCGGCGGCCGATCTGGGGCGCGGCGAGCGCGATGAACGCGATCGGCCCGGCGACCGCCGTCACGGTGGCGGTGTAGCCGACGCCGGCCAGGACGATCAGGAGCCGGTGCCGGTTCAGGCCCACGCCCGACGTGACGGCGAGCTCGTCGCCGAGCGCGGCCTGTTGCATGGTGGTCGACAGCGTGGCGAGCAGCAGCGCGAGCGCGCCGATGATGAGGAACGGCAGACGCACTTCGTCCCAGTCGACACCGTTCAGCGAACCCGCGCTCCATCCGGTCGCGGCCATCGCGACCTCAAGCTCGGCGCGCAGCACGATCCAGGAGTTGACCGCGGTCAGGATGGCGTTCATGGCGATCCCGATGACGATCAGCCGCAGGCCGCTGAGCCCGGAGTTCAGGGACAGGAGATAGACGGCCGCCGCGGCCAGCAGCCCGCCCGCCACCGAGCCCGCGGCGAGCTGTGCGGCGGTTCCGCCCAGCACCGTGATCGCGAACAGCGCGCCGGTGTAGGCGCCCGCGTCGAGGCCGATGACGTCCGGGCTGCCGAGCGGGTTGCGCGTGAGGTTCTGGAAGGTCGCCCCGGCCAGCCCCAGCGCGGCGCCGAAGACGAGCGCGGCGGTCACGCGGGGCAGCCGCCACTCCCTGATCACCACGGCCGAGTCCCCGTGACCGGCGAGCGCCGAGAACACCTCCGGCGGCGTGACCCAGGAGGCCCCGTGGCAGAGGCCGAGGAAGGCGAGGACCAGGGCGGCGGCGAGCAGCGCCGACGACACCAGAACCGTCCGCCGTTCGATCCTGACCGACCACGGGCCGGCGCGCAGCACGACGGCGCTCACAGGGACACCGCCCCGTAGCGCCGGACGGCCCAGATGAGCGCCGGGCCGCCGAGGAAGGCGGTGACGACGGCCACGGGGACCTCGCCCGTCGGCAGCAGGACGCGCGACCCGATGTCGGAGACCAGCAGCAGGATCGGCCCCAGCACCATCGTGTAGGCCATGAGCCAGGGGATCGATCCGCCGGCCGGTCGGCGGGCCAGATGGGGAACGATGAGCCCCACGAAGGCGATCGGTCCGGCCACGGCCGTGGCGGCGCCGGTGAGCAAGGTGACGATCACGAGGACGCCGAGCCTGGTCCGCACGGTGTGGCCACCGAGCGTGTGGGCTACCTGCTCGCCCAGGACCAGGGCGTTCAACGGCCTGGCCACGGCCATGGCGCCGATCAGGGCGAGGGCGATCACCAGCAGCGGGACGGTGAGGGAGACCTGCTCGCGGCCGGCCAGCGACCCGACGGACCAGAAGCGGAACCGGTCGAAGACATCGGGAAGCATGAGCCGCATGCCGAGCGAGACGCCCGCGAGCACGGAGCTGAGAGCGACGCCGGCGAGGACGAGCCGCAGCGGGGAGGTCCGGCCGACGGCGTAGACCACCAGTGCCGCGAGCACGGAGCCGGCGAACGCGAGCCCCAGTTTCGCGGGCTGCGCCCCCGCGAGGCCCAGCGCGCCGCCCATGTTGATCGCGAAGCCCGCCCCGGCGGTCACCCCCAGGACGCCGGGCTCGGCCAGCGGGTTGCGCGTCAACGTCTGGATCAACGCGCCCGACGCGCCGAGGGCTGCGCCGACGCAGATGCCGAGGATCGTGCGTGGCACACGGACCTCACGGACGATCAGATGGTCGTCGGCGCCGGCGTAGGCGGCGAAGGCACGCCAGACCTCGGCCGGTGCGATCGTGTGGGTCCCGACGCTCACGCCGGCACCCGCCACGACGACGAGCAGGGCGGCGGCCGCGACGAGAATCGCGACCCGCCCCGACAGCTCAGTCCTCAAGTCCGGCGACTCCGCGCTTCCAGTAACCGGTGAACAGCGAGTCGAACCGCCCCGCGCTCCACGGGCGCAGCGGTTTGATGTCGCCCGCCTCACCGGCCGCGAACAGGAAGGTCCGCTCCGCGGGCAGGGGCAGGGACCGCACGGTCGCCGCGAGCGAGGAGCGCGCGCCCTCACGGACGAGCCAGATGACCTCCACCCCGTCGCGTGGCGCGAGCGGGTACCCCTGTTCGACGGCGTCGCCGGTCTCGACCACGACCTGGGCCGAGACATCGGCCGGGGACTCCTCCAGCCAGCGTGCGACGGCCGGCAGCGCGGTGGCGTCGATCGCGAAGACGTAGTGGCCGTAGTCGTGGGGGAAGGCCTTGGCCCCGGGCGGGCCGGCGATCGTCACCTCGTCGCCCACCTCGACGGAGGCCGCCCACTCCGACGCGACCCCGCCCTCGTGGAGCACGATGTCCAGGTCGAGCTCGCGGGCCTCGGCGTCGAACCGCCGCACGGTGTACTTCCGCGTCGTGGGCAGCGGCTTCGGCCAGTCGAGGGTCAGGTCGGCGTTGGCGACCGGAACGCGGCGCGTGCCGTCCGGATCGGGGAAGACGATTTTGACGTGGTCGTCGGCCTGGTAGGTATGGAACCCGTCGAGTTCCGGGCCCCCGAGGGTCAGCCGTAGCATGCGCGGCGTCACGTACTCCCTCACGAGGACCGGGACGGTGCGGACCCCGATCGGATAGCCGATGCGCACCGTGCCGCTCCCGGACCGGTGGTGGGAGGCGACACGGCCCCGCGGGTCGTGGCGGTCGGCGTTCATCGGCCGAGCGGCCCCGCTCATCGGTCGAGCAGCGGCGCGAACGCCTGGTCGACCGCGTCCAGCGTCTTGAGCGCCGAGCTGTACGTCGCCGCCTCCGTGTACCGCAGCGGGAAGACCTTGCCGGCCTTGACCGCGGGCAGGTTCTTCCACAGCTTGGAGTCGAGCACGTACTGCACCGCGTCGCTCACCGAACCGTCGGGGTCCAGCGAGTACGTGATGGCGTCGGCGTCGCCGAGGCTCTCGGGCAGTTCCTCGATCGACGGGTACTCCGAGACGTCGCGCCCTCCGCCGCCCTTCTGCTTGACCTCGCCGTAGTAGGTGACGCCGATGTCCTGGGCGATGTTGGTACCCCACGCCCCGGCGAACTCGCGCTGGAACGTTCCCTTCGAGATCTCGCCGTAGGAGCCCACGTGGCCGAAGTCCACGCCGTCGAGCGCGTCCTTGTACTTGGCGGCGAGTTCGGCCGCCTTCTTCTCGTACCCGGCTTTGGTGGCTTCGAAGGTGCTGAGACGGCCCACGGCGTCGGACTGGCGTCGCGACAGGTCGCGCCACGCGGAGGGGGTGGTCGGGCCGATGGCGACGACGGGGGCGATGGACTTCAACCGGTCCATGTCGATGTCCGCGAGGACCGGCTGCGGGACGCCGATGACGATCAGATCCGGCTTGGCCGCGGCGACGGCCTCGTAGTTGGTCTCGGCGGCCGTTTCGCCCGCGACCTTGGCGAGGCCGTTGTACGTCGCGAGGTCCTCCTCGGTCATCAGCGCCAGACCGCGTTTCCAGGTGGAGATGCCGACCAGGGCGGCATCGGCCTCGATGAGCACCGGCACCGCGTAACCGGTCGCGACGACGCGCTTGGGGTCGGCGGGGATCGTGATGTCGCCGTTGTCGGCGGCGAAGACGCGGGTCGCGGCCGCGGCCGCGGCATCGGTCTTCTCACCCGGGTCGGTGGAACCGCAGCCGGCCATCAGGGCGAGCGTGAGAGCCAGAACGCCGGTGAGGCGCCAGGGCTGTCGAGAGGACATGGGCGTGTTCCTTCGAAGTGCTTCGGTGCAGGAGGATGAGCCGGCCTCATCAGCGGATATGAAATTAGGTTACCCTTACCTAATATTTTTCGATGTCGCCGAGAGGACATCCCATGTCGATGGAAGGTCACTCTGTGGCGACCGCGCGGCACTCCGGGACGGACCCGCTGTGGTGCGAGGAGTACGGCTACGGCCTGGGCCTGCCCACCGGCATCCTCGTGCTCAAGTACCGCGCGGCGGGCCTGCTCGAGTTCGGGGAGGGCAGGCAGGACTTCCTGCACCAGCTCTACTGGTCGCCCGACGGCGTGCTCTCGGCCCGGCACGGCGGCGACGCGCAGTTCGTGGGACCGAAGGAGGCGTTCTGGGCCCACCGCGCCGTGAGCCACGAGGTGCGCGCGGCCGACCGGCAGACCGTGTACCGGATCTGCCTGCGCGAGGTGCCCGCGGCGCTCGCCGGGCTGCGCGCCGGCGCGGTGTCCATCGACGACGAGGCGGCGCGGCTCGTCCAGGCGATCGCCCGCCCCGGGTACGGCCGGCACGAGGCGCTCGCCGCCCGCCTGCGCATCATGACCGGGTTCGGCGCGTCGACCCGGGAGTTCGTCGGCCATCACGCCACCGGCACCGGCTTCGCGATGACGGTCGCCCGTACGCTGTCGCACGACCCCGGCGACCCCGTCCGCCTCGCCGAGTGGGCCGAACGGCTGCACATCAGCGTCAAGACACTGCAACGCGACTTCGCGCGCGAGTTCGGCATGTCCTACACGCAGTGGCGCACCGAGCTGCGCCTGCGCGCCTCACGGGCGCTGCTGGAGACCCAGCCGGTGGCCGAGGTCGCCCGCCGCGTCGGCTACGCGTCCCCTTCGGCTTTCATCGCGGCCTTCTCGAAGGAGTACGGGTGCACGCCCGGCCGGTACGCCCTCCGTGAGACCGGCTCCGACCACGGCCCGGAGCTGTGAATCGTCCGGGGTGACCCCTGACGGAAGGCCCCTCACCGATGGAGCCACCGCCCCCTGTCCGTCCATACCCGCCACGCGCGCCCACCGACCGTGGCATGATAATCACTCTCAGGACTTGCAATGGTTTTCATAATCAGATTGGATCGTCGTCGTGAGGGTGGCATTCGTCGGTAAGGGCGGCAGCGGCAAGACGACGTTGTCGGCGCTGTTCGCGAGATACACCGCGGTGCGGGGCGGGCCGGTCGTCGCGATCGACGCCGACATCAACCAGCACCTGGGCATGGCGCTGGGGGTGGAGGACGGCGCGCTGCCCCGCCCGATGGGCGCGCACCTGACCGAGATCAAGGAATACCTGCGGGGCGACAACCCGCGTGTCTCCTCGGCGGCGGCGATGGTCAAGACCACGCCGCCGGGGCGCGGCTCGCGGCTGCTGGACCTGAAGGAGCCCGCCGATCCCGTCCACGCCCGCTACGCGGTGGCCACGCCGGACGGGCCGCGGCTGATGGTCACCGGCCCGTTCGCCGAAGACGATCTGGGGGTGGCCTGCTACCACTCCAAGGTCGGCGCGGTGGAGCTGTATCTCAACCACCTCGTCGACGGGGCGGGGGAGTACGTGGTGGTGGACATGACCGCGGGGGCCGACTCCTTCGCCTCGGGGTTGTTCACCCGTTTCGACCTGACGTTCCTGGTGGCCGAGCCGACCCGGCAGGGGGTGGGGGTCTACCGCCAGTACCGCGACTACGCGGCCGACTTCGGCGTGCCGGTGGCGGTGGTGGGCAACAAGGTGCACGGCCCGCGGGATGTGGAGTTCCTGCGCGAGCATGTGGGCCAGGACCTGCTGGTGTGCGTGGAGCACTCGGCGGCGGTGCGGGCGATGGAGCAGGGGCGTCCCTTCCGCCTGGAGGATCTGGAGCCGGCCAACGCCGAGGCCCTGGGCGGGCTCCTGCGGCATCTGGACGCCCAGGAGAAGGACTGGGCCCGGTTCGGCCGCCAGGCCGTGCAGTTCCACCTCAAGAACGCCGAGGCCTGGGCGAACAGGGCCACCGGCGAGGATCTCGCCGCCCAGATCGACCCGGACTTCGTCTTCGGGCCCACGCGAGTGTCGCTCCCACGCTAGATGGAGCGGCCGCCGGGCCCGCCCTAATGTCTGAACGATCCCCTTCTGAGAGGAGAACGCAGCATGTCGCTGACCGTTTCGAAGGATCTTCTCGACCTGGCGGAAGCCGGTGAGGTGGACGACGCGGCGTTCGTCGCCTGCGTCCGCGACTCCCTGCCCTACGCCTGGTCGGTGATCAGCGAGCTGGTCCGGCAGCGCGATCACAGCGGCGCGGAGTTCACCGACAACACCGTTCCCCCGCCGGACGAGGCCGCCCGGGGCCAGCTCCTGCGCTGTCTCGCCAGCGACGCCATGCGCGGCGCCCTGGAGCGGCACTTCGGGGTGAGGCTGGCCTTCCAGAACTGCCACCGGGTCGCGGTCTTCGACCCGTCGGCCACCAGGGCCCACGCGGAGTTCGTCACCGCCAGGTCCCAGATCCTCAACCAGACGCCGGAGCTCGTCGACTGCTAGGGAGGCGATCGCGGACCCGGGGCAGCACCTCGGCCCCGAGTCGCCGGATGTTCTCGAGGGTGCGGGCCTGCTCGCCCGCACCCTCGACCATGAGCATCAGGTGCCTGAGCCCGGTGGCCTCCGCGGTCCGCGTGATCTTCTCGACGCAGCGACCGGGTGAGCCGACCGGGTGCGCGTCGCAGAGGAAATCCACATATGCCGGGATGTCGCGCCGCGGCCGGGCCCGGCCGTCCACCGGTACGTACCCCGCGAGTCCCGGCTCCAGCCACCGCGGCATGGCCTCCCGCAGCTCCTCGGCGACCTGCGCCGTCGAGTCGCCCACGTGTCCCACGACCGCCGCCACGTGCCCGGGGAGGGACGGGCCCGCCGGTCCGGCCACGCTCCCGCCGGGCTCCCGCCCGCCCGGCCCGCCGGTGGCCGGCGGCCGTACGGCCGTCCGCCGGTAGTGCCGGAGCATGGCGGCCTTCTCCTCGTCTCCGATGTGCATGCCGAGCAGCATCGGCAGGCCGCGCTCGGCGGCGAGCGCCACGGTCTCCGGCGAGGTGCAGGCGACGACCGGCCGGAGCCGGACGGCGGGCACCATGGGCACCTCCCTGAACCTGAAGAACTCCCCGTCCGCCGCGACCGTCTCCCGGCCCAGGGCCGCGCAGAGCAGATCCAGCGACTCGGCGAAACCACGCTCGAAGCGCGCCAGCCCCGTCCCGAACACCTCCAGGTCCACCCACGGCCCGCCCCTGCCGACGCCGAGCGTGAACCGCCCTCCCGAGACCTGGTCGAGGACGGCCGCCTGCTCGGCCAGGTCGACCGGATGCCGCGCCGACAGCACGCTCACCGCCGTGCCGACCCGGATCCTGGAGGTACGGCCCAGCGCCACACCGGCCAGCGTCACCGCCGACGGGCACACGCCGTACGACATGAAGTGGTGCTCGGCGATCCACGCGTCGTCGAACCCGGCGTCCTCGGCGGCGGCGACCGCCTCCACCGTGTCCCGCAACACCTCCCCCGGCCGCCGTCCCGGGAATCCCGCCGCGACCAGAAAGACACCGATGCGCATAGTGAGTACTTTGGAACGGCGCGCGGGAACGGGAAAGGTCAGATCACCGTTCCGGCCGGACGCCGGGGCCCTTACCCGAAGAGGCCGAGCTGTCCCTCCCCGGCGAGCGGGTTGCGGTGCTTCTTGAGGTGGCGCCAGCGGGGCAGGTCGTCCAGATAGGACCAGGACAGGCGGTGGTGCGCGGTCGGCCCGAGCGAGGCCAGCGCGGCCTGGTGGACCGGCGACGGGTAGCCGGCGTTGTCGGCGAAGCCGTACTCCTCGAAGCCGAGGGAGGCCATGTAGGCGTCCCGGCGGACCTTGGCGATCACCGAGGCGGCGGCCACGGAGACGCAGGACAGGTCGCCCTTGATCTCGCAGCGGACCGGCCACGGCGCGCCCAGGTAGTCGTGCTTGCCGTCGAGGATGACCGCGTCGGGCCGGACCGGGAGCCCGGCCAGCGCCCGCCTGGCCGCCCGGCGCAGGGCCTCGGTCATGCCGAGCGCGTCGATCTCCTCGTGTGACGCCTCGCCGTAGCCGATCCCGGCCGCCCAGCCGGTGATCTCGGCGACCATGGAGGCACGCCGGGCCGGGCTGAGCATCTTGGAGTCGGTCAGCCCCGCGGGCGGCTCCGACAGGTCCGTGACGACCGCGCAGACCGCCACCGGTCCGGCCCAGGCGCCGCGCCCGACCTCGTCGACCCCGGCCACCAGCTTCGTCCCGCCGGCCGACAGCAATCGCTCAAGCGTGTAGGAGGGAGGCACGCCCCGACGTTACCGGGCCGCGAGCTCCACCGCCGCGAGATCGGCGGCGAGGAGACGGGCGGCGACGTGGACGGCGCGCAGGGTGACGGAGACGGCGGGGCGGTGGACGCTGGCGGCGCGGGCGACGGCGTGGACGTCGCGGCCGACCGGGGCGCCGGGGAACTCGCGCACGACGATGCCGCGGACCCCGGAGGCCAGCGCCAGGGCGGGGACGGCCGCGATGCCGATGCCCTTGGCGACCAGGCCGAGGATGGTGCCCAGGCCCTCGAACTCCCACGGCACCGGCTGGGCGCCGCCGACGTCGGCCAGCAGGCTGTCCACGGCCAGCCGGGAGGGCTCGCCGTCCGGGGTGGCCATCCACGGCTCGTCACGGAGCTCACGCAGGTCCACGGGCTCGTCCAGGGAGGCCAGGCGGTGCTTGCGCGGCACCACGAGCACCAGCGGATCGTGCAGCAGCGGGAAGACCCGCAACGTGTCGGACCCGCGCACCCGGCCGTACCAGTCGTCCACCAGGGCGATGTCCACCTCGCCCGACTGGACCTCGCGCATCCCGCGCCCGGAGCGCCCCTGCCCCATCCGCAGGGTCAGCGCGGTGTGACGGCGCAGCGACCGGGCCAGGGCGGGCGCGAAGGCGACCGCGGCGGTGGGGAAGGCGGTGACGGTGACCCGGCCCGAGGGGGTCGCCGCATGGGCCGACAGGTCGGACTCGGCGGTCTCGACCATCGACAGGATGCGTTCGGCGTGCGCGACCAGGCGGCGCCCGGCGTCGGTCAGCTCGGCGCTGCGGGCGGTCCGGTCGAGCAGCACCGCCCCGGCCTCCCGCTCCAGCGCCGCCAGTTGCTGGGAGACCGCCGAGGGACTGTAGCCGAGGACCGCGGCGGTGGCCGCGATGCTTCCCCGGCGGGCGAACTCGCAGATCAACGCCAAGCGCCGCAAATCAAGCATCAGACTTCCTTATGCCTACCCACAACAACCAAAGCTTGTCCTGATGCCTGTAGCCCACCACGCTTGGGAACGTTCCGCAATGAGCGAGAGGACTCCCCATGAACGTGACGCTCTCCGCCACGCTGGCGGCCAACGAGGAGATCGAACGAAGACGGCGCGCCGGTGAGCGCGTGCTGCACCTGGCCTTCGGGGAGGCCGGTCTGCCCGTTCATCCGGCGCTGCGCGAACGGCTGATCGCCGCGTCCGAGCACAACGGATACGGGCCGGTCGCCGGAGCGGCCGCGCTGCGTGAGGCGGCGGCCGGATACTGGCACCGGCGGGGCCTGCCCACCGACCCCGACCTGGTGGTCTGCGGCCCCGGAAGCAAGTCCCTGCTCTACGGCCTGCTGCTCGCGATCGGCGGCGACATCGTGCTGCCGATGCCGAGCTGGGTCAGCTACGCCGCCCAGGCGGATCTGGTCGGGGCGCGGCCCCTGCTCGTCCCAGCACCCCCCGGCGAGGGAGGGGTGCCGGACCCCGAGCGTGTCGTCTCCGCGGTCCTGCACGCGCGGTCCCAGGGGCGCGACGTGCGCTCGCTGCTGGTCACGCTGCCCGACAACCCCAGCGGCACGCTGGCCGCCGCCCGCACGATCAGGCGGATCACCGAGGTCGCCCGCGACCTCGACCTCACGATCATCTCCGACGAGATCTACCGCGATCTCGTCCACGACACCACCGTGGGCTTCCTCAGCCCGGCCGAGCTGGCCCCCGAACGGACCGTGATCACCAGCGGGCTCAGCAAGAGTCTCGCCCTCGGCGGCTGGCGGATCGGCGTCGCCCGGCTCCCGTCGGTGGAGCTGCGCGACCGGCTGCTCGCCGTGGCCAGCGAGATCTGGTCCAGCCCGGCGGCCCCGGTCCAGCAGGCGGCGGCCTACGCCTACACCGAGCCCGCCGAGCTCGTCGAGCGGATCGACGAGAGCCGGCGGCTGCACGGCACGGTGGCGCGGGCCGTGCACGAGAGGTTCGTCCGGGCGGGCGTGCGGGTGGACGCGCCGCAGGGCGGCTTCTACCTCTACCCCGACTTCACCGGACTCGCCTACGCGACCTCCGCCGAACTGACCGCCGACCTGCTCGACAGGCACGGCGTCGGGGTGCTCCCCGGGCACGCCTTCGGCGACGATCCCCGGGCCCTGCGGGTGCGGGTGGCGACCAGCCTCCTGTACGGCGAGACGACCGAGCGGCGGCTGGCCGCGTTGTGCACCGCCGACCCTCTCGGACTGCCCTGGATCTCGGCCTCACTGGACCACCTGAGCGAGGCTCTGACCGGCCTGAACACGGTCCGGCGGGCATCCGGCCGGCTCGTGCGCGCCGCCCTGGTCCCGACCCCGGCGGCGGGGTGATCGCGGGGAGCCGCCCTTGGGGGAAACTTTACTCAGGCGCCGGGAGCGTCTGAGACAACATTCGCGTGGCTGACCTGGGGTTTTGTGCTCCACGCGCCAGGGAGACAGGCATTTTCCTGGATGCTCACCAAGATGTCCCGTGTCATTTGGCACCAGGCATCTCGGGGAGCCCTCATCATGTGCTCATGCCCGCTTTTGTCACCCTGTCCGGGCGCTCCGTGCGCCTGGAACCGCTCAGCCTCGCGGCCGTCGACGACCTCGTCGCCGCGGCGAGTGAAGACCGTTCTACTTACGCCTTCACTCGCGTTCCCCGTAGCCGGGGCGAGATGGTCTCCTACGTGGAGGCCACTCTGGCTGAGCAGGCGGAGGGCCGCACGATGCCCTTCGCCATCCGGTGGCTGCACACCGACCGCGTCGTCGGTGCCACCCGTCTCATGAACCTGGAGTACTGGCAGGGGCCCATGCCCTGGCCGCCGGGTGCACATGGTGCGGTGGGCGAGGTCCCGTCCGTGGCGGACATCGGTTACACCTGGCTGGCCGCTTCGGCCCAGGGCACGGGTGTCAACCGGGAGAGCAAGTATCTGATGCTCTCCCTCGCCTTCGAGACCTGGCAGGTCCACCGCATCACACTCAAGGCTGACGTACGGAACGTACGCTCCCGGGCCGCCATCGAGGCCCTCGGCGCACACCTCGACGGTGTGCGCCGGGCGGAGACCCGAGGCGCCGACGACACGGTCCGAGATACCGCCTATTACTCGATCCTCAGTTCGGAATGGCCGCTCGTGCGAGAACGGCTCCACGCGCGGCTCGGCCTGTTCGAAGCCGCGTAAGGCGACCCCGTCACTTCGATGACCTCATGGAACTGAAGGCCCGCCCGGGACTCCGGGCGGGCCTGCTGTTCGTCCGGCGGACGGTTACTCGTCGTCCTCGTCCCCGCCGTCGACCTCGTAGACGTAGTCCCACTTGCCGCAGAGCTTCCTCTTGGCCTGGCTGTTGTCCCAGTAGCAGACCCGGACCTGGACGTTGTCGACGTCGTCCTGCCGGAAGTGGAAGGGCTGGTAGCCGCTGGAGCCGCACTTCTTGGCCCAGTAGTAGGTCTCGTCACCGTCGGCGTTCTCGAACTTGACCTGGACGTAGCCGCAGAGCCGGCTCGGCGAGTACTTGTCGTAGAGCCTTCCCTCGACGTGGACCCTGTCGAAGCGGTCGACCCACACGCGTCCCTTGGCCTTGGCGCGGGAGTCGTCGTAGTACTTGGAGTAGTCGTAGCCCCAGTAGTCGTAGTCGCTCGCGGCGGTCGTGCTCGCGGTGACCGTGGCGGCCGAGGCGGAGGTGGCCAGGACCGGGGCGCCGGCCGCGATGACGGCGGTGGCGGCGGCGAGGCCCAGGAGGGTGCGGGTCGTGCGGCGCATGGTGGTTCTCCTTGAGGGTGGGAGCGACTCCTTTTTTCCTGGTCGAGGAGCCATGGCTCATTGATAGGCCGAGCCGCCTGCACCGCGCTTACAGCGCCTTTATCAACGCCTGATCGGCACCTGCAATCTACTGACATGTCGGGCATGACAGCCCCCGTATGGCGCCATGCCCGACAGCCCTCAGCATCACGCTCATGACTCAACGCCCGATTAACGGCCAATCAACGCTTCGGTTAACGAGTGAGTAGCCATCTATGGACTAAGCAACCGAGGATCTATCATTGGCCACAAAACTTTCCATTAAGACGGAGATCAAAGAAATGGCTGTTCACGGCAGCGAAGACGGGTTGCGCTTCGCCGTGCTCGGCCCTGTACAGGCGTGGCGTGACGGCACCGAGCTCGATCTGGGCACACCCCTGCAACGTTCCATTCTGGCGATGCTGCTCCTGCGCGAGAGCCGGGCGGTCACCCCGGCCGAGATGATCGACGCGGTCTGGGGGGAGGACGCCCCGCCGCGCGCGCTCGGCGCGCTGCGCACCTACGTCTCCCGGCTGCGGGCCGTGCTGGAGCCCGGCAGGTCTCCCCGCACCCGCCCCGAGCTGCTCATCTCGGTGGGCCGGGGCTACGCGCTGCGGCTGACCGGCGGAGTCCTCGACCTGACCCTCTTCGACCGGGGCCTCCAGGAGGCCGAGGCCGCCCGCCGCGCCGGAGACCGCGCCGGAGCCGCCGAGAGCCTGCGCGCGAGCCTGGCGCTGTGCACCGGTGAGCCACTGGCCGGGGCCGTCGGCCCCTATGCCGAGCACCAGCGCGACCGGCTCGTCGAGCGCCGGATGAGCGTGCTGGAGACCCTGATGGACCTGGACCTGGAGCTGGGCCGGCACGCCCACGTCGTCTCCGAGCTGATCGCGCTGACCGCCGACCACCCGCTCCGCGAGCGGCTCCGCGCCCAGTTGATGCTGGCCTACTACCGGTGCGGACGGCAGGCGGACGCGCTCGCGACCTTCGCCGACACCCGCGCCGCGCTGATCGAGGAGCTCGGCATCGAGCCGGGGCCCGGCCTGACAGCCCTGCACCAGCGCATCCTCACCGGCGATCCGAGCCTCGCCCCCGCCTCGCTCCCCGCCGCCGATCCGGTACGGCTCGCGCCCGCCGACCCCCCGGAGCCCGCCCGGCCGCCGGAGACCGCCGAGCCCGGCGCCGGCGCTCCCGAACTGCCGCGCCCGGCGCAACTCCCCGCGGCCGTGAACGACTTCACGGGCCGCCGCCAGATCATCGCCCGGCTGTGCACCCTGCTGTCCACCCAGGGCGGCGCCGACGGCGTGCCGGTGGCCGCCATCTCCGGCATCGGGGGCGTCGGCAAGACGACCCTGGCGGTGCACGTCGCCCACACCCTGCACGACCTGTTCCCCGACGGCCAGCTCTACGCCGACCTGCGCGGATACGGCGAGGAGCCGGTCGCGCCCGAGTCGGTGCTGGCGGCGTTCCTGCGCGCCCTCGGCCTGCCCGCCGACATCATCCCGGACGGCCTGGCCGAGCGGTCGGCGCTGTTCCGCTCCCTGCTGACCGACCGGCGGATGCTGGTGCTGCTCGACAACGCCAGGGACGCCGCCCAGGTCAGCCACCTGCTGCCCGGATCGACCGGCTGCGCGGCGATGGTGACCAGCCGCGGCAAGCTCGCCGACCTGGCCGCGGCCCGGCTGGTCGACCTGGACGTCATGGAACCGGACGAGGCGCTGACCCTGTTCGGCACGGTCGCCGGCGCCGAACGGGTGGCCGCGGAGCGCGCCGCCGCCATGGACGTCGTCGCCGCCTGCGGCTTCCTGCCGCTCGCGGTGCGGATCGTGGCGGCGCGCCTGGCCGCCCGAGCCTCCTGGACGGTCGCCTCGCTGGTGCCCCGGCTGGCCGACGAGCGCCGCCGCCTCGACGAGATGCGCGTGGGCAACCTCGCGGTGGAGGCGACCTTCGCCCTCGGTTACGGACAGCTCAGTCCGGCGCAGGCCCGGGCGTTCCGGCTGCTCTCCCTGCCCGGCGGCCCGGACATCTCAGCCGGGGCCGCCTCCGCGCTGCTCGCGCTGAACCCGACGGACACCGAGGACATCCTGGAGTCCCTGGTGGACGCCAGCCTGCTGGAGGCTCCGGCCCCCGGCCGCTACCGCTTCCACGACCTGCTCAAGCTCTTCGCCCGCCGTACCGGCGAACGGGCCGAGGC